>JBAZHQ010000161.1:0-9214 GCA_041652235.1 Opitutaceae bacterium | reverse complement strand
CATGGGCCAGAACGATCTCGTGCAGATCGTGGAGGTCATGGGTCGCAGCGCAGGCTGGCTCGCCGCCGGTTCCGCCCTCGCGAAGCGCCGCGATCATCCCAACGACCCGCCGCACCTGATTTACCTTCCCGAAATCGCATTCACGGTTGAGAAATTCGTCGCCGACGTGAAGCGCGTCCTCGCCCGCGAGAAATTCTGCTCGATCGTCGTCGGCGAAGGTCTCGTCGATGCCGACGGCAACTACATTTCCGCCAGCGCCAAGACCGATGCTTTCGGTCACGCCCAGTTGGGCGGCGCAGGCGCCTACCTGCAGGGCCTGGTCGATCAGCACCTGCCCGGCATCAAGGCCCGTGTGGTCACGCTCGGCATGGCCCAGCGCGCCGCCGCCCATTGCTCCTCCAAGACGGACAACGACGAGGCCTACCTGGCAGGCCAGGCGGCAGTCCGCGCCGCAGTGCTTGAGGGCGAGACCGACAAGATGGTCACCCTGGTGCGCGGCAACACGGATCATTATACCTGCGAGACCGGCCTGGCCGCGTTGGCGGATATCGCCAACAGCGTGAAGAAGCTGCCTCCCGAGTGGGTCAACGAGGACGGCGTCTCGATGAACTACCAGTTCATCCGCTATGCCCAGCCCCTCATCGTCGGCGAGGTTCCGATGCCCTACGACAACGGCCTGCCCAACATGGCCCACCTCGACAAGGAGCGCGTCGAAAAGATACTTCCCGCCTTCACGATCTAACCTTCGTCGAAGTCCTCTTCCCAAAAGCCGGCCGGCCCCTCCGCCGCCCGGCTTTTTTGCGCCCTCATTTCTCGTACCGCCCGGTATAAACCAAAACCGCCCGCCCGCCCTCTTTCTTCCAGACGGCAAAGTCGAACCATCCATCCAAAGCCAGCTCCATGGTTCCTACGCCGGATTTCTCAAGATCGGCGGCACCGATAAGCACGATCCTCCGCTCCGGATGCTTCGGATGGCGTTCCCACGCTTGGACGGCGAGATTCCCGCCGGTCCATTTTCGACCGCCAACCGATACTTCCCCGGGAGCAACGACGATAGACCGTTCTCCTGCCAGCTTCTTCCAGATCGTGTTGCACGTCTCATTACCGATCAGGACCAAATTGCTTTGCGCCTCCTCGGTTTCGGCCAGTTCAACATCCTCGATTGCGCGGCAATCCACATAATTCGTCTTCTTCCACGCAGCTCTAAATGCCGCGCTCCAACTTTGGGCGGCCTCCTTCTCCGCCTGCGAGCCCCCGGTTCCCGTAACCAGGACAATGCGCTCAGCAAACGCACGTGAAAGCGGGCCATCATGCTCCTTCGTATCATCCTCCGGAGCATTCTCCTTAACGACGGAACGCTTATGCTGAACCAGCCATGCCAGTTGCTTTTCGATCAACTGCATTCTAGGTGGTCCCGGTGGATGCCCGATATCGAGGCGCGGATGGTTCCCCAACGCCCGGGCCATCTCGAAGTAATCGACGGAATGCGAAAGCGGACCATGATCCGGATCTGCTGAGTCGTGAATAATCCACACCGGAAGATCTTTGATGGCCGCCATGCATTCCACGGGATCGGTCTCAGCCAGCCACCTCCGATAAGCTGGCTGCGAGGCATATTCGCCGCCATCGTCGAAGCGGTTCTTCAAGCGATGCAAAACAGGATTAATGAAAGCCGCAGCCGCATAATGGCTGGGATGCCTAGCCAGTTCCATTGCAGTTGTCATCCCGGCACTGCATTCCCCATGAAGATACACTCTGGATTCATCGATTCGATAGTCCTGTTTCACTGTGGCAAGGACCTCATCGAAATGAGCTATATCGGCGGGATTCCCGTAGGGGCATACGCGATACCCCGGCCACAGGACTGCCACGCCCAGCCGTTCGGCAATGCGTCCCCAATTTTCCGCCTTGCCATGCGCTGCAACAAAAGAACTTTCCAGGTAAGGACGCTCAGCCTTGAAGACCGTCTGCATTGAAATGACGAGTGGCAGAGGAGGCCCGTCAGGTCTGAAGTTTTGCGGAATGTAGAGCCGATAGTGCATGACTTGATCGTCGATCTTCGACCTGAATCCACGCAGGTGCAGCCCCGGACGTTGGCGGAAGGGCTCCTCGTGCGCAGCCATGCGATCGAGAATATCGGTCAATCGAGTTGCCGCATATACCGCCTTCTCCTCGTTCCTAACCATAAATGAAAAGTGCGCCCACGAATCGTCCGTGGGATTGGATTGAAATGGCCGGGAAAGAATATCCAAGCGCCGCAGGTACGCCTGCGTATTGATGGCACCCCGGTCGTCCATCGGAACCCCATCGCAACGCTCCTTGAGCGTGCGATGGAACCAGGCAACATCGCCGATAGCAAACAGCACTCCGGATTGCGCTGTGCCCAACAGGGGAAATTTAAGCCGGTAAAGGCCGCGAGGCATGCCGACCAGGCTTGTTGCCTCGCCACGTGCCAACGAAAGCTTGCGTATCACAACGCCGTGAAAGTCTTCGACCACAGCTTCGACCCGGACTTTTTCCGGAAGCGCGGAACCGGTAAGCTCAAGCGCGGCTCCCTCGGGAATCACAGTGTGCTTAAGGACAGATTTCTCGATTGAGAGAGCCCCTTCGGCCGCCGAATCCAAATCCGGCTCCAGGCGTTCCTTCAGTGCCCAGCCGCCGTCGAAATTAGCCACTTTGACCATGAGCAGGTTCTTGCCAGCCCTAAGCTTCAGGGGAATCGCATCGAGAGCCCGCTCGACACTGCTGCGCCCGGGCCAGATGTAGCATTGCTCTCCATTGAGCCAAACGACGGAGCCGTCATCGCTGGTATGGGCAAGCCAGGCATTGCGGGCTTGATCCGATATGATCTCGCATAGGGCATAGACGGCGACCTGGGATACCCCATGCGAGTAGTTTATGCCATAAACCTGGTTAAAATCCACGAAGTCCTGAAACGATACAATCTCGGCGCTCGCATCACCGGAGCGCGTGGACTTGTTGATCTCGTTAGCCAGAGCCTCCAAGCTTCGGGCGCTCTGGTTTGACTCCCCGGGAGCTGGGTTTCCCTCAACTGCGAGGATCTTTCCGTTTCCAATGCGAGCAAGAAAATCGATCTCGATTGCCTGCTCTCCTTTGGCTGCTTCAAAAGGGCCAATCGCCAGCCAGCGCCCCAGCTCCTGGTGTTTCTGGTCGATCCGATACTGGGGAATCGCGAGCGGCTGGCCTCCATACACGGCGGCTGTGAGAAAGGCCAGAAACGCAAGGAACTGAATGAATGGCTTCGTCATGGCAAAAGATTCGGTGTGTGCATTTCAGTCACGTCCATGATGCGCCCCGACTCGTCATAACTCAGTTTGCGTTCGGGTTCTCCTTTTCTCCTCACTCCGACCAACTGGCCGCGCTCATCATAGCGGTAATCCTCAAGCACATCGCCCCTTCCATCGGCGATTCGCTCGATGGCACCGGTCCCCCGACGCAGGGAGACGGTGTACTCCCCGGCGCTTGAGCGATGCGTCACACGCTTCATAAGGGGATTGAAACATGTGATGCTCACAGCTCCCGACGCCGAGTGCACGGTGGCAACGTATCCTTTGGGGGTCATCGCGTAGGCAAATCGAGTATCGCCGTCGCTGCTCAGATGCACAGGCGCGGGCCACTTGGAATCGCCCCGCTCATGGCCAGGATTCGCCTCCCAGCCGATCACCCGTGCTGGTTTGCCTGTCTCCACGACCTCACTCAATAACCCAGCCCGGTACGAGAAACGGATCTCTTTTTCGCCGGGGCCGCGACAGGCGATCAGCTCGCCCGATGAGTTCCACTCCAGCATGAAAGGAGTTTTGCCCGCCGCCCGGACGCTTGCGAGCCGCGCTTCTCCGTCATAAGTCGCCAACAGTATCGGATCTTCAGAGACCGATGCGTCGGCACGCCTCAGGGAAACAAGCCGTCCTCCTCGTGAGTCGATTGAAATACGTCCGAGAGAGGGATGCTCCGCAGAGATGAGATGTCCCTGCTCGTAGCGCCAAGCTCGTCCGTCGAGAGAGCGAATCTCGTAGCCCGCATCTCCAAATTCACGGATCAGCCAGCGGCTGGAGCCCGCTGCCGCAAGCGCGCGACCGATCTTTGCCCGCTCGAATTTCACGGGGACTCCGCCGAGGGGATGCCAGGCAAGGGAATCCCGGCCCTCGGGCACCAGGACGCTGTTCAAGCCTTCCATCGCCCACGCACTGCGAGCCTCACCCCGGGCATCCGTCTCGATCCGATGCACAAGCCGGCATCGCACGCCGAGTATGCGGAGCTCGGCGCTCTCCGCCAGATCGGTGCTCAGGCGCAAGGTGCCATCCATGGCGATGCTTCCCATGGCCGCCTCAATCTTCTCCCACACGCTTGGCGCAGGAGCTAATTCTTTCTTTTCGGCGGAAACTCCTGTGCTCGCGATCAACAGCAATACGGACACCCACCGAATACATCCGATCCGACCGGCTCCACGGAACAGCCGAGGCCCCGAAGAAGACAAAAATAAATTCTGTCTCGTGGCTTGGAAAAGCCCATCGTCTCCGACTTCCGATCTCCGACCTATCCTGTCAAACATGCCTCCGATTTCCTGTTCCGATCTGGCCTCCGGCTTCTGGTATCTGGCATCTTTGGTTGCGGCTACGCCGCTCGCCTCCGCGGTGAAACTCATATATCCTCCTTTTTCAGTCCCATGATGACACCCGGCCAGACAGCCCGGATGTCCTGGCCGACGCCCTCCGAAATGCACACGCGAGCACCAGCAACCTCAGCCCATTTGCGCCAACGAGCGCCATCGCCCGTCTCGTCGATGGCAGGCAAAAGCACCATCAGCGTCATGCCATCGATCGGCATCCCGCCGCTTTCCTGTTTCGGCAAAGCCCCCGCCGGGTGAATAATCAAGACCTGCGCTGGCTTTCCCTTTGCGATTCTCCAAAGCCGTTCCGCCTGCTTGCCAAAAAGAATCACTGAGGAGGAGGAAGGAAGGGCTTCGATCCCAGATGGGGAGTGTACTACGATCTCACAGACAGCGGAAAGACTTCGTTTGCCTTCGTTCTGGGATAACCCTCCCCCGCTTTCAGACTCTCCGTTCATAGCTTCCAGCCAGCGCCTCATTTCCTTGCCCGGCGAAACGCCTAGCACCCCCGTGTCGAGCCACGCATGACATCGGATTCCACGTACACTCATCGCGCCAGTTTTGGCCGACAAAAGGACTGCGCCATCGCTCAGAGGTTTGGCAACAATCGACCTCTTGGAAAGCATCACGTGCCCCATAACAAAAAGGCCGATGATCAACAGACTTGTAGCGCCGAAACAGAACCCGATGACTCGGCCCCATCGCAATGCTCTGTGACCCGACCATGCGCTTATCAAAATTACCGTGACAGCAAGAGCCGGCACAATCCACAGCTTCGGCTCTATCCATAGCGTCGTGAACATATTGGCCACGACCCACGCCACCAACGATGCCCCGGTCGCGCCCGCAACCCACCGTATATATCCTGTCTCCGGTGCGGACGGTTCAGGCGGGGCGGCACCCAGCCAAGCCACCGCCAATATCATGCCCCCGCCCAAAGCCAGTAATCCGAAAAGCGGCAACCCCCATTCCACCGCCACATGCAGGTGGCTATTGACCATGGTGACAAACCCCTCGGTGCGATCCACGTCCTGAAACCAGTTCATATACGCGCGCCCCGATTCTCCCGCGCCCCAGCCTTGTAGCGGCGCTGCGGCAACCATGCGCAGCCCGCCACGCCAGAGCTCCAAGCGGTTGCCAATCGAGCTGTCGTCCACCGTTGCGTCCGCAGTTTCCGCTCCACGCGCTCCCGGCAGCCGATTCCACCCAAACCCCGCCACGGCCAACATCGCCGCAAACACTCCGATGCGCGCCGTCCACAACATGCTCTGCACCGGCTGCCGCCAAGCCCGGGTCGCAAGAAAAGCGAAGAGCCACGCGGCCCCCCACGCTACGACGGCTCCGCGGGAATAGGTTTTAGCCAGCAAAAAGGCTCCGCCAAGCTCGCCCGCCAAAACGACCCACCGCCAGCGGCTCCAGCTTAGCCCCCAAAGCAGGGGCAGCAGCGCGACCAGAAACGCCCCCGCGTAGTTCGGTGTCGGCCAGCCGAGATTCCAGCGCAGCATGCCCTGCTGATAAAAATCGCCTGAAAAAATCATATCCGCACAACCGTTGGGTCACCGCCAAGCCCTGTGTGACTGTCTCTACGGATCGTGCATGTTTGCGACGATTCCCTATAGCACGAGCTCTTCGACATCAGTAATGTGGGTTCGTACCGACTTCCCGAAGGCCCTGCTGTGCCCGCCGTAGCCATGCGAAGGTGGGCGCTCTCCGAATGGGCGACCGTCCGACTGTCCGACCGAGGCGGCTCCGCCGCCACTGTGTGCTCTGCTGGCCAGCAGAGCACCACCGTCCGACCGTTGGCCTCCGGCTTCTGGCCTCTTTGGTTGCGGCTTCCGCGGTAGGATGCATCCGGCTTAGTCTCCTCTGGCTTTCCCCTCCCACACCGCCAGCATCGCCGGCGAGCCTTGGGCACGGATGCCGGCGTCGTTAAGAATGCCCTCCGTGGCCGCCGTCATTTCCTTCCGCGGAAGCACCAGCGATTCCGTGGCCCGGCCCGCCAGTTCAATCGTGACGAATTGCTCCTTCGCGTCGCGCAATACCTCGACCAAATGACTCAGGCTTTTGATGGCGACACCATTGACGTTTTTGACCACCCGCGCGGCGGGGTTGCCATACCCCTTGGTCAGTTTATGCGGGAAGAACGGCGCGGGAATCAGCACCAATTGCTGCTCTTCCGCCGTGGCCCGCTCGCTGCGGCGGGTGACCAAGGGGCTGCCCGAGGCGCTGAGCATGTTGTATATCACGGCCCCGCTGATGCCGGGCGCGCCTTGGGCGCTGGAGGGAATGCTGGTCACTAGCGTGACGAAATCTTCGGTGGCAACCGTGAACACGATCGGACCGTACACGAAATAATCCGGATAGGTGCCGAGTAAGTGGGGAATGAGCTTGGGGCGTCCGTACTCCACCGGCACGTCGAGGGTCAACGCTTGTCCCTCGCGCATCACAGTCAGCGGCACCTTTCCATTCTTGGCGGTTTTTTGGATCAGGTAACGGAAGCTGACGCGCAAATTATCCCCAAGCCTGATCTTGCCTTCGTTGTCGATCCGCGTGTCGCCGATCCTGGTGATGAGATCCCATTTTTTCAGCGGATATGCCGGATCGGGATTGTCGATTTCATGTACGATGATGCCTTCGACCGTGTGGTCGAGCCGCAGAAACGCGCGCAGGGCCGGATTCTCGAAGGTTTGGAACTCGTCGAAGAGGGCGGGTTTGCCGTCGTATTTGCCGTCGTATTTGCCGTCGGCGATGTCCTGGAGAAACAAGTCGATCTCTTCGCACGGGATGATGTAGCCGACGTTTTGCGCGCTGCTGAGACGGCTATAGGCAATGCCTATCATCTGGTCGCCCACCAAGGCCGGACCGCCGCTGTTGCCGGTGTTGATGGCGGCGTCGATTTGTATGCGCAGCCCGGAGGTGGGGGTATTGTAGCCGGCGAACTCGATCCGGGAGACTATTCCCTTCGTGATCGAAATCCCGGTGCCGCCAACGGGGAAACCATAGGCCATGACGTTATCCTTGATCGCGGGCAGGGTGCTGGCGCGCGGCAGCGGGGGATGCGTGTCGAAGAACGATTCGTCCTCGAGTTTGAGCACCGCGAGATCGATGCCCGGCGCGACCGCCTCGACGCTAGCTGGCAGCTTGTTGCCGGATTGGTTAGCCTGCACTTGAATCTGGCTGGCGTAGAGAACCAAGTGCGCATTGGTGAGGATGCGCTTGCCTTCGATAACGACACCGGAGCCGGTCAACTCTTTGGCCGCCTGTTTGCTCCACGGCTTGCAGAGGTCGGGCATGCGCGCCGTGGAAAAGATTTGCACGACCGCATTCTCCACGCGATGGGCGTCGGTGGCGGTCGCGGCGGTCGCCGGGGCAGCATCGGCAGTGGCTCCCGCAGCCCACCCGCTCGCGCCGGCAAGCGTCAATACGGCGCCCAGAATCAGGCGCGACCACAGTTTGTGGAGGCCGGTCTCATGGATATGGCAACTAATGTTTTTCATGTGTTATCCTATATCTATCATCTATCGGGGCTTCGCCCCTGTCCGACGAGACATGTTGAACACAAAGAAGCAAAGAATCGAAGATCGGATTAGATATCGGACTACTTCTCTATCCTTCCGGCTTGTTCCTGGTTTCTTCGTTTCTTCGCAGTTCATTTCAAGGGTTTTGGACTTTGATTTCCAGATGACTGACACTCCGGCGTCTCGTCTATGATTTGCTTGTGGCACTTGGGACATTTCCCGTTCTTTACTATTATCTGCACATCACTTTTCGAGAAGCATCTGCCGCAGTCCGGGCAAATAATATGATTCCGTTTGGATTGTACGCGAAGAACAACCGCCATATACGCCATTATAGCTATCTGAAGCACCCAAAATCCGTAAAACATCAAACCTCCATACTGAAAATAAAGCAACTGATGGCACGGGCGTACAATATAACCCCACATAAGATACATAAGAAACATCAACCCCAAGTACCCGCAAATAAAAATCCTCCTAAACCTCAGGTGTTCCTTTCTGAAATTATCGTAATTGGCTAAGAACTTTTCTCTAGGATAAAGCATATTATACAATCTCTGCTTAGCCAGCTTTCCACTGTTTCCCTGTTGCGGCTCTGCCGCGCTGTGTTTTTCGTGGCCATTCAGTTGCGGAATTCAGGTTTAGCCGCATCGGTTCGGTTTTCCCAAAGACGATTTCGAGTCAGGTTTCCGCTAAAACAATTTTCAGATTCCCGAGCGGCTGCGACCTTTCTCGTGCAGGATTGGCTACCCGCAGGGTATCAATTGCATGTTGCATTTCCCCTTCGTTCTTTTCTTATATTTTGTTTGCTGGCGCGATCGACCCCTTCAGGTCGATCTAGAATCCTTGAATACGCCAACCTTGACCAAACAAGTCAAAGTCCGGAACCCTGAAGATTAACTGCAAAGAAACTAAGAATCCAAGAGCAAGCCGGAAGAATTTGGATTGATAACTAGAGCCTGTCCCAAGTTCGCATTCCTTTTGTTCGTAGTAACTTGCTAGCTTTCTCGCACGCCATAATGAACGTTTTTTGGCCATTTCAGCAAAATCGCTTTATTATAAAATCTGA
>JBAZHQ010000160.1:0-9246 GCA_041652235.1 Opitutaceae bacterium | reverse complement strand
CGAGATGATCGGCCAATATCAGCCCACCAACAAGGGCGAAGGCAAGCAGTTCAACGTCGACCTTGCCCGTGTTGACTATTGGGTCGGCAAAGGCGCCAAGGCCACCGACACCGTCGCCTCGCTGATCAAGCGCGCCCGCAAGACTGCCGTCGCCAAGGCCTAAGGCCGACGCGACTCTTCGTCAGAGGCACCCGGGACCCCTTGGTCCCGTGCCTTGTGCAGAGCCTCGGTTTCGGCCGGGGCTTTTTATTTTTTAACATATGCCGCTGCATATCGATGTCCTGACGCTTTTCCCGAGGATGCTCGACGGCTTCCTGGTGGAGAGCATTTTGGGCAAGGGCTTGGAGCGCGGGCTTCTCAGCGTGAAGGTCCACGATCTGCGGGAGTGGACCACGGACAAGCACCACACGGCCGATGACCGGCCCTTCGGGGGAGGCGCCGGCATGGTCATGAAGCCCGAGCCCGCGTTTGCGGCAATCGAGCAGTTGCAGAAACCCGGCTGCAAGCGCATCTATCTGACACCGGACGGCGTTCCCTTCAGCACGGCGGTGGCGGAGGAACTCTCCCGTGAGCGGCATCTGATTTTGCTCAGCGGCCATTACGAAGGAATCGACCAGCGGATCAGGGACTGCCTGATCGATCGGGAAATCAGCATTGGCGACTATGTGCTTACGAATGGCACCCTTGCCGCCGCCGTCGTCATCGACGCGCTCAGCCGTTTTATCCCCGGAGTCTTAGGCGAGGAAAAGTCATTGACGCACGAAAGTTTCACTAGCAAGTTGCTCGACTTTCCTCAATACACGCGTCCCGCCGAATTTCGCGGCATGTCCGTTCCGGATGTTCTTCTCTCTGGAAATCATGCCGAAATCGAGAAATGGCGGCACTCCCGGAGTGTTGAGAAAACCCGTTCAGTACGACCCGATTTACTCAAATAACACAGGCTATGAATCCGATCATCAAAGAAATCACCGCCGGTCAGGTGAAGACAGACAATCCCTCTTTCAAGGTGGGTGATGGCGTTCGCGTCCACACCAAGGTGCGTGAAGGCGACAAAGAGCGCATCCAGATCTTTTCGGGCATCGTGATTGCGCGCAAGGGTCACGGCATCCATGAGACCTTCACCGTCCGCCGCATCAGCTACGGCGAGGGTGTGGAGCGCGTGTTCCCCGTGAATTCGCCCAATATCGAGAAGATCGAGGTCGAGCGCGTATCCGAGCCCATGAAGGCCCGCCTCTATTACCTTCGCGATCGCACCGGCAAGGCCGCCATGGCCATCAAGCAGCGGCGCGACCTCGAGGTCGCCGCTCCCGCTGCTCCTGCAGCGGCCCCTGTTGCCGCCGCTCCTGCTCCGGTCGCACCCGCCAACTGATCGAGAGGAATTTTCATCTTTCAAAAGCGAGCTCTCGCAAGGGGCTCGTTTTTTTATGCCCGGCGCTCATGGAGATTCATGATATTCACCGCTGAGGCGCTGAGATCGCAGAGAGAAGACCGGATCAGAACACGATCCGTTTTAACCACGGAATACACCGATAACACGGATAAGGGAATCGGCATCACATTCCACCGCGCCTTTGCGACTCCGCGCGAGAACTGGATCGCCTCAGTGCTTCAGCGAACATCGTTTTCCGATCGGTGTTCGTGATCGCCTGCGTCCGAGGTCTGTCAACTGGCACCTTGACAAACCTCATAGCGTGATACACAAACGTATCACAATGCAATCCACCGCATCCATCCGAGATCTCCGTAACCATTTTCCCAAGGTAAGGAAGCTATTGGAGATGGAAGGCGAAGTGCTCCTCACGGAAAGCGGAAAGGCAAAATACCGGCTGACTCCTTACGCCACTCCTGCAACCCGCCAACCCCCGCCGGTTGACTTTTGGGGGAGGCTCACCTCCTACCAACCAAAGCCCCTATCGGCCAAGGAAACCCAGTCTCTGCACGATGAAAACCGTGGCGACCGCTAAGGCGACCTATGTCGATCCCAGCGCGCTCCTGAAGCTTTATCTTCACGAGCCGGAATCTCACAGCATGGCCCTATGGCGTGCCAAGGCGGGTGGGCCGCTCTCAGTCACCCATCATGGACGCGTCGAATTGATCAATGGAATTGCCCTTGCAGCACACCGCAGGTTGATCGACGAACGCGCACTGAAAGGCGCTCTTGCCGCGCTTGATGACGATTTCGAACAAGGTCGTTATGTGCAGGCGGACCTGCTTTGGCGTGCCGCGCTCAATCGCGCCGCAGATCTGAGCCGCCAGCATAGCCGGACTCTTGGCACAAGATCGTTGGATGTGCTTCATGTCGCCAGCGCGCTCGAGCTTGGCTTCCGCACCTTCATCAGTTTCGACACCCGCCAGCAGGCCCTCGTCAGGGCCGTGGGATTGAAACTCTTTGTTCCAGGAGACTAATCCACCCGAGCTCTGCAACAAAGTCAGGGCTTGCCTCCGGGTAGCATAATGCTACCTTAAGCGCATGGGACAACCCGTAAAACTCTCCGAGACCCTCGTGCTAGACGCCCGTCTGACGGGCGAAGTCGCCGAGCGTTCCATCGCCGGCCAGATCGAATTCTGGGCTGGCCTCGGCCGCGCCGTCGAATCCCTGCTCCGCGCCGACAGTGCGCTGGCCCTGAAAAAGCGCGGCGATGCCATGCCGCTTTCCGCCTGCCTCAAATCGGTCAACACCCGCGCGGGCCGGGTCCGCCTCTCCGCCGTGCTCGACGCGCGCCCTTTCCCCCATTTTGAGCCGGCCACGACACGAGGCCTGCTTGTGAAGATCGACGAAGACGGCACGCGCACGACCGGCCGTTTCGTCAACCGGGAGTTCCGTCCAGCCAAGTCCCGGTGATGTCGGCGCTCGACTCTCGCCCTCTCATCGTCGCGCTGGCCGGCCCCAACGGCGCGGGGAAATCCACGTTTTATCAAGCTCACTTGCAGGCTGCTGGGCTGCGTTTCATCAATGCCGACGACCTGGCCCGCGAACTCGGCACAGGCGCCTATGAAGCCGCCGAGCTGGCGAACCAGTTGCGGCGGACTCTGGTGCGGCAACGGGAGAGCTTCGTCTTCGAAACCGTTCTGTCCGACCCCGTGGGAGAAAAAGTGAATTTCCTCAGCGACGCAGCCCGCTCCGGTTACATTGTCGTGCTCTGCTTTATCGGATTGGACAGTGCGGAGACCTCCGAACAACGGGTGGCGATGCGCGTCCTCCAAGGAGGCCATGACGTGCCGGCTGAGAAGCTCTCCGCGCGTTTCGACCGCACTCTGGGCAACCTGCACCGTGCCATCCGTGAGCTGCCGTTTGTTCAGATTTTCGACAACAGCGACCTGCGGCATCCCTTCCGCAAGGTGGCGGTATTCGAGCACGGCAAAGCCGTGATGCTTTCCAAGCCCGTGCCTGCTTGGTTGAGGCTGGCGTAGCGGACGCGTGCGAAGCTCCTGCACGAGAAAAGCTGCAGGCCGATTATCACCGAACCAACCCAACGATCAATTTTAACCACGGAATACGCTGATAACACGGATGAGGGAATTGGCATCACATTCCTCCGCGCACTCCGAGACTCCGCACGAGAACGGATCGCCTCGGTGCTTTAGCGAACATCGTTCCAAGACAGAATTAACAGGGATGGAAGGGATGCAAGGGATGAGGATGCGGCGACGATGTCACCGCTGTAGGCCTGTCGCATAGGATCGTATCCCGTTCACCCCTTTTATCCTTGTTAATCTGCAGTCAATATCCCCGGTACTTTCTGTTTGTTGAGGGCAGGGGATTTGGCATCGTGTGCGTCTTATGAGTTCAACCCTGTCATGCTTTCTGACTCGGGCTGTTATCCGCACAGCCGTTTCCGCGTTACTGCCTTTGGTCGCCGCCGCTTCGATCGCGATCGGGGCTCCTTCGGAGGTGAAGACTCCACCGCCGGATAGCGGGCTGTCGACCGAGCGGATTCAGCGGCTCGACCGGGTCATCGATGATGCTATCGCCAGGAAGCAGATCGCCGGTGTGATCATGCTGCTGAAGCGCGATGGGAAGGACGTCTATCTGAAAACTTACGGGATGCAGGACATCGAGGCAGGCAAGCCGATGCGTACCGATACGATCTTCCGCATCGCCTCGATGAGCAAGGCGATCACCGTTGTCGGCGCACTGATGCTGTACGAGGAGGGCAAGTTCCTCCTTCACGATCCCGTCGGGAAATACATTCCCGCCTTCAAGAAATCGCTCGTCGCGATCCCGGCGCCTGCTGGATCTCCGGAGAACGTCAAGTTCATCACCGTGGAGGCAAAACGGCCGATGACCATACGCGACCTCATGTGCCATACCTCGGGTCTCAGCTATGGTGGCGGGCCCGCGGGGGCGCTCTACGAAAAGGCGAAACTCAACGATTGGTATTTCGCCGACCACGACGAGACCATCGGCGAGGCGATGCAGCGGCTCGCGACGATTCCGCTCAGCGGCCAGCCCGGCGAGAACTTCATATACGGTTTCTCCATCGATCTTCTCGGTTATCTCATCGAAGTCGTATCGGGCCAACCTCTCGACCGCTACCTTGAGGAGCGCATTTTTAAACCCCTTGGCATGGTTGACACCTGCTTCTACCTGCCTCCCGAGAAGGCCGATCGACTCATGCCGGTTTACGGATTGCAGGACGGCAAACTGTTTCTCAAGGAAGCCAACGCCACCAGCGACAATTTGAAAGGCCCCCGCAAGTGTTTTTCGGGCGGCGCGGGCCTTCTCTCGACCGTGAACGATTATGGGCGTTTCCTTCAGATGTTGCTCAACGGCGGAGAACTCGACGGAGTCCGCATCCTCGGGCCGAAGACGGTGGAGCTGATTCGTCAGAACCACACAGGCACGATGTACAATTGGGACACCAATGCCTTTGGCCTCGGATTCTGGGTCAACAAGGATCTCGGAGTTTATGGCGAACTCGGAAGCGAGGGCGCCTATGGCTGGGGCAGCGCTTACAATCCCCAATTCTTCATCGATCCCAAGGAGCGCATGGTCGGCCTTTTCCTGACTCAACTGATGCCCGCAGGGGACAGCGACCTGAACAAGAAATTCAAGGTGCTCAGCTATCAGGCGCTGATTAAGTAGAAGCCAGATGTCGGAGATCGGAAGTCGGATTTCGGATTTCGACTCCGATGTCCGAAGTTCTGGCATCATTACTCCTTTCATTTCACTTAAGGGCTGCTCGGGTCTCGTTTGGAACGCAGAGGTTACGGAGAGGTAAAGGAAGGTCGCAAAGGAAAGGCAGCGCTCGTGCTTGGTTCTTCGCCCCCAGCACAAGCGCGGGCTGTCGCTGGAGGTCAATTGCGAGGCCACGTAGTCGGAGGTCGGTGTTCGGATCGAAGCATGCAATTCCTAAATTTCTGTCGAACTGACTTTCCCTCTGCGTCCTCTGCGTTCAAATCCTTTGTTCTATTGTTAATATTGGATTTGTGCATCAAGGCACTAGCTGCTGGTTTCCGAACATCATGTCTTCACAGAAAATCCGTTGTGGCGTGGCGGGGGTGGGCTCGCTGGGCCAGCACCATGCGCGTATCTACGCTTCGCTGCCGAACGCCGAACTCGTCGGCATCGTCGAGGCGGACGATGCGCGCGCCGCCGAAATCTGCGCCCGGTTCGGGTGCAGGCGCTTTGCCTCGCTTGAGGAAATGGGCGGGGAATGCGATGCCGTGTCGATTGCCGTGCCCACCGATAGGCATGCCGCGGTCGCAATGCCATTGCTGGCCAAGGGATGCCACCTTTTGATCGAGAAGCCTATCTGCGCAACCATGGAGGATGCGGAGAAGGTGCTCGCTGCCGCCCGCACGGCGGGAGTGCTCGTGCAGGTGGGGCATATCGAGCACTTCAATCCCGTCATGGGCTTCCTTGAGAAGGAAGTGGTCTCCCCCGGATTTATCACCGCCGAGCGCCTCGCTCCCTTCACGCCCCGGGGCACGGAGGTGGGCGTTGTTCTGGACCTGATGATTCATGACATCGGCATCGTGCTCGAGCTTGTGAAATCGCCCGTTGTGAAGGTCGACAGCGTGGGTGTGCGCGTGCTTTCGAAGACTGAGGACATCGCCAATGCCCGCATCCAGTTTGCCAACGGCTGCGTGGCCAATCTGAGCACGAGCCGGATCAGCCTGAAAAAGGTGCGAGAGATCCGAGTGTTCCAGGATACAGGCTATTTCTCCTTCGATTTCATGAACCAGACGGGGCACATCGTGCGCAAGCAGGGCATGATGGAATTTGCCGCCAAACTCATGGCCGGGGCTAAGCCCGGGGAGCTCCCGGTGCCGGTCGAGGAGATCCCGCTGGCGAAAGGCGAGCCGCTCGCCTTCGAACTCGCCCATTTCGTCGAGAGCGTCTCCAAGGCGAAGCAGCCGAAAGTGGGCGCCGAGCTCGGCAAGAGCGCGTTGGAACTCGCAATCACGGTGACGGAGCAAATCCGCTCGACCTGGGCCAAGTCTTAAGGACCGCCTTTGAATGGCCACAAAAAGGCACCAAAAGACACAAAAATAAAAGACTGAGGATGCGCTCTTCCTCCAAAGCCCCGCCCCCGCCGATGAACAATAATCTCACCCGTTATGCCTGGATCTCGATTGTGGCGGCGATGGCGACCATGGTCCTGAAGGCTGCCGCTTATTACATCACGGGATCCGTCGGCCTTTTGTCGGATGCCATTGAGTCAGTGGTCAATCTGGCGGGCGGCATCATGGCGTTGGCGATGCTTACGATCGCCGCGCGTCCCGCCGACGAGGAACACCAGTTTGGACACAGCAAGGCGGAGTATTTCTCGAGCGGTGTCGAGGGATCGCTCATTCTTCTTGCCGCCATCAGCATCGCCTGGACCGCGGTGCCGCGCCTGTTTCATCCGAAACCTCTGGAAGGCATTGGAGCGGGACTTCTCGTCTCCACACTGGCTTCGGTGATCAACTTGGTTGTTGCCCTTTGGATACTGCGAGCCGGCCGGAAACACGGATCGATCACGCTCGAGGCCAACGCCAAGCATCTGATGACGGATGTATGGACGTCGGTGGGCGTGATCGGCGCAGTCGGTCTTGTCGCTCTTACCGGCTGGCAATGGCTCGATCCGGTCGTCGCCCTTCTTGTGGCCGCCAACATCATCTGGGCAGGGGTGGGGATCATGAGCCGATCCGCCGCAGGCCTGATGGACAAGTCCCTGCCAGCGGACGAACGCGACAAGGTGGACGATGTCCTCGCCAGGTACCGCAACTCAGGCGTTGAATTTCACGCCGTGATGACGCGGCAGGCCGGGATGCGGAGGTTTGTAACCATGCATGTGCTGGTGCCTGGAGAATGGACGGTGATGCGCGGCCACGCGCTGGTGGACGACATCGAGGCGGATATTTGCAGCGTCCTGGAGAACTGTCATGTGACCACACACCTGGAGCCGGTCGATGATCCACGGTCCTTCGAGGATGAGAAGCTGGAGCGCGAGCCGAGACGGTAGCGGCCCGTCTGGGCCGTGACTGAAGAGGCCAGAAGCCAGAAGCCAGAGGCCGGAAGCCAGCAAGGAGGTCGGATGTTGGAGATCAGAAGTCCGTGATGAATCCGTCGTGGAATTCGTAGTTGGACGGTGAAGATCGAGCGCCATGGTGCTGAATTTAGTATCAGTCTGGAAAATCATCTCAGCTTGCGAGGATCTCAAAACGAGCGACAGAATTGCCTCGTGGTTTTACCCGACAGCTGAAAGCCAATCGCCGATAGCCCTTGTTTGACCGACATCCGACATCCGATTTCCGACTTCTGGCCTCCGGCCTCCGGCTTCTGGCATCTTTGAATGCGGCTTCCAGCTTCAGGCGTGCTTTGACACTGGGCCGGGCATGCGTTTGGTGAGGGGCTGATGACCACTCACACGGATTCCACCTGGGACGCGCGCCGCTGGCTGCCTGTCTCTCGCGACGACATGGAGGCGCGGGGTTGGGCTGAGGTGGATGTCATTCTCGTCAGTGGAGACGCCTACGTGGATCACCGCCGTGGTGGGGCGCATGATCGAGCGCGAAGGGTTCAGGGTTGCCATTCTTGCCCAGCCCAACTGGCGCGACGATTTGCGCGATTTCAAGAAGCTCGGACGCCCCAGGCTGTTTTTCGGGGTCACGGCCGGCTGCATGGATTCGATGGTCAATCGTTACACTGCTGGCCGCCGACTGCGTTCCGAGGATGCCTATACGCCGGGTGGAGAGGCGGGGTTTCGACCCGATTACGCCTCCGCGACCTATGCGAAGATCCTCAAGCAGCTTTATCCCGACGTGCCGGTGGTCCTGGGCGGCATCGAGGCGAGTTTGCGGCGGGTGACCCATTACGATTACTGGTCCGATAGCTTCAAGCCCAGCATCCTGGAGGAGAGTGGGGCGGATCTGCTCGTTTACGGCATGGGAGAGCTGCCGCTCCAGGAGATTCTCCGGCTGCTCAAGCGCGGCGTGCCCTTTTCCTCCCTCAAGACCATCGCCCAGACCGCGGTCGTGCTTCCCGAGGGAGATCCGTTGCCGAAGAATAAGAATTGGGAGGATTTCTCGCTTCATTCCCATGAGGACTGCCTTGCCGACAAGGCAAAGTACGCGGCGAACTTCAAACACATCGAAACCGAGTCGAACCGTGTCCATGCCCGCCGCCTGCTGCAGGGCGTCGGAGCGCGCACCCTGGTCATCAATCCGCCTTATCCGACGATGAACGAGGAGCAGATGGACCGCAGCTTCGACCTGCCGTTCACCCGCCTGCCGCATCCGCGCTACCGCAAGCGCGGTCCGATTCCCGCCTACGAGATGATCAAGCACTCGATCAATCTCCACCGCGGGTGCTTTGGAGGCTGCAGCTTTTGCACGATCTCCGCGCATCAGGGGAAATTCGTGGCGAGCCGAAGCAAGGAGAGCATCCTTCGCGAGGTGAAGGCGGTGACGGAGATGCCCGATTTCAAGGGCACCATCACCGACCTCGGAGGACCCTCGGCGAACATGTACCGCATGAAGGGGCTCAAGCAGGAAATCTGCGACGCCTGCATCAGGCCGAGCTGCATCTGGCCGAGCGTCTGCCTGAATTTGGATACGGATCACCAGCCTCTGCTCGATATCTACAAGGCGGCGCGCGAGATGCCCGGCGTGAAGCATGCCTTTGTAACCAGCGGGCTCCGTTACGATCTGTTCCTGCATCCGAAGGCCCGGCCCGAGGCGAAGCAGAGCCACGAGCGCTACATGGAGGAGCTGATCGCGCACCACGTCTCCGGACGCCTCAAGGTGGCGCCCGAGCAC
>JBAZHQ010000159.1:0-9272 GCA_041652235.1 Opitutaceae bacterium | reverse complement strand
AACACCGGCGCTAGGCGGACGATCAGATATACGCCCGCCTTCACCATGGTGCTGGAATGGAGCAGGGCCGAAACCGGCGTGGGGGCTACCATGGCTCCCAACAGCCAGCCGGAAAATGGAAACTGGGCTGACTTGGTGAGCCCGGCGAAAGCCAGCAGTGCCGCCGGCAACAAAGCCACCCCGGGCGCCGATTTGATCAAGACAGCCAGTTCAATGCTGCCGGTGTTACGGAAGAACCAGACAATCCCCCCGGCAAACGCCAAGCCGCCGATGAGATTGTAAAGCAGGGCGCGAAGGGCGTTGTTGACCGACTCCTCATCCTGCTTGTAGCCGATCAGGAAGAAGGAACAAAGCGTGGTGATCTCCCAGAAAAAGTAGAGCCACAGGAGATTGTTGGAGAATACGACGCCGTACATCGCGCCCAGAAAGACGAAGAGCAGGCCGAAGAACAGCGGGCGCCGGTCTTTGAACTCGGTCGGATGATCCTTGTGAAACTCCCGCATGTAGCCCAGCGCGTACAAACAGATCAGCCCTCCCGGGATGCCGTTGATCAGGGCCATGATGATCGAGAACTTGTCGATAATCAGGTTGTGCTCGATGTGCAGATCGTGCCCGTTCCGGGTTTCAAACCACACCATGAGGGCCAGTTGGGCCAGCATCAGGAGGACAATCAGCAGCCGCTTATGGCGGATGCCGACATAGACCACATATCCGGCCATCGCCACCTCCAGCCACTCCATGCCAGCACTGATCCAGTGGACATCGAACTTGAACGTGGTTAGGTCGTTAGGAAATAAACGCACAGCCAGTGCGATACTCCCCAAGGCCATGATCGTAGTCGCCGCCAGCACGAGATAGGTGCGGAGCGTGTCCGATTTGAACAGCATCAGCAATAGTCCCGTAAGCAACGGAAGCACAATTAGTAGAGAAATTATACTCACGGGAAATAGGATGATGAGCCTTTCCTGGGGCTGATGTCGTTTGCATGGTGCTGATGCTTCACCCGCAAGCAAGCTACGAAGAACCTCCCGGTTTCAATGAGCAGCTTCGTCCGTCTCCGCGACGACGGGCCCCGATGTCTCAGGCCGGCCTATGCATCACCGTCTAGCTTTCCGAAGAGACTGATTCCAGTATCTCATATGATTGGTATTATTTATCTTACGTCGTTAACCGCATAGGATCCAGAGCGCATATGAATTGGCAGAGCCCCTCCCTTTCTCTTCTTTCTAATCATTCCTGTAAGCCTTTCTCTTAAAATCCGGCGGCCAACGGGATTGGAACCCGCGACCCCAAGATCTGGCATTCTGCTATCCAGAAGAATAACGATGTTGACGGTTATTGAATCGGTTTAAAGTCCTCAATCGCCCGCTGGATGATTTCGCGTTTTACCCGATGTCCTGATCCGGCCTTGTAGTACTTTTCACGCTTCATCGCCTCACTTCTGGTTGCAGCACATTCCCAATGGGCCATCCAAGGTTTCAGAAGAAGCTCCCGAGTCGTCTTAGTAAGCCCGGTTTTGTGTTCTCTGAATCGACGAACCAGATTGTCGGTATGCCCGACATAACTTCTGCCTGAGGCCAGGCAGACTAAGATGTACACAAAGTATTGGCTTTGGGCTTTCTCCTAAAATGGGGCGGCCAACGGGATTCGAACCCGCGACCCCAAGATCCACAATCTTGTGCTCTAACCAACTGAGCTATGACCGCCGTATGTCTGACAGAGCTGGGGAACCTCATAAGCCCAAGCCACCCTGTCAATCCCTTCTTCGCGCTAAGGCGTTTCACTCCAATCCGGTGATCGTCGGCCCCAAGATCTTCTGCCGTACGGCAGAACTCTAACCAACTGAGCTATGACCGCCGTATGTCTGACAGAGCTGGGGAACCTCATAAGCCCAAGCCACCCTGTCAATCCCTTCTTCGCCCAGACTAAAGCTGCGAGCTATTAGCCTGCTGGTCGGGACGGACACCCCTTCTCAATTCTCGCTTCCCGCTACTCGCTTCTTTTCAAGCTGGCACCCCGCGCTCCGGCGTGGGAGATGTCCGTTACCTTGTCGCTCTCTTACCTACTCTACATCTTCAAGAAAATCATTGGTACCTGCCTGATGCCCCTCCCTATGTGCCTTGGGCTTCTCGCGCTGGGCTTGCTGCTCACACGTCGCGGCAAACAGAGCAGGACTGGCCGCTGGCTCATCATCGCGAGCTTCGCGTGGCTGCTCCTCGCAGGAAACATGGGGTTCAGCCGGCTGCTTCTTCACCCTCTCGAATATCGCTACCCGGCTATCCCTGAAATCCACTCCCCGGCAGATATCCCCGCTGAGCTTGCAGGATGCACAGCCGTCGTGGTGCTGGGTTCCGGTCATACTGAAAATCCCACTTTTGCCGCATCCACGATGCTCTGTGAATCCGCCCTGGGGCGCATCGTCGAGGGAGTCCGCATCGCTAGAAATTTGCCGCAAGCCATTCTAATCACTTCGGGTTCGGGCGATGGGAAGCAAGAGTCCCATGGGCTGGTTCTTTCCCGAAGCGCCCAATCGATGGGCATGGACGTCAGCCGCATCCGGGTGATCAACTCCGCTTTCGATACCCAGGATGAGGCCAAGGCGGTGAAGCAAATCGTCAAACGAGGGAAGATCGCCCTCGTGACTTCCGCATTCCACATGCCACGGGCTCTCGCGATGTTTAGGAAGCAGGGGTTGGACGCGGTTCCTTGTCCGGCCGATTTTAAGGGCAAGCCTCCTCCACACACCCGATTGTCCAATTACGTCTGGGATTCCGAAAGTCTCTTTCACACCACGCTCGCAGTGCACGAATACATCGGTTACTTCTGGTCCATGTTGCGAGGCCAGGTGTAGAGATGCGGAAGAGGCCAGACGCCAGAAGCCGGAGGCCAGAGGCCAACAGTCAGACGGTGGTGCTGCTGCACACAGTGGCGGCAGAGCCGCCTCGGTCGGACGATGCAACGGCTGAATAATAGACCATTTACAAACAAGGACCTTTTGCCTCAGATGAAGGTCTTCCACTTCCCCAATTTCATCATTGTATCGCATGATCCAGCGCTCTCTCCGTATCTGGTTTTCAATTCTACTCTGCGGCTCAATCTGCGCGATCGCCCAGATATCAACTCAGCCTCCATCCGTTCCGCCCGCGACTTCGGGCGACGATCTGGTTGATGCCTTCAAGCTCAGCGAGGCGGACATCGATTCGGTTCTGTCGATGCTCGAAATGCTCACGGGGCGCACCGTAATCCGCCCGGCAGCTCTTCCCGCGACAACCTATACACTCCACCTCAAGAATCCCATGCCGCGCTCAGAGGCCATCCTGGCGCTGGAGACTCTCATGGGCCTGAATGGATTAGGCATCGCGCCACTGGGGGATAAATTCATCAAGGTGGTGCCTCTCGCCCAAGTGCGCACGGAGGCCCCCGAACTGATTGCAGGATCAACACGCGACATGCCTGCAAGCGGGAGAATCGGAGCGAAGTTTTTCCAGCTTGAACACGGACGCATCTCCGAAATCGCGCCCCAGCTTCAGAATCTGGTTTCTCCGGGCGTTGGCGTGAGCATCGTCTTGTTCGATAAATCGAACGCGGCGTTGATTACCGACTCGATAAGCAATCTGCAACGCATTGAAACGCTTTTCGAATCCTTGGACCGGCCCGCTCCGATCCCGAAATTCTATACACTCAAGTTTGCGAAGGCCAGCGACTTGATTCAGCGGGTACAGGCCGTCGTCCAGAGCCCGCAGCTCCAATCTCAATTTGGCTCCAGCACCACCTTCACCGCGGATGATCGCACCCAGCAGGCTATCATCGTGACGGATTCGAAAAACCAGTCCTTCTTCGATGAATTGATCGAAAAGCTGGATGTGAAGGCCGATCCCAACACCCGCACCGAAGTCCTCTATCTGAAACATGCGGCCGCGAAGGACGTTGCCAGCCTGCTCACAAGCGTGATCACAGGCCAGAACAGCGCGGCTCAAAAATCGGGCACTTCGTCATTGGTGCAGCGTCCCACCGTGGAAGCTCCTGTTCAGCCCGGCCAGCCCAACGCGGCATCCCGCGCGACGCAGACAGCCGGTCTCTCTGCATCGACCTCCTTCAGTTCGATCATCACGGTCATCCCCGACGACAGGACTAATTCGGTCGTGGTCAACGGCACGGTTGACGATATCCGCCTCATCAAGGAACTGGTGGACAAGGTGGACATCATTCTGCCCCAGGTGCGCATCGAGGTCGTCATCGCCGAGATTTCCCTCAGCGACAACAATACCACCGGCATCGATGCCCTCGGGTTGCAGGTTGTGGCAAACAAACTTGTCGGTATTTCGGGGACAGCCGCGGGAGCAGGAATAACGTTCGGGGGCGGCACCGACTCGACCGGCGCCACCACATCCACCGCGACGATCAACCGACCCGATACCGGTGGCTATACGCTCACGGGAATGCTCAACCTCAAAGCCACCCCGCGCAAGACGATCGCCAACATCCTTTCCAACCCATCCATCGTCACCACCCATAACAAGAAAGCTTCCGTCAAGGTCACTCAGGAATACCCCACCATTTCCAGCTATCTCAACGACAGCACGAGTTCCTCCATCGGCTCGGTGGGGACCGGTTACCGCAGCACGATCAACAGCAAGGATGTCGGCATCACGCTCACGGTCACGCCCCTGATCGGCGATGACGGCTCGGTGCAGATGGACATCGAGCAGGAGGTCAGCGACGTGATTGGCAATACCACCATCGACGGCAACAATCAGCCGATCGTCGGCAAGCGCACGACGAACTCCTTCGTAACCGCAAAGAGCGGAGAGATCATCGTCCTGGGCGGCTTGCAGCGAAATACTGTGAACAAGAGCACGAACCGCCTGGGGCCGATTCCCTTCCTTGGCGACCTGCTCGGCACGCGCACCAAAAAAACAGAACGCACCGATCTTATCTTTTTCCTCCGACCCGTCGTGTTGACCAATACTCCTGACGACAACAAGGAGGCCATGAAGCGCATCGATGCCTCTCCACAGGCAGAGACCGTGAAAAAAGCTCTCGATCCCGACGCGCCCGATTCGACAAAGAAATCGCCCGCAAAGCGACCCTCAGTCCGGGGAAAATAGTCCCATGAACGAGACAGAAGGCACACGAGAGCCCATCGACGAGCAAGGTGGGGCCGCCATAACAACGACTGCCGCGGTTGAAGCCGCCGCGGCAATAGCCATCCCGGGCCTGCCCGCCATCATCGCCTCGCAATTAAGCGACGAACAAAAAGTCGCAGTGATGGAGGCGCCGCGAGGGCATCGAGTCGCCCTGCTGGCGAAGCAACTTGGCATCGGCGAACCGGAGACGCTCGTTGCCCTGGCTGAGGCATCGCAGCTCGACATCGCAAACAATCTGGAGACCGATCCCGTCACCCAGGGACTGCTCCCCGCCCGTCTGGCCCACGATTACCAGGTGATACCGATCAAATTCGAGACAGAGCAGGAGAAGGCTGCCAACAACGAGGATTCGTTCAAGGCACCGGACCGCCTGGCCCCGCTGCATCTCGCCACGTCCTGGCCACCGGACGATATCGTGGCGGATTGGGTGCGCACCTTCACGCCCCGAGCTCTCAAGTGGCACTTGGCTGTGCCCGAGCGCATCCACCAACTGGTGGTCGACACCTTCGGCGTGGGCTCAGGTTCGCTCGAGGACAGCGACGACACCTACATCGCACCCGATGCGGCGCCCGTGGAAGAGGAAGTCGTCGACGAGGATGCCGCCGTTGTCCGCTTCGTGAGCGACGTGATCGCGCAGGCCATCGCGGATCAGGCCACGGATATCCATTTCGAACCGCAGGAGGGACAGTTGCGCATCCGCTATCGCGTGGACGGCCTGCTTGTTCCCGTGCCGGTGCCGGAAAACCTGAGGCGCTTTCAGGACGCCATCATATCGCGCCTCAAGATCATGTCGCGCCTGAACATTTCCGAGAAACGCCTGCCCCAGGACGGGCGCATCAATTTCAAGACCGGGGACACGAACCTGGACATCCGCGTTTCCACCATCCCCACCATCTACGCCGAATCGATTTCGCTGCGCCTCCTCAACACGAAGAAGGAAGCCTATTCGATGGAGCGGCTGGGCATGAGCGACGACGAGCAGAGACAGATCGGCGAGGTTCTCGATTATCCCCACGGCATCATCCTTGTGACGGGTCCCACGGGCTCGGGAAAGAGCACTTCGCTCAATGCATTCCTTCGGAAAATCAATTCCACAGACCTTCGCATCGTGACCATCGAGGACCCCATCGAGTACGAGGTGCCGGGCGCCAACCAGATGCAGGTGCGCCCCGAGATCGGGCTTAGCTTTGCGAGCGCGCTGAGGCATGTGCTGCGCCAGGACCCCGACGTGATCATGGTGGGAGAAATTCGAGACCGCGAGACGGCGGACATCGCCATCCGCGCATCCCTGACGGGCCACTTGGTATTTTCCACGCTTCACACGAATGATGCCCCGGGTGCAATCACGCGGCTCATCGACATGGGCATCGAACCCTTCCTCGCCGCTTCGGCCATCGAGATCGTGATCGCACAGCGTCTCGTGAGGCGCCTCTGTCCCGAATGCTCGCGGCTTGAGCCGGTGAGCCATACCCGGTTGCTCGACACGCTGGCGATCCTCGGCGTCGATGCCTCAGAGGCCACACAGGTTTCCCAGTTGAAGGCTCCCGTGGGATGCGATCGTTGCCGAGGCACGGGCTATCGCGGACGCATCGGGCTTTTCGAGATCCTGCGACCGAACGAGGAGTTGCACGATCTCATCCTCAAACGCGAGAGCACCCGCGCCCTCGGCGCCTGCGCTTACAAACACGGGATGCGCTCCCTGGGGCAAAGCGGCTGGGAAAAGATCCGCGCCGGATACACGACGCTGGACGAAGTGCTGCGCGTGATCACGGTGAACGATAGATGAGCGATTACGCGTCCGTCCGATCACTAGATTCCCATGCCTCAATTTTCATACACTGCCCGTGACAAATCCGGAGCGCTGGCGAGTTCCAGGATAGATGCGCCGAGCCGTCGGGATGCCTTGCGGATTCTGGGGACGCGTGGCCTTCAGGTGATCTCGCTCAATGAAACCACGGAGACTGGCAAAGGGGCTCCTCGCGAAAAAGCGGCACGCCCCGAACCTGCCGGCAAAACGGATTCTTTCACGTCAATGATAAGTCCGAGGAGGAGCGCCACTGAGCCGCGCAAGCGCGATCGGCTTCCCTTCCTCGAGGCGCTCCACGACCTGACTGCAAGCGGTCTCTCGGCGGGCGAGGCTGTTCGGCTTCTCTCGGTGCGTTTGAAGGAGCCCGCGATGAAGAGTCTTTGCCAGGGGCTTTGGGAGCATATCAGCGAAGGGGCTCCGTTGTCCCGAGCGATGGCCGCCTTCCCCGGCGTCTTCGATACCTCGACCGTCAACCTCATTGCAGCGGGCGAGGCGACCGGTTCGCTGAGCGAAACGCTCTCGCGCTTGATCGTTCATCTCACGGAGCAGAGGGAACTGCGCCGCGATCTCATTTCAGCCCTCGCCTACCCCCTGTTCATGCTTTTCGTGGCCAGCGGCGTAATCCTGTTCTTCCTTTTCTACCTGCTGCCCAGGATGCAGACCCTTCTCACATCGCTTGGGGGAAAGCTTCCGATTTCAACGAAGATCCTCGTGACGGGTTCCCAGTTCATCCTCCACTACGGTATTTTCCTCGTGGCCGGAGCGATCTTCCTTGGCATCTCGCTTTGGCGATGGCGGGCCACCGCAGCCGGACGGGCGACCTGCGATGCGTGGATACTCAAGCTTCCCGTGGCAGGCAGTTTCGCCGTCTCACAGACGGTTCTGTCGATCAGCCAGACTCTCTCGGTGATGCTGGAAAACGGCATCACGACGGCTGATGCGCTCAAGATGACCGAGCGCCAGATAAACAACACGGTTCACCGCGACGCATTCGCGGAGGCGTCCGCGAGAGTGCTGGAAGGAGACTCCCTTTCGATCGCCCTGGGCCGCACACACTGTTTCCCCGATCTCATCCTGGACCGTCTTGCCGTGGGCGAAAACACAGGGAACGTGGTGCCAAGCCTGAAGGACATCGCGAAGAAGTATCAAAAGCTGATCTCTCGCCAGCTTCACAATTTCACCGGAATCCTCTCGAGCGTCGTTCTTCTTGCTGTCTTCTCCTTCGTGGGCTTCCTGGCCTTCGCCATTGTGAGCGCCGTCTTCCAGATGAGCGCGAGCTTCAAGATGTGAGAGGGAGCCCGTTCGCCCCGGGGCCTCAGGGCAGTAGATAAGAGCGTAAGAGGTGTAAGAGCGTAAGCACTGACGCAGCTCGAACATGCAAGAGGAGATATAGAGCAGTTTAAGATATTCTGTAGCCGGATAACTCAAGCCAGTTTGTCACGTAATACGTGACAAATCATCGGGTAGCGGGCAGAAGGCATTTTGCATGTTCTGCTCCGAAATGCCTACAGTTATACTTAAAACGCCCTAGGCATGAAAACGCTCAGCGGAGGACCAGCGACAGCGGACGTTCACGCTTTCAGACTTACACTCTTACACCACTTATCTTGCTTACGCTCTCAACCCGCATCAGCGGATCACTTCCACCGATGAAAGCCTGAGCGAGGCGGTGAGCTGGGCGGGATTGGCGGCCTCGGCCTGGAGGGCGAACTGCTCGATTCCGATGTAGGGAGAGCGTCTCTGCAGATCGAGGTAGAACCGGACAAGCGTTGCGTAGTCCGCCTTGCGCACAGTGAAGCGAAGGGAGTGAACCACAAACTGGCTGGTATGTTCGTCGCGCGTGTCGTCCGCCTGCACATTTGAAGTGAGCCCGGCTTGAGCGGCTATTCGGTTTACCTCGGCCAAAAGCTTGGTGCCATCCAATGTGAGGGAGGGATCGAGCTGCGAAATCGCCTTTTTGGCATTCGCCTCGATGCTCTCGCGTTTCCCAAGCCACATGCCTTGCTCCGCCAGGGTGCCTCCCGTGCGCCGATAGACGCTCACGAAGGACTGGGCCCGGGTCGAAAAGGCGGAGGCCCAGATGGCGACGGCGAGGAAGAGGAAGGCGAGCAGGATGACCTTTTCGCGCATCGAACGACCGAGGAAAAATGCTTTCAGGACTTTCATGGCTTCGAGTCGGGTTTGGGACCCTCGGGTTTGAAGGTCGCCAGAAGGGTGAATCGCGTGAGATTGTCGCGTGAGCACAGGTCGCGGACCTCAATCGATTCTATCGAGGGATGCGTGGAAAGCGTCGATTGCCAGTTGGCGACGTCGGCGGC
>JBAZHQ010000158.1:4804-9287 GCA_041652235.1 Opitutaceae bacterium | reverse complement strand
GGCTGATGAGATCGACCGAAACCCGCCACTCGTTCGATGCGAGCAGCGGAGCGCCGGCAGGGCACTTCACGGCGAAGAATGCCTCCCTCTCCTCCCCTGCCGTGAGGATCGCCGGGGCGTCGCTTACGAATTGCGACAAGGTGAGGGAACCGGCGCGGGCTGCGAAACTGGAGGGATCCAGCGCGATGGCCTGAGTGCTGCGATTGCGAATCAAGAGGGCGAAGCCGATGACATTCAGGCGCCGGTCGCGCAGTGTCCGAAGCAGGCGAATTTCGAAGATTCCGCAATCTGTGGAGGACCGCGGAAGCCAGGCGGAGACGCCTGCGGGCAGGACGGCAGGCGGGGCGTTGTTGGAAATATCGGATGACTGCGGCGGACTCAGGGCCACCTCGGCATCGAGCTGCGAAACAAGCTCGGCGAGGCGTGCTCCCGGGGCCAGGGAGCCGACAAGCTTAAGACGATCGATGATGCCAAGCATCCTCGCGGGAGAGGCAGTCTTGAAGGGCGCCGCCGCCGGCGCAGTCGAACGCACAATGGGCGCAGTCGCGCCACCCGCCGATTCGCGCCCGGGATCTGCCGAGGGAGGCGCGAGGTTGAGGCTGGCGACGGCCTGAAACTGCTGCTCGACGGGGTAGAAGTAGAGAACGTAGGTGGAACCCTGATACGGCACATTGAGGTTCAGCGGGCCCGCGTTCCGCAATGGTGTGAGAGTGAAATGCGGATCGCCCGGAGACCAGCTCACAAGATATTCGCCGGGTTGCTTGAGCTCATCCTCGGTGAAACCACGGCCGTCCGGCGCCCCGATTGCCGAGGGAAAGCGGATGGTCGTCGTGACCCGGGGGTGAGTGGGGATGAAAAACGGGCGCGAAGAGTCGAGGGCTGCGGTTTGGATGAAACCGGTCGCAGCGACGATCGGGGCCTCCTCCGACGACGGAAACTGTCCTGCGCACAGCGGTATTCCGGAGGCGATGCAGTCAAGCACCCGCCATGCAAGCGAACACAGGGCATTCATCCTAGAAAATGCAGTTTAACGGCCGCAAAAAGGCACAAGAATAGAGACTTGGGATACGATCATCGCTCGCTTCTCCCTCACATCCCAAGTGAACGAATCGGTCTCCGCATGTATTTATTATTGTGCGTTTTTGTATTACAGTGTTTTCAAATCCTCGCAGCCTGAGAGGCATTCCAAAACTATCGGCATTGTTGCCTCGTGGGATTTCTCCGATAGCCGAAAGCCGACCGCTGACAGCCCCGGTTTGCCCGACTTCCCGAAGGCCCTGCTGTGCCCGCCGTATCCTTGCGAAGGTGGGCGCTCGCCGAATGGGCGATCTCCGACATCCGACTTCCTTGCTGGCTTCCGGCTTCTGGCATCTGGCCTCTTTGGTTGCGGCTCCGCCGCGCTGTGCCTCTTTGTGGCAATCGTCTGCTGATTTCAGGTTCATCACTTGGGAGGGTCTTGAAGGTCCAGATCGAAATCCTCGCAGACCCAGGGATAGGCGCCCGCTTTCGAGAAGTCCGAATTTTTGCGGAAGGTGAGGACGATGGTGAAAGGAGGCTCGTCATAGAACGTGCGTCCCGCGTAGGCCCCGGCGCTCACGAGCCGTCCCTTGACTTCCACGATGCGGGTGTCGCCTGCCGGGACCGGCTCTCCCACGGTTTCGATCAGGGGCTTTTGCTGAAGGTTGCGAAGGCGGATATCCTCCCTTCTGCGCTGGTAATCTTCTTCGATCTTTTGGACGGCGCGCGGAGTAAAATAGAGCCCGAGCATTTCGTAGAGGTCGAAACCGGCGGGCGAGCGCTGGAGGGCCGCATTTACCGCGTACAGGGAAGTGACGTGAAAGAAACTTCTGCTGTCCGCCATGGCTTGAGCCGGGCCCGAATGCAGGTTGCCGGAAGGGTCCATCACAAAGATCCGTTCCCCAGACCGGCCAGCCAGGACGATCAGCCAGGAGAGAAGCAAGGAGGCGAGACATACCGCAATCGAGATGAACTTCCAAAGATCCGCGCGGTGTCGTTCGCTCAGAACCAGGGCTCCCGGAGTATGGAGCGGAGGCGGATGAGAGCTTTCTCCCTGCCGCGGCGTCTGTCGGGGAACGCTTGCGGCCGGGGAGGGCTGGGCGAAGGCATTCGACATGGCCGGCCTTTTTCAATCCCCCACCCTGTCCGCGCCATTGCGGACGTCCGCCTGCTTCACGAACTTGAGCTTCCACGAGTCCAGGATCATGTCGGCGACGCCCGCATCCACCCGGGACGGAGCCAGGGCAAACTGCAGCACGTCCATCACGCCGGGCTTGGAGGTATCCATGCATACGATACCGACAAGGCGTTGTTCCCTGGCGCCATCGACCGGCGGCAGCGACGCCGAGAAGACGCTTGCGTGGCGGCCCTGTCGCACGACGAGAAAACGGGAACCGGGATCTTTTGAGACGCGCTTCGACAAATGGGCGATCATCTCGTCGGGCGACGAGGCCCGGGGCAGGCGAAGGCGCTGGACCGTGAGAAGCTGGCTCCAATCGCCGAGCGTTTCGCCCTTGGGCAGATACTCGTCCGTCTCGACGGTCTTGTCCTCGCGATGCTGGGCGAGGATGAAAACCTGCCCGAGATGTGCGATCTCTGGGGGAGCCGAGTCCTGCTGGGTGGAGGCGGGCTCCGGGGAGGAAGGCTCCTCCGACCGAAGCCGGGAAGAGCAAACGAGCCCGATAACAAGCGACGCGATCAGGAGGCGAAGCGCGCGATGCCAGGGGAAGGATGGCTGTGCCGCCGGGGAACTCATGTTGCGGGGGATGTTTGAAGCTCGGGAGGCTCGGGAGAGACGGGCTTGATCAGGGAGATCGCCCTGTTGCGCCGTTCTCTCTCCGTCGCGAGGGTGGCGTTGACCTGCTCCAATCGCGTTTCCGCCGCCTGGAGGCTGCGACGCAGATCCGCGATGAGCTTGGAGTCCTGCGGGCTGGACTCCTTCGGTGGAGCCTGGCGGCGAAGCTGGGCCAGCTCGGCCTGCAGGGCGGCGATCCGCTGTGATGACTCGCTGGATACGCTGCGCGAACGTTCCGCATCCTGGCGCAAGACGGCGATTGACGAACGCTGCCGCTCAGCCTCCTCGGAGGCGGTGAGCGCCCCCAAGCGCAACTGCAGGCACTCTTCCTCGGACTGGCGGCGACTCTGTTCGAGGATCTTTTTTTCCGCCGCCGCCGCGGCGAGCGATTCCTCGGCGTTTTGCGCAAGCGTCACGACTTCGCCGAGAAGGAGGCCGCCTTGGTGCAGGAGCTCGCGCAGGGCGTCGACCCGCTGCCACAGGGACAGCTCCGGGCTCACGAGCGGGACTCCTTGAATTCCGGCGGCAGAAACTGGAAGCGGCGAAGGATCGGAGCCGCCGGCATGGATGGAAGCGTCTGTTTGCATGGCGTGGATAAATGGGATGGGCGCGTTGCGGCGGCGCCGGGCTCGAAGCGCAGCTCCGGTAGGACTGCGCCTTCCTCGAGGATGAGCGTGAGGGCCGCGAGCTTCGCCTGCTGCCGGACGATTTCCCCCTCGCGTTCGGAGAGGGTCTGCCTCGCGCTGTCGAGCATCGACGACTTGCCGGCGAGTTCCTCCTGCAGGCGGAACAGATGATCCTTGGTCGAATCGAGCTCGCGCACGGCGGTGGCCAGTTCCCCGGCGATGGCCCCCACCCTGTCGTTTTGGGCGGACAAATTTTGGACGCCCATTTCGATGCGGGAGGCCGAGTCATTGAAGCGAACGCTCGCGCTCTCGATGAGTTCGCGATTATCGGCGAGCAGCCGGTCGCGTACCTCGGCGATGCGGGATTCCTGAGATGCCGCGAGCTGGGCCAATTGCTCGCGCTGAGCCTTCTGCTCGTTGTACCACGATTCCATGCGGATGGCGGCGGCGTTAAGCGCGCTGAGCATTTCCTGCTGCATGCGGCGCTGCATGGGCTCGAGCGCGGCGCCGATATTCTCGGGAGCCAGGAGCGAAAAGGCGGAGGGGGCGGCGGCGGAAGGCGCATCCTGGGCGGACCTGCCGGGCCTGCGCCTGACGAGGACGAAGCCGGAACCGAGCGCGAGAACCGCCCCGATGGAGAGAATGACGAGCAATTGCCGGCGCTGGCGCCCAGAGGATGCGCTCAGGCTGCTCATCTCCTGCTGCAGGCGATCGACGGCTTGGAGCAGTTTCTCGGATTGAGGCGAGCCCTCCGACAGCCGCCGAAGGGACTCGCGGATCTCTCCGCCGAGTTCGGCCTGTTCCGGGACGCCGGCGGGGGACGATTCCGCGATGTCGATGGCGGAGATGAAATCCCAGGCGGCGGCGTGGGCGGAGGGCGTCGTGAGTAGATGGATACAGTTGGCGGGCGCGTCGATCTTGAGCGAACTGCCCTGGGGCAGGAGCCGGTTCAGAAGCTGAAGGGCGGTCTTGGCCCGGCCGGGCTCCCCCACCCTGACGTTGCGCAATTGGTAGCTGCGCAACACCTGGCCTTCAGAGGCCTCCG
>JBAZHQ010000158.1:2083-4794 GCA_041652235.1 Opitutaceae bacterium | reverse complement strand
CCGAGGGCGTCTGCGGCGCGGATTTGGAGTTATCCTGCAGAACATCGTTCAGCAGCTTTGCGGACCAGTGCTCATCGGCGCGGGCGGCTGGTTTTAGGGAAACGCCAGCGAGCACGAAGGCTATGACGGAGAAAATTTGAGGCACCCAGCGCATTGGAAGTGCCGCGCATAAGGGTAAGTAAAATAAAGACTGTCAAACATAAAAGACCTAACTACGTGCAATAACCGTGCTAAAGATATCTTTAGACGTTGTTATATAACGATTAACCTGCATTCATCACACTCACTCGTGTGATGCATCCGGGTTAATAATATTCCAACACATTGGACGCAAAGATCGAGATGCAAAGCTACGAGCTATAAACCTAGAAAACGCAGTTGAATGGCCACTACCGAGCAAAGCGACATCAGACAAAAGGCACAAACACACACAATAAGAAATACTTACAGAAATAGATCACTTCACCCGAAAGGTGAACGATGTACGGGCGGTGATCGTATCCTACTCTTATTTTTGCGCCTTTTCGTGCCTTTTTGTGGCAATTGTTTGCGGAATTAAGGATTAAGCTACTGGCCATTAGCTTCTGTCACCGGCAGCCGACTTCCCCTTTGCCCTAACGACTGACTGCCCTGGCGGGCTTCGATGAATACCATCAGAATGCCGATATCGGCGGGGCTGATGCCGCTGACGCGTCCTGCCTGGCCGAGTGAGAAAGGCCTGATGGCGGAGAGCTTCTGGACGCATTCCGCGCGGAGGCCGCGGACGTTGCGGTAATCGAGATCCTGGGGGATGCGTACTTTCTCGAGCTCGGAACACTTCTCGATTTGGCGCAGTTCCCTTTGGAGGTAGCCCGCATAACTGATGCGGTAAAGAATCTCATCCCGCACCGGCGTCGCCACCCGGGCGAGATCGTCCGGAACCGGGAGAGAGGCCAGTCCCCTGCCCTCGCCCTGGGCCTGGAGCCCGGTGCTTGCCGCGGCACGACGGATAAAATCGCCCCAGGAGCCGGTTCCCGAAGGCGCCCGGTTTCCATCAAGAAAAGCAACCCAGTGCTCGATCTGGCTCTTTTTCTCGTCAATGCGCTGCAAGCGCGAAGCTGTGATAAGCTTATGTTGACGGGCGTGTTCCAAAAGGCGCAGCTCGGCGCTGCCATGGTTGAACAGAAGGCGATGCTCCGCCCTGCTCGTAAACATCCGGTACGGCTCGTTCGTGCCTTTCGTCACCAGATCGTCGATCAAAACGCCCGTATAACCCTCATGCCGGCCAACGATCATCGGCGGCAAGCCGCGCACGCGATTTACGGCATTCACTCCCGCGACCAGACCCTGGCAGCCGGCTTCTTCGTACCCGGAGGTACCATTGATCTGGCCGGCGAAAAAAAGATGCGAAACGATCTTTGATTCCAAGGACGGGAAAAGTTGGGTCGGAGGCGCGAAATCGTATTCGACCGCATAGGCCGGGCGCATCACGATGGCGTTCTCAAGGCCCGGGATGCTATGGACGAGCTCAAGCTGCACCTCAAACGGCAGCGAAGTGGAAAGCCCGTTGACATAGTATTCGTTGGTCAAACGACCCTCGGGCTCCAGAAAGAGAAGATGCCGCGGTTTATCGGCAAAGCGCACGATCTTGTCCTCGAAGCTCGGACAGTAGCGCGGCCCGACGCCTTCAATCGAACCGGAGTACATGGCGGAACGGTGAAGATTGTCCCGGACGATCTGGGCGGTCCGGTCCGTCGAGTAAGTCATCCAACAAGGCACCGGATTGCTGCCGGGAGTCCAGCCGGGACGGATTTCCCCGGATTGTTCCACGTGGAACAGATCCTCAGGGTCGCGGGTGTCATGGAAGGCAAACAGGGTGGGATGGAGATCTCCTGGCTGGGCGTCCATTTTCGAAAAATCGATGGAACGCCCCAGAAGACGGGGTGGGGTGCCTGTTTTCAGGCGCTTCAGCTCGATGCCAGCCTCGCGAAAGCTCTCCGAGAGCGTGCGCGCGCTAAAATCCCCGAGTCGGCCGCCTTCATTTTTGTTCTGCCCGATATGCATCAAGCCGCGCAGAAAGGTCCCGGTCGTCACCACAGTTGCCTGAGAGCGAAACTCGATATCGAGATTGGTCCGGCAGCCCATGATCTTGCCGTTTTCGTAAACCAAGCCTGTGACGGTTGCCTGGAAGAGCTGGAGATTAGGCTGGAGCTCCAGAGTGTGCTTTAGGCGAAATTGATAGGCCTTCTTGTCGCATTGCGCCCTGGGTGATTGCACCGCCGGGCCTTTGGATTCATTGAGGAGGCGAAACTGAATTCCCGTGACGTCGGTATTGATGGCCATCTCGCCTCCAAAGGCGTCTATCTCTCTCACTATCTGGCCTTTAGCCTGCCCTCCGATGGCCGGATTGCAGCTCATCTGGGCAATCGTGTCGAGGTTTCCTGTGAGCAGCAGCGTGCTGGCTCCCATCCGTGCCGAAGCAAGCGCGGCTTCGGTACCCGCATGACCGGCACCGCAAACAATGACATCAAATGTCTTGGGATAAACCATGAGGATTGAGCAGGGCAGGGGAGCTGGAGGACTCAAACATTAATGGTGAACCATGAGACGACGGAGCCGCAACCAAAGAGGACAGATGCCAGAAGCCGGAAGCCAGAGTCAGCAGGGAAGTCGGAGATCGGAGGTCGGCGTCACTCTGCGCCACTGCGTCACTGCGCGAGAATGGATTGGAT
>JBAZHQ010000158.1:0-2073 GCA_041652235.1 Opitutaceae bacterium | reverse complement strand
TGGTTGGGGATCGGTTCTGTCCGTCTCGGATTTCCTCTCAGCCTGAGATGAATTGTAAATACTGTAGTACAGAGAACATGGGAAAATCCAGGGAAGATTTCAGTGTCTAAATCGTAAAGCTCATCTCATCTTTAAAATTCTTAAGACTCTGTAAATAAGACTCTAACAGAAGGCATCGAAGCGCCTTTCTGAAAGGCCGCATTAAAGGATACGTTGGTTGCGTTCATCACCGAGACATCTGAGGTGGTATGACTTGAGACGCTTCGTTGTCTTCTGTTCAATCTGAATTGATCGGTTGGGTTTGGTTGCGGCTCCGCCCGCGTTTCAGGTCTCTGTGGTTCAAAAGAGGGATGTGATCATTTGCCTATGCAGAAGGTGGCGAAGAGCTGGTCGAGCATGCGTTCGTTGTCGATGCGGCCCGCGATCTCGCCGCAGGCTTCAAGGGCGGCCCGCATATCGCTGGCGAGGAGTTCCACCGGTCCGCCGTTTTCGAGCTTTGCCCGGGCGGCTTCAAGGCTTGCCTGTGCCCTTTCAAGCGCGTGAGCATGGCGGGCGTTGATCGCTATAAGCTCGTTACCCACATTAGGTTGCAGATCGTCTGCCAGACTGGCGACCTTGTCTTTCAGGGCGTCAACCCCTGTTCCAGCTAGGGCGGATGTGGAAACATGGCGCAGAGATGCAAGCGGCTCGGAAAGCGTGAAAGCAAAGTCGGACAAGTCGCTTTTGTTGAGTACAACGATGGTATTGGCCTGATTGAAGCGCTCAGTCAGTTGTTTTGGAAAGAGTGGGGGAGGGCGGGTGGAGTCGAGCACGACGAGGAATAGATCCGCCTCTTCCGCCCGCTCCAGAGTCTTTTCCATTCCGAGGCGTTCGATCGGCTGTGGAGCCGGGTTGATTCCTGCGGTGTCGATCAGCCGCAGGAAGTGGGAACTTATCTGAACGCACTCTTCTATGAAATCCCGGGTCGTGCCTGGTTCTTCGCTTACGATGGCTCGATCGCGGCCCACCAGACAATTCAGGAGGGAGCTCTTGCCGGCATTAGGCTCTCCTATGATGACCGTTTGAATGCCCTCGCGAAGGATTTCGCCGTAATGACTGGTGGCCAATAGTTGACACGTGCTGTGATGTGCCCGATCGACCGCGGCCGAGACAAGGGCGCGGTCCTCCCTCGGGAGGTCTTCGTCGGGAAAGTCGATATACGCCTCGATTCGAGCCAGCGCGCCGAGAAGCTCCTCGACCAAGGCGTTCATGCGGCGTCCGAGGGAACCGCGAAGCTGCGAATGGGCCGCCGCAAGCGCGCGTTCGCTGCGGGCGTGGATGATATCCATCACGGCCTCCGCCTGGCTCAGGTCCAGGCGTCCTCCCAGGAAGGCGCGCTGGGTAAACTCGCCGGGTTCCGCCGGCCTGCAACCGCGGTTGAAGAGATCCTCGAGAATGCGCTGGGCGATGTAGGGATTCCCGTGGCAGGAGATCTCCAGTGCGTCCTCCCCGGTGTAGGAATGCGGGGCCTTGAAGAAAATGAAGACCGCATCGTCAACGAGCGCGCCGGCCTTGTCCCGGTAATCGGCATGTTTGGCGAAGCGCGCCGGGGGCAGTTCGCCGAGCAGGGTCGAGGCGAGCGCCGCAGATTCGGCGCCGCTCACACGAATGAGAGCGATGGCGGAAGTGCCGAGCGGAGTGGCGAGAGCTGCGATGGTATCGTGGATGCGCTGCATGTGACGAACAGCGCAACTTAGCGGATCGCCTGCCCAATGGAATCCAGAAACCAAAGATAAATGCGCATTATAATCCTTAATCCCGCAGACTGAATTGCCACGAAAAACACTACCGAGCGCAGCGACATCAGACATAACCACAAAAAGAGGAAGTTAGTTAGCCAAGAAAGTTCTCAGAGCATTCACCTGCCGGGTGAGTGACCAAATCTCTATATGTCTTTGTTTTGGTGTTTCTTGTACTACAGTATTTACAATTCATCTCAGGCTGAGAGGAAATCCGAGACGGACAGAACCGATCCCCAACCATCCAATCCATTCTCGCGCAGTGACGCAGTGGCGCAGAGTGACGCCGACCTCC
>JBAZHQ010000157.1:0-9352 GCA_041652235.1 Opitutaceae bacterium | reverse complement strand
CTTCTCGAAGATGCCGCCTTTGATGACGACCCTCTGTGTTTCCTTGAAGAAATCGCGGAGGATCTTGGCGACGGCGGTCGGATTGACGCCACCGGTCACGATGGCGGTCTGGCCCTTGAGCCACTGGTCAACCTCGGGCAGCGAGAGGTTTTTGGCGGCGACTCGCAGCGAGCTGTTCTTGACCACGTGGAACTCGGCCTTCTCGACGGTGAGCTTCTTGCGGAGGGCGGCGACGTTTGCGACCGTCACCTTATCGTAGTTGGCAAGGTAAACGTAGTCCGACTTCTTGAGGTGCCCCTCGACTTCGTTGATGATGTATTGCTTTTCGGGTCTCATGTTGGGCGGGCCTCGGTTAGAATTTGTTGTACTCGGTGGACGCGATCCGGATGCCGGGCGTCATGGTGCCGCTGAGCACGCAGGTCTTGATGTAATGGCCCTTGAAGGAGGCCGGCTTGGCCTTGCCCACGGCATCGAGGACGGACTGTGCGTTCTCAAGAATCTGTACGGGAGTGAAAGAGCGCTTGCCGATGCCGACGCCGATGTTGGCGGCCTTGTCCATCTTAAACTCCACGCGACCGGCCTTGACGGCCTTGATGCCGGCGGCGATGTCGTCGGTCACGGTGCCGGACTTCGGGTTGGGCATGAGCCCCTTGGGACCGAGGACGCGGGCGATGGTGCGCACCGTCTTCATGGCTTCGGTCGTGGCGATGGCGACGTCGAAATCGAGCCAGCCTTCGTTGATCTTGGCCATGATGTCCTTGAGGCCGGCATGATCGGCGCCCGCGGCGATAGCGGCGTCGGGATTGTCGGTGAAGACGAGCACGCGGACCTTCTTGCCGGTGCCGTTGGGCAGCGGAGTGGTGCCGCGCACCATCTGATCGCCCTGGGTGGAGTCGACGCCGAGGCGGAAGGAGAAGTCGACGGTTTCGTCGAACTTGGCCTTCGGGAACTTGGCAAGAATATCAACTGCCTCCTTAAGCGAGTATTCCTTGGTGAGATCCGCAGCCTGCTTCGAGTTGCGGTATTTTTTGCTATGTGTGACCATTCTGACTCCTTGCGGTGCAAGCGCCCCGAGTGAGGCTCCCGCGTTGAGTTTTTGTTGTTGTAAGAGAGGAAGGGCCCCCGTTTGCGAAGCCTATTCGGCCATGCCCGAGTCTCCCCTCCCCTAATAAATTTCTTTTTAGTCGATGACGTCGATGCCCATGTTGCGGGCGGTGCCGGCGATGATCTTGATGCCTGCCTCGGGGGTGTTGGCATTCATGTCCGCCTTCTTGATGTTATAGATCTCAAGAAGCTGCTTCTTGTTGACCTTGCCAACCTTCTCTTGATTGGGCTTGCCGGAACCGCTGGCGATGTTGGCGGCCTTCTTCAGAAGGACGGAAGCCGGCGGGGACTTCAGGATGAAGGTAAAGCTCTTGTCGGTATAGACCGTGATGACGACCGGGAGGATCATCCCGTTCTGGTCCTTGGTCCTGGCGTTGAAATCTTTGCAGAACGCCATGATGTTGACACCTTGGGCGCCGAGGGCGGGTCCTACCGGGGGAGCGGGATTAGCCGCGCCGGCGGGGAGTTGGAGGCGGATGTAGCCTTGAATCTTCTTAGCCATGGGAAGGAATGTGGCGGGTGGTTAGTGACGGTGATGTTGAATATGTCCGAACTTCGGCGGTGACAAAGAGGCGGCGCGTCACTCGGTGATGCGTTGTACCTGCCAGTATTCGAGCTCGACCGGGGTGAACCGGCCGAAAATGGAAACGGAAATCTTGAGTTTGCCGCGGTCGGGATCGATCTCGTCGATGCGACCGGTAAGGTTGGCGAAGGCCCCATCGGTGATTTTCACCTCTTCACCCAGCGTGTACTGCACCTTGGGCACTTCCTTGCCGTTAGCGGCTTCGATCCGCAGCTTGATCTCGTCGATTTCCTTCTGGCGCAAGGCTGCCGGGCTGTCGCCACCAACGAAACCGATGACCCCCGTGGTCTCCTTCACGAAATACCAGGGCTTGTTGATGATCTTCTTATCCTCATCAAAGAGACGCATCTGGATGAAGACATAGCCCGGATAAAGCTTGCGGACTTTGGTGCTCTTCTTGCCTGCCTTAACCTCGGAAACGACCTCTGTGGGGAGGAGCACCTCGAAGATAAAGTCATCTAGCTCCTCGGCGGTCTTAAACTTCTCGATATAGGTCTTCACCTTCGTTTCCTGGCCGGAAAGCGTATGAAGGGCAAACCACTGGGCGCCTGCAGGACTGGTGATATCGGTGGAAGACATGGAGCGTTTTTGGGGGGCAGTTAACCGACGAGACGCGTGCACACGTCTATTACCTGATAGAGAGCAAAATCGCTCACGCTTGTGAAAAGGCCGAGAATCAGAGCAGCAACAATCACGACGACGGTCGAGTCGCGAAGCTCCGTCCTCGTCGGCCAAGATGCCTTTTGCAGTTCTTCGTAGGTTTCGACGGAGAAGATGCGGATGCTGCGGAAAGGGTTTTTCATGAATAGGAACTTGGCAGGCGCAGAGGGACTCGAACCCCAACCAACGGTTTTGGAGACCGCTACTCTACCAATTGAGCTATACGCCTATGTTTTTGAGTTTTTAGACGACGCAGCCGAGGCCCCAAAAAGGAGGCCTCGGCAGGTAGTCTCAAAGCTTTGGTTAAATCGAGATCAGTCAAGGATCTCGGTGATACGGCCGGCCCCGATGGTGCGCCCGCCTTCGCGAATGGCGAATTTCTGGGTCTTCTCCATGGCGATCGGGACAATCAGTTCGATTTCAACATTGGTGTTGTCACCGGGCATGATCATTTCGACTCCAGGAGTCAGGCTCAGAACGCCCGTCACGTCGGTCGTGCGGAAATAGAACTGGGGACGATAGCCGTTGAAGAAGGGAGTGTGGCGGCCACCCTCATCCTTCGAGAGGACGTAGATTTCAGCCTTGGCCTTCTTGTGGGGCGTCACGGACTTCACGGCGGCGAGAACCTGGCCGCGCTGGATGCCGTCCTTTTCAACGCCGCGGAGGAGGAGACCGACGTTGTCGCCAGCCTGACCATGATCGAGCATCTTGCGGAACATCTCAACGCCGGTGATGACGGTGGTGGAAGTATCCTTGAGCCCGACGATCTCGACGGTCTCGCCGACCTTGCACTTTCCGCGCTCGATACGACCGGTGGCGACGGTGCCGCGGCCTGTGATCGAGAACACGTCTTCGACCGACATCAGGAAAGGCTTGTCGATCTCGCGGGCGGGCTCGGGAATCTCGCTATCGATCGCGTTCATCAGAGCAGTGATCGCAGCAACACCCTCGGGCTTGCCTTCGAGAGCGGCCGTGGAAGAACCACGAACGATAACGGCATTGTCGCCGTCAAATTTATACTTTGTCAGGAGCTCGCGGATTTCCATCTCGACGAGATCGAGGAGTTCTTTGTCGTCGATGAGATCGACCTTGTTAAGGAAGACGACGAGCTTCGGGACACCGACCTGACCGGCAAGAAGGATGTGCTCGCGAGTCTGGGGCATCGGACCATCGGCTGCGGACACGACCAAGATGCCGCCGTCCATCTGGGCGGCGCCGGTGATCATGTTCTTCACAAAGTCAGCGTGTCCCGGACAGTCGACGTGCGCATAGTGGCGCTTTTCAGTCTCATACTCCACATGGGCCACCGCGATGGTGACGACCTTGGTGGCGTCACGGATGGTTCCACCCTTGGCAATATCGGCATAGGACTTGAATACAGCCAATCCCTTGTCTGATTGCACCTTCAGGATGGCAGTAGTGAGGGTTGTCTTGCCGTGGTCAACGTGTCCGATCGTGCCGACATTGACATGCGGTTTTGTGCGTTCGTATGTAGCTTTAGCCATATGCGTTTGAGACGTTTATTGTGGATGAAGAAGTGATTCGACCATGCAAGTAGATGGAGCCCAGGATCGGATTTGAACCGACGACCCCGTCCTTACCAAGGACGTGCTCTGCCGACTGAGCTACCCGGGCCTACCTAGATGGGTCAAAAAACAGAAAAAGAGCGATGACCGTGACGTTCTGACTTTTTGCCGTCAACTGCAAAACTCGATTTTTTTGTTTTCTCCAAAAAACCGGTCATCATCGGCACTTGCCAAACGAGGGGGGACGCAGAGAGCGGGCGCGGACTAAGGCAACTCGCGGTCAGAAGTGCAAGCACATCCTTGAACTTCTCGACGCAGTCCGAAACATTAAACAGCATAATATCTAATACTCAGGGCCCCAATAGGATGCGATAAGCGCCAGCGGGCAGTTTGGCTTTTCTATCGATCATGGCCCATTGCCGAACCAAATAATCGTGAAAAGCCTGGTCGATCATGTCCGCTCCCGAGCTTGATACCAGAGGGGGTTCTCCCACCATGCCGGCAGCATCGGTTTCGACGAAGAACTCGCAGGGTTTCCAGTCTATATTGTCCTGTAGAGACAGGCCTTGCACCGGAATGCTTAGGAGCAGGCTGCCGGTTCCGGCAGCCATCACTTCAATAACGGCATCCCTCTTTGGGAAAGAAACCGATTTCATCTCCTTCTGGCCGAAGCCGGAGAAGGGACGGTCGCCAACGGTTCGTCCCAGTTCATCCGCCGGCTTGGAGGGCAACTGGACAGGGTCGGGCAGAGACAAGGGAATCGCGCCGGCGCCAAAGACCAGCTTTGCGGAAACACGATAGCTGTCACCCGGCTCGCGCAGGCTGCTTTCGGGGCGCACCGCCTGGGTGCTGTTGAAGGGAGTGGGCAGGAAGAGAGGCGTGGGGTCACGGAGGGAGGATTCTTCGCGCAGCAAGGCATCGGCGGAAAGGCTGTCGAGCCTGGTCAGGTCAACGGAGGCTCCCGCGGGATCGCGTCCTTTGGAGGAGGGCGCCTGGGGCATCCTCAGAAGCAGCGCGAAAGCTCCCAGGACCAGGGCCGCCATGAGGCCGAGGAATGGTACTGAGGAAAGCCAGGGTCGACGGCTCATGGGGTCGCAGGAGCGGACATTTCGGAGGGAGCTTCCGCTCCCCACACGATTCTCACAAAACCGGAATCGCGGGCTGCCGTGGTGATCTCCGTCAGATCCTCGAAGGCAACCTCGGAACTGGCTCTCACCAGCAGAATGGGTTCCTTGGAACTCCGGGCCGCGGCCTTCAGCCATTCCTTCAACTGGGGCATGCTGAGATTGCCCGAATCGGTGAAGATGAGATTTCCGCGCTTGATGCTGATGACGGCGGTGGGTGTGGTGATCGAAGCGCCCGCCCTGGCGGCCGGCATCACGGGCATCCGGAAATCGGTGCCAAGGCCGGGAGCCAGCACGAAACGCGAGCCGAACAGCATGAAAAACAGAACGATGAGGCCGACATTGACGAAGAACAGCCAGTCCCAGTCGCGCGACGGGGGCCTGAGCTTGGAGGAAAGATCGAGGGGCCGGCTGATCATTGGAGCGGGGTTTTGGTATCCGATGTTTGATTACCAGACGGATATTCGCAGAGCAGGTATTGCATGATCTCGTTGCCGGCCCACTCCACATCGCGAACGATCGACCTCACGCGGCTCGAAAGGAAGTGGTGCGCCAGCCGCGCGGGGATGGCGAGCAGGAGGCTGCCCGCGGTGCTGAGGAGCGCCATCCACATGCCCCGGGCGAGGACGCTCGCCGTCGCGTAGTCCTTCTCGAAGGCCACAAAGGTCGTGACCATCCCAAGGATGGTGCCGAGCAATCCGACCAGGGGAGCGACCTGGGCGATGGCCGCGATCGATCCGAGACGGCGCTCCAGCGGCGGGATCTCGACAACCGCCGCCTCCTGGACGGCAAACCTCATCTTCGTGGCGTCTTCATGGGCATGCATAAGGGCAGCCCTGACGACGGCGGCTACGGGACCGGGAGTCTCTTCGCAGACCGTGAGGGCCTCGACAATGCGGCGTTTCCCGAGGATATTCTTGATGCCGTCCAGGAAGGCCTTGGCGCGGATTTGCATCCGGTGAAGATAGAGCGAGCGCTCGACGAAAAAGACGAGTGCCACGATGCCCAGAAGGAGGAGGACCCACATCATGGGGCCGCCCTTTGACATAAGGTTGAAGCTAAGGACAGACATGGAAGCGCGGAGGCTGAGCGTTATTGAGGGGAAGGATGCCGGTGCGGGCGAACGGGGTCATGGTCACGGTTTCCCGGCGGCTGGCTGAGGGGAAGGTTCGAGTTTGGCGCGGGCGATGGCGGCGCCGGGCAGCTGATGGTCCACGATCAGGCGCCAGGCGCGGCGGGCCTCGTCGTTGCGCCCTTGCTGTTCGAGCTGGGCACCCAGGTCGCGGAGCGTCCGTGCCACCCAATACCTGCCTTTGGCTCCCAGTTGGCCGGCGCGCTCGGGTTTCTCCAGGAATTCCCCGACGACATCTTTCCACCAGACCTCCAGGGCTCGGCGGGTCTCGCCGCGGCGCAGGTGGGCGGAGCCGAGCTTGTAGCCAGCTTCCACGCGCAGGTCGGCGGTCGCATCCGGACGCGCGACGAGGCCTTCGTAGATTTCGAGGGCGCGGTCGGTATGCGCCGGGTCCGTCACGGCCTGGGCGCTGTGGCAGTCGGCGAGGGCGAGTTGCGCGGCAAGGATGTCGGCGTGCCGCGGATACGTCCTCGCCAGAAAATCGTAGGCGCGCTCCGCGAGGGCGAACTGGTTGAGCTTGCGGAGAATGTCGCCCTGCTTGAGCCGCGCGTAGAACACCAGGTCGCTCTGCGGATAGCGGCTCACCAGTTGCTCGATGAGCTGGTTGGCCTCCTCGAAGTTCGAATCCTGTCCGCGACGCTCGGCCAGCAACGCGGCCCGATAGAGGGCATAGGGGGCGTAGGGACTGTCCTTGTATTGGTCGGCGAGGTCCGTGAGGCGCTGCTGGGCGTCCACCGTGCGATCGCGCGCCGCATAATAGTCGGCCTCCGTTATGATCGAGTACACGGCGGCGTCGCTCCCGGGGTGATCGGAGCGCAGTTGCTGGAGGGAAGCCAGGGCCTCCTTGGGCTGATTGAGCGCGAACTGGGCCCGGGCTTTGAGCAGCGCGGCGGAACTCGAGATGTCGGCACGGAGGGCGGCAGGCTGTTTCTCGAGCGCGGGGCCGATGGCGCTGGCCAGCTTGAGGGCCTCGGCGGGCTGTGACGCATCGAGGGCGAGCCGAACCTGCAGCCACGCCATGCGAACCTGCAATTCGGTGTTCGCAAGGGGCGCGGTGCCGTCCGAGAGGAGGCGGCTCACGCGGTCGTAGGCGGCCCGGGTCTGCCCGGCGGCCTGCAGGGCGCGCGCCAGATTCCACTCCGCCTGCCAGCGGCTCTCGGGGTCGAACGCCGGGCTCCGGCTTTGCTGGTCTAGCATCGGTTGCGCGGCATCGAGGCGTCCCGCCTCGATCTCGGACTGGATCCGCTGAAACATCAGGGCGCCGGGCGACACGCCGGGGGGAAGATCCTGGATCGCGGCGGCATAGGCGTCCGCGGCGCTGCTGTAGTCGCCTGCTCGATACCAAGCCTCGGCGACGATGAGGCCGAGCTGGGAGCGCGCCGGGCCGGAGGCGGCTTCCTGCCGGGCCTTCTCGGCGTTGTCGGCGGCGGTGCGATAGCGGCGCTGTTCCCAGGCGGCGTTGGTGAGCGCCCCTAGCGCATGAGCCCTCAGTTGCGAACCCGGAAACTTGTCGAGGAGCATGCGGGCATCGGCCTCCGCACGGGCGTAATCCTTCGCCCCCAGCGCGACCTCGGCGCGATACAGGAGAAGGCTCTCAAGGATGCGATGAGGGGGCTGAAGCGAGATGAGCTGGTCGAGCCGCGCCCTGAAATCCTCGGCGGCGGCGCCGTCGGCTGATGCGCGTGAGAGCAGATGCAGGGCGATGCGCTGGCCGTCCGCGTCCTGCCCGGACTCAAGAAACCGCACCAGGGCATTGCGTCCCGCCGAGCCGATCGCCGCGCCATCGATAAGGCCCAGAAGCAGCCGCACCTTGTCGATGCGCTTTGCCTCGGAGAAAGGAAGCGCGGGAAGGAGGCGTTGAAGCACCGATACCGCCTCGCCCTTCCGATCGCTGGCGTCGAGGCCGACCGCATATTGAATCGATGCGTCGAAACCCACACCCTGCCCCTGGAATCGTTCGGCGGTGTTCCGTTGCTGATCGAGATTGGCGACGCCCCGGCGCAGAAAGGCCTGCTCGCGCGCCAGGCTGAACCTCACCTTGGCGAGTTCGGTCTGCGCCAGATCGATGGCCTGGCCGTAGTAATCCCCGCCCTGTTTGAAATTACCCGCGGCATCCGCCACGACACCCTGCAGAAAATAGTACCAACCCCTGTCTCCCACCGGCAGTTCGTCGATCCTGATTGAAGCGAGCGATGCTTTGGCAAGGTCGGGCTGCTTGCTGTGCGCGGCTATCAAGCCTGCCCGCAGATGCCAGGCCGAACCGCGCAACCCCACGTAGGCGTCGAGCGCCTGGCGCGCCTCCTCCAGACGTCCATCCTCCATGAGAGCGGTGACGTAGGAAAGGCGGATGAGGGACAAATCTCCAACGATTCCGGAGACATCATCGAGCAGCGGACGGTAGATCTCGGCGGCGATGGAGGGGAACCCCATCGCAAGCGCGCGGTTCGCCGCGGCAAGATCCGCAGCCGCCCGGCCTTGTGTGACCTTTGCTCCGAGAAGCGCCGGGCTCGAGAAGGGCGCGGGAGGCAACAGCAAGGGTTCCGCCGCGAAAAGAGCGGCGGGGGCGAGGACAAGGCAGGCGAGGTTACGCAGACGCATGAGGTCTCATCAGGTTGCGGCTTGTGGTGGAAACAATCAACCGCGTTGTAATGAGTTCCTTCTGGCGATGTCGAGAGAGGGCTGCAATGTGGGAGGCCTTAACCTTCTCTCACCATGACCATGTTCATCCCGTTAGTCGCTCTCGGAATCCTCGCCGCCGCAGTCCTCGTGTTGGGTCTTTGGGCCGTTGGAATCTACAACAGGCTCGTCGGGCTCCGGAACCGCTTCAAGAACGCCTTCGCGCAGATCGATGTGCAGTTGAAACGCCGCTACGACCTTATCCCTAACCTCGTTGAAACCGCCAAGGGCTACCTCAAGCACGAGCGTGAGACGCTCGAGGCCGTGATCAAGGCCCGCAACATCGCCGCCTCCGCCGCGCAGGCCGTTGCATCCAATCCGGCCGACGGTGCGGCGATGAAGAGTCTCGTGAGCGCCGAAGCCGGCCTCAGCGGCGCCCTCTCCCGCCTGATGGTCGTTGCCGAAGCCTATCCCGACCTCAAGGCAAACCAGAACATGATGCAACTCACGGAGGAGATGACTTCCACCGAGAACAAGGTCGCCTTCGCCCGCCAGGCCTACAACGACAACGTGATGGTCTATAACACGACCCGCGAGGTCTTCCCCC
>JBAZHQ010000156.1:0-9354 GCA_041652235.1 Opitutaceae bacterium | reverse complement strand
GAGCGGGATTGCTCCCTATGTACTTTCCACCCGCCTCACGCCGACTGAAACCGCGGGGGCCGCGACTTCTACCCTTGTTTTACCAACCCGAAACCTATATCCGCCTCACGCCGACTGAAACCGCGGGGGCCGCGACGCCGTGACCTCGGCCATCCGGTCGGATGAAAGAACCGCCTCACGCCGACTGAAACCGCGGGGGCCGCGACATTGCAGAGGATTATGCAAGCATACGTGGTCAACCCGCCTCACGCCGACTGAAACCGCGGGGGCCGCGACCTTGGTAAGCGTGTAGTTCTTCTACTGATACTGTCCGCCTCACGCCGACTGAAACCGCGGGGGCCGCGACTTCAGTGGACCGTCTTGACCCTCTACGCTCTGCTGCCGCCTCACGCCGACTGAAACCGCGGGGGCCGCGACCCCTTGATGCTCGTGAGGGTGTAGGTGGAGGTTTTCCGCCTCACGCCGACTGAAACCGCGGGGGCCGCGACGGTCGAGGAAGATGGCTGATATGTGAGATCACTCCGCCTCACGCCGACTGAAACCGCGGGGGCCGCGACTGGGCACCACTCCCACACATAGTCATGCTCATCCCGCCTCACGCCGACTGAAACCGCGGGGGCCGCGACGGCACCTGTGAATAACCTCATTTCTTCGCTCGGGAGCTAACGTGAATATCGAGCGCCCTAGGGGAAAATGAGAACGGATTGTTCCTTTCCAGGCCGCTCGCGGCGTTTTGCCTCTAAAAATGGACTAGCGAGCGCTCTTGGCAGAGCACTCTCGCACTGTCGCGCTCGCGGTTTCAAAGAGCGTGTCACTCAAATGGCGGTAGAGTGATGGTCGGTGCCCGTGGGCGGTGCGATCATTGCGCGAGTGTGGCGCAGGTCAACTCGCTTTCACACGATAGTCACCCGCGAACGGACCGTGTAAGGCAACCCCATTGCCTCGATGATCAGCGTGGCATCCGCAGCCTCGGGACCGAGCGATACGAACAGCACCTGATCATGGTCGGTGTTGATGATCCCCGCGAGCGCAGCCTTGGCCTGAGCAACCCGCAGATCGTCCAGCGGGCACTCGAAAACCGAAAACTGCAATCGCGTGCCATAGCTCTCCAGCGTTTTGGCTACGCGCCGGAGACGTTTCGCGTTCGCGATGTCGTAACTGACCAAATAGCGGATGCGTTTCGAGGCCATCGTCAGCGCGTGGTGAATCCATGATAAGCCGGCGCATCGCCGCGCACCACGCGCCACAACTGCCGCGCCTGTACTTCCAGCATCCGCCGATAGCTCATCTTGTAGCCAAATTCCGGGTGGCTCACTTCCGTGTCCATGCGGCGGAACCATGCTTCCCAGAAACGGCGCCGGCCTTGTTCGTTCAGAAAGGTCCCGCTTGCGGAGCGGATGAAGTCGGCGGGATCGATCTCGCCGCGATTGATGAGCGAGATCGCGACCGAATCGGCGACCAGCGGACGAAACTCTTCCATAAGATCGAGGGCCAGCGCGGGCCGCCCGTAGCGCGGTTGGTGAAGAAAGCCCAGGAACGGATCGAGCCCGACGGCGTGGCAGACGCCGGCGAGTTCTTTTGCGAGGATGGAGTAGCCAAGCGAGAGCAGCGCGTTGACGGGATCGCGGGGAGGGCGCCGGTTGCGTCCTTGGAAGTCGAAACGCCATTCCGCGCCTTTCAGCATCGAGGCGAATTGCTCAAAATAGAGATTGGCCGCGGCTCCCTCGCAGCCGAGGAGCTCGCCCAAGTCGCGCACGTCATCGGTGGCGTCGCGCGCCTCGGCGAGCAGGCGCAGCATGCGGTCGGGCACGTCGCCGTTGCGCATGAGCATGGTGCGTTGATTGGAAATCTTTGCGCGGATGCACTCACGAGCGAGCCGAAGCCGGAAGAACGGCTCGGCAAACAGCCGCGCCTGGCCCAGGCGGGCATCGACCCCGCTTGCGGGGAGGCCGCGAAGCAAGCCCAGGAACCGGCCCGACGCGGCAAAGTAGGAGACATCGATGCCAAGCTCCAGGCATGACTCGGCGGCCTGCGCGGTTAGTTGCACCGCGCCATATAGGAATATGCCGCGAACCTGGTGCAACGGCAGCTTGCGCACGATTTCGCCCTGCACCGTGACGACGAATTCACCGCCGCGCTGCCCGACTTGCGACCCGCCTTTTTGCACCACGAGGAGTTCGCCATCGTCGCGAGGCGGGCGAGGGGGCGGCAGGGGATCGTGATCGTCGGGTGGAGTCCCGGTGAATTCCGCGGGCAAATCACCCGGTGGGAACGCAAACCGGAGCTGCGCATCCTCCGCGATTGTGCGTTCGCGAGCCTGCGCCCACCAGGCCGATTCGCGCGGGAGACAGACCGGGTATGCGGAGCAGAAGTCGCAGCGGCGATCATTGGCGAGCGGCGGCGGTAGTTTTCCAGTGGCCGCGACACCTCGCGCCTCGGCGAGCGCAGCCTGTGTCTTGGCGAACAGCTCCTCCGTCAGCGGGACGGTGACGCGGCGTTTGTCCTCGGCATAGTAAATGGCGGCGGACTCGATTGACGTGCCATGTTCGCGGAGGAGCAGCGCGTATGCGGCCATCTGCACGGCGTCGGGCTGCTTGGCCGTGCGCGTGCCGTCTTCGAGGCGCCGGGCTGAGCCCTTCTTGTAATCGATGATGCACGAGCCGTCCGGTCCGCCCTCGATGATATCGACAACGCCGATGAGCCCGAGGGTGGAGCTTTCGAGGCGCAGCGAGCGGACTTTCGCTCCCTCGGGCAGGCCGTCGCGCAATGCCGTCGCGCGCTCGTCGTCCATGCGGGAAGGCTGGTCGGCCTGGCGGTGCATGGCGGAACCGGCGGCGGTATCGGCATTTTCCTCAAAGATGTTTTCGACCCATTGGAAATAGAAGAGCCTCGGGCAATAGATGAAGTTGTGCAGATTGCGCACGCCCATCGGGGGCTGGGCGGCGAGATCGTCTGATGTCCGGATGGAAGCGTCGGCCATGGCAGCTAATGGCTATTCTCATGAAACCCGATCTTGCGTCTCGGCGGTTCATCGGGTGGCGCGAGCAAGGGTGCCAGTTTCTCATAGATGTCGCGCAGGACGACATCGTGGGTAAGGAGCTTCTTGTCGATTTCGGCCAGACGCCTGAGGATGATCGCGCTACTGGCCAGCTCCTCGCGCATTCGCACGAAGGCCCTCACGACATATACGCTCATGGCCACGGCCTGTTCGCTGCGCAGAAGCGTTGCGGCCATGATCGCGCCGTGTTCGGTGAAAGCGAGCGGGAGGTATTTCCTGTGCTGGCCGCGACCGCGTGCGTTTAAGGTCACAATTTGTGACCTTAAAGCTCCGCCCGCATCCGCATGGGATTTAGCTATTTGAGTATTCAAACGTGATAATTCCTCCTCGGTGATCTGAAAGAGGAAATCGGTAGGGAAGCGGGTAGCGTTGCGACGGATAGCCTGATTGAAGGCTTTGGTCGAAACGCCGTAGAGCGCGGCCAAGTCGCCATCAAGCACGACGCGTTGCCCGCGGATAGTGTGGATAGGCGGAAGAGCAGGGGCAGGTGAAGGGCGGGGCATGGCGGGGTTTCAATTTAAAGCGGTTTCGTCGAACTTGGCCTGCCATGCGTCAAGGCGGGCGTTGTTGATTTCGGCGATGCGCCTCCATTGCGCCGCTTTCACGCAACCCCAGTATGATTTTCCGTGTAGAAGCGGCGGTGCATCGGCCTCGTCTGAGATCTCAGCAGACGTCCATTCGCGGGCCAGCCAGCTCAACTCGCTGTTTTCTTTCACGAGCTGGCGGGCGAGGGCCTCCAATCCCGCGAAGTCGGCGAAGAAGTTGGGCTGCCGGGTATCGTCCGGCTTGGCCTCCGCTGGACGATGAATGACCAGCAGTTTCCCAATATCGCCGAATTTGCGTTTCTCCCGAGTCAGCAGGCGAGTTTCCGTCGGAGACGCCATCGCGTCTTGCTTCGGTTTGCCTTTCATTCCCTTCGCAGGCTTGGCGCTGCCTTCGCGTTGGGAGCGCAGGCGCGGATGGATCGCCCACAGTTTAGGATCGGCAATAGCGCGGAGCGCGAGCGTTATGGCAGCATTCACGTCCGCCTGAACAACGGCGGGCTGGAGTTCGGCGCCTGCAACCTTGCCGGCGACAGGCACGAAGACCGGACCGCCGGACATTGGAACGAGGAGTGTGCGCCGGGGGCATGGTTGGGGGCGGCCCTTTGCCGTCCATTTACGCTCAAATTCCGCCTGCGCCTCATTGAGCTTGAGATCGAGATCGTGCAAGCGATGGGCATCCGCAGTCCGATTGCCATGAGCGTCTTGTTTCCCTGCGAGCCATGCCCATTGGTTTTGCTTGATAAAGCCCGCTGTGACTTCCACCGCGCGGAATCCAGGCACGCCGCTGCGCGAGCAGAAGCGCGAGGAATAGGCGGCTGGCGTTTCCAGCACGGGCAGGCCGAAGACGTCGCAAAGCTGCTTGAGTTTGTCCCGCACGGCGCGATGGCACCATTTCATCAAGCGCGAATTCTCGCGCGGCGCTCGGCCTTGGCTCGCACGGTAACGCGAAAGATCCTCGATCACGATGAAGTCCACGGGACCGATCCATCGGCCTCCCTTGTCGGCAATCTTTTCGTAGACGCCGTGCTGATCGCGCTGCTGAAGCAGGGCCTTTTTATTGGCCGGCGGTGGCGCGAGGCGCAAACCGAGGGCCTCAGCGAGGATCATGTGAGCCGTCTGGTTGACTCGCTGCTCCTTGATCGCGTCGAGCTTGTCCAGCAATTCGGGGCAGGGATCAGGCACGGATTCGTCGCGCCGGGTTGGCGGTTTTCCGCCTATGGCTCGACGTTGCATTTGGTTCAAGGACTGAAAACGCTTTCGCAGTTCCTCGATCTGCTCAATGCGCTCCATCGACAGGCCTCGCTGGCCGCGCAGCCAAACCGGGCGCTCCTTGCTGTCGAGCGACGGTCCGTTTTGCGTGAGGCGATGCAGCGGATTCTTTGGAGTGGCGGACGGGTGCGCTTCCCAGCGCCACGAACGCCCGTGGAGGGGCAGGATGCGGTTCGAGATGCGAACAAGCAGATCGGGCACGAGTTTCAGACGCTCGCAAAGCTGAGCTTGCATCAGTTCAAGGCTGCGTGGATCGCGCTTGTCCGTGAGAGCCTTAAGCTCCGGCGTGACCAGCCGGGTATCATCGCACCCGGCGATCTCAACGCGGGCGGTTTGCTGCTGTTTGTCGTCGCCGTTCAGAAACCAGCACCAGCGGTGGAGCCGCGAGATGCGCGACTGATAGCGGCGCATTGCCACCAGCAGCTTGTCATTTTGCTCGGGGAAACTGAGTGCGATTTGCTTGTCGCGCCAGCCGTCAGGGAGCAACGGAAGCTTTTCTTTTCCCTCAGCGTCCCGCTCGACCGCTTCCAGTGCGCGCATCAAGTCGGTGGTGTCATACGCTTCCCAATCGCGTGCCGGGCGACCGTGCTCGCCCCACAACTCTTCTCGGAAATCGAACGGCTTTCCGGAATCGGCGGGATTTCGCTCGTCACATTGACTTTTCTCGCGCCAGACCTGCGCATCTTCACCGGGCAGCCGGAATAGCCCGGAACGCTCCAGCGCCGCGCGCCACTGCTTGTTGCCGGTAGCACCGATGAAGCGAGAGGGACGTTCGCCGAGTTCGTTGTTGCCGCTCACAAGGAGGCGAGCAAATGCACCCGCATCACGCTGGCCGAGGTCGGTTGCAAGGCAGGAATAACAGGCGAGCTTCTGATGCCATGGCTCTGGCTCACGTGTACGAGCTTGTTTCGCATCCTTGGCAAATTGGATGTCGGATGGCCAACGAAGCGAAGTTTCTGTGCGAGGCTCCGATGCAGAGTAATTGAACTGAGCAAAATTTTTCTGTCCGCCCTTTCCTGAAGCTTGATAATTCCACCGAACTTTGTGGCCAAGCTTTTGTTGAATTCTCTCCGGTTCCACTTCTACAGGGAACGCAAGTTGGATCTCTTTCTCGTCGGCAGGCTGCAACGTAATACAGCAGTTGGAGAAATTTACGCGCTCGGGAGTATCATCCAAGCCTAGCGCCGACATCATGGGTTGCAGCCACGGCGCTTCATGGAGATTGCTGTCGCCACTTGCGCGAAGCTGGTCGCGACGCAGGCGTGGGGCGGAGTAATGAATCCTTACAATTGCCGGTGATAGTCCTTCTGCCGTGGGCAATACGATCCCGGCAGTGAAGGAAAGCTGCCCTGGCTCATGTCGGGAGAGCAGTCCAGGCTTGGGCGTTCGCGCCCCGGTTTTCTTCAGACTTGCTTCGCTCTTTTTTGGAAAGATGAAAAAGCGTGGCGAGTGCGTAGGGTGCGCTGGAGTGAAGCGTATTGCGCGCTCCTTGTCCTGCAATTCGGCTTGGAGATCCTTGTAGTCGAGCCATGCCACCAAGGGGTCTTCCGCATGCCAAGGTTGCGTGCCGCCATTGCGCCAGATCGGATGGAATTCCGGTTTGGCGAGTTCTTGGTAGAGCGGCGCACTGCCGAAATCGTCGCGATGCTCTGTCTGTCCCTCTGCAAGGATTTCGAGCAGGCGTTTTTCTGTCGCTCGTCCCGCTTCGACTGCGGCGCACCAGCGGCGCTTGATCTCGGCGAAGCCACGAATAGTTCGTTCGCGAATGGCGTATTCTTTCGGGCCGGACTCGCTCTCGCCGTCTTCGACTTCCGCCAGCCATGCCAGCCGGTGTTGCACGATTTGCTGGAGAAGCTCGATGCGGGTATCGCCTTCAAAGCCCGGGAGCGTTTCGTCCTCATCTTCTGTGCCTGATGCCTCGTGGCCCTTGGCTTTCATCGCAGCAATCTTTCGCCGAAGCCGGTCGGCGGCATCTTCGCGCTTCTGCGTATCCTCAAAGTAGCGTCGCGGGGCTTTGATGGCTTCGATGAATGCCGCGAGGTCAAACTCGAACCAGACTGCGCGCGTGTCACGTTCGCCGTCGCCGCCGGAAACAAGTGCCAGGTTTGTGAAATAGTCGAAATGGGGCTGGTCGTCCACGCGAGCGTCAGCAACTGGGTCGGATACGATTTCCTTATCTTTTGCTTCAGCGAGTGTCTTGGTTACCTGACGGAATGCGGTCAGCGTCGCTGGTGAGGGACAGAATTTGAAAACGGCGGCAATGGGATAAAGGCCGCTAGGTTTCCGGCCCGGTGAAGGTATTCTCAATTGCTCGCTATGCTGGCTGACGAATTTCTCAAAAGCAGCCGAAGTCTGCTTCAGATCGGGAATTCTCGCGGACGCTTTGAGGAAATAATTGAGCAACATTTTGACTGCGGCAGCGCCTTCCACAAACTCGGTTGGTGGCTGGGTTAGGAGCAGACCGAGATCGAGGCTTGATGCTTGCGCGAGGGCTTCTGAGTCTGAGAACTGATGGAATTGACGAATCGATTGTTGACGCTTCGCTTCTTGAGAAGAGGCATCGGCTTTACTTGTGGCATCGAGCTTGCCGAAAGGCGTTGCCAGCCAAGGGATGCGACCACGGCATAGCTGATTCAAGTCGCCTTTGTCCGAGAGGAGTTGAACCAACGCGGCCGCCCGCTGGGCTGGATTAGCCCGGCTGGAACGCATGACACGCTTCGTTGCGGTCGAGAAGTCCGACTCGGAGGGTGCGAGTTTAAGAATGGAAGAGAGACGTTTTTGAGGTCCATCAAATGTTTCCGCCTTCCGATTGGCGCTCTTCCAAGTCTCACGCACTTTTTGAGTCCAGCCTTGGAGTGCCTTGGCTTGCGCGGAATCTCCTTCAACTCCCTCAGCCATCGCGGCGAGGGCGAGGGTGTAGTAATTCACCGCGTCCTGAAACAACTCATGGTGACCCCAGAGGGCGGCGGACCAGAGTTCGCGGTTGCGCCGGGGGGCGGGATCAAACGGCTTCCATTGGCTGCCGTCGCGCAGTTCGACCGCGGTTACGCGGCCTTGGTAGATACGGTTCATCGTCGCGAATAGTTCCTAACTTGCTGGGGTATAACATCGTTGATGTCCCCGAGAGAGGGATATCGCAACCTCCAAATAATCAATGGACAACGCGAGTGGGTCTTGCAGGGGCAGGTTAATGAAACCGACGTTCACGAGCGTCGCGAATGGCCTGACGCTCAGGACAGGGGTGTCGGATGTCGATCTGATGGTTTCGGCGATTAGTCCGCCGGTAGCGGGCGGACCGAGGTGCCTTCCTGCCAGGCGGCTTGCAAGTGCAGCCGCTGCGGGTTGTCAGGCAACCCACGATAGCCATGCTCCACAAGCGACGTCAGAAATTCGACGGCCACGCCGCCAATCGTTTCGCAACCTTCATTGATGCCGGCAAATGATCCGGCTTTATCGGTCACCGAAACTAATGCCACTCCCAACTCGTCCGGGATCGTTACCCCGAGCTTGCGGAGAAATGCCGGGACCGGGCTTTGTGCCGTGATGAGTGCGTCAGGTTTCTGTCGCACCAGCCACTCCCGAAATGACGTCAGGTTCGGAGGAGTGTCTTGATAGGGAGCCAGGCGATCCTTGGGCGAATCGTTGTTCTGTTCGAAGAGATAGCCGGCCAAATAGTATCCGGCGACACGGTCGTTGTGCAGCGACGTTATGGCATAACCGATGCGACGATAGCCCCGGGCGCGCAGTTGTCGCATCATCTGCCGGATCGACTCGTAGAAATTAGTGGCGACAATATGCACCGTCGGCGCCTGCACGGAGTAACCGATTGCCACCGTCGCAACTTCGCTCAAATCGAGCGATAATCGCGTTTCCGAGCGGGGCTGCGGGCAGACGAGCACTCCGCGAATATTGCGAGCGTGCATCACCCGCATCAGGCGGGAGGGATTGGCGGCATAATCGGATAGTTCGAAAATGGTCAGGCTATAACCGAGTTCCGTCGCCCGGCGTAAGGCTCCTCTATAGTACTGGCAGCACTCCGGAACCCGCCGCCAGTCCAGACCGGATGTCACATGGGTCAACCATGCCAGCGCGCCGCGAAACGTCCGGCGCCGCCGGGAATTCCGGTATAAGGACAAAGCGCTAAGCAGCGGGTCCCGAACGTAGCCAAGCTTCTTTGCGGCCGCCATGATTCGCTCACGGGTCGAGGCGGGAATTTTGGGACTGCGACCAAAGGCGAGACTGATGGTCGATGGGTGAACGCCGAGCGCCCGGGCGACGTCCTTTTGCGTGATGAGCCGGCCCATTGACCGGCCATTAGAATGTCACTCTTTGCTCAGGCAAGGGCGGAATGCCGGGAAAGTGCTGATTCAACGCGGGAAAATCCTCACGGATTAACTTTGGATTGTGTAGGCTGTCGGTCGATTGCACGATCACTCGGAGACATGTGCGGAGCGCAGAATGCTCCTGGCAAAATTTTACTAA
>JBAZHQ010000155.1:7677-9389 GCA_041652235.1 Opitutaceae bacterium | reverse complement strand
TAATCCTTGGTCAGGCAACGGTCCTTCTTTTCCTTGAAGCCACCGGCGAATCACATTGCATCAGGCCCTCAATAGCTCAGTGCAAGGACTCGCCTTGATCACGAATAACGGCCTCTACACTCTCCCGGAACCGGAATTGCTCAAGCAACTGGGCACTTCAGCAAACGGCCTGAGCTCGGACCAGGCGCAACGGCTGCTCGACGAGTGCGGTCCGAACACAATTGCCGCAGGCAAGAATCGCTCGATCTGGATCGATCTTCTGGATCGTTGCCGCAATCCGCTCGTCATCCAGCTCCTCATCATCGCCTCGGTGTCGTACGTCATGGACGACATTCGCTCGACGGTGGTGGTTGGCGGCATGGTTTTTCTCAGCGTCTTCCTGTCCTATTTCCAGGAGGCGCGATCGTCGAGGGCGGTGGAAAAGCTCCAGAAGCTTGTCAAAACCACGGTCACGGTTCTTCGCGATGGGAAGGAAACGGACGTGCCCCTTGAAGAGATCGTGCCGGGCGACTTGATCGTGCTTGCCGCAGGCAGCCTTATCCCCGCCGATCTTCGCCTCATTTCCGCCAAGGACTTCTTTGTCACGCAATCGGCGCTTACCGGGGAATCCATGCCGGTCGAGAAAGGCGTGGATGCCAGCCAGCCTGCAGATCGCACCGCATTCGAATATACCAATGCCTGCTTCATGGGCAGCAACGTCCTGAGCGGGTCCGCCCGGGGGATCGCAATCGCCACAGGCGCCAGTACCTACTTCGGCTCGCTTGCCGACAAGCTGATGGCCAAGCGGGAAGCCACGAGTTTCGACAAGGGCGTGCATGGCTTCACCTGGCTCATGATCCGGTTCATGGTGGTGATGGTCTCCGCGACCTTCCTGATCGTGGGGTTCACGAAGGGCGACTGGTCCTCAGCGCTCCTATTCTCCCTCTCCGTGGCGGTCGGCCTCACGCCCGAGATGCTGCCCATGATCATCACCGTGTGCCTCTCGAAGGGCGCCATCATGATGGCGAGGAAGAAGGTCATCGTTAAGCATCTCCATGCCATCCAGAATTTCGGCGCCATGGATGTGCTGTGCACCGACAAGACCGGCACTCTTACGCAGGATCATGTCGTCCTCGAGCGCTACGTGGACGTGACCAACCGCAGCAGCGAAGACGTTTTGCGGTACGCGTATATGAACAGCTTTTACCAAACGGGACTCCGCAACCTGCTGGACCGCGCGATCCTTGCCCACAGCGACCTCGACGTGGAACTCAACTGCAAGAAGGTCGACGAGATTCCCTTCGATTTCAAACGGCGTCGCATGTCGGTCGTCATCGATTACGAAGATCGCCATGTGCTGATTTGCAAGGGGGCAGTCCAGGAAGTGTCCGAAGCGTGCGAGAGTTACCAGGTCGATGAGGACATCAACCCCCTTATCAAGCTGATACGCGATGATTTGATGGACGAATTCCGCAGCCTTAGCGCCGATGGCTACCGGGTCCTTGCCATCGCCTACCGCGAGTTCGACCGCTCGAAGCAGACTTTTACCGTGGCGGATGAATCCGAGATGATCCTCCTGGGTTACATCGCCTTTTTCGATCCGGCCAAGGATACATCGGCAAGAGCCATCGAAGCGCTTTCCAAGGCTGGCGTCATCGTCAAGATCCTGACGGGCGACCACGAACTCGTGACCAAGAAAGTGTGCCACGATGTGGCCATGCAAATCACGAAGA
>JBAZHQ010000155.1:0-7667 GCA_041652235.1 Opitutaceae bacterium | reverse complement strand
GTCCACAGCTCGCGGCCATGGACGAAGCTGCCTTTTCAAAGGAAGTGGAGGAGGCCAATGTCCTCGCCCGGCTCACTCCGGACCAGAAGGAAAGGGTCATCAAGACGCTCCGCGCCAAGGGCCATGTGGTCGGTTTTATGGGCGACGGCATTAACGACGTGCTGGCGATGAAGGCGGCCGACGTGGGCATCTCCGTCGATACCGCGGTGGACGTAGCCAAGGAGTCGGCCGACATCATTCTGTTGGAGAAGAGTCTCCTTGTTCTTGAGGACGGCATCATGGAAGGCCGGAAGGTGTTTGGGAACATCATCAAATACATCAAGATGGGGGCCAGTTCCAACTTCGGTAACATGTTCAGCGTCGTGGGAGGCGCCTATTTTCTGCCGTTCCTGCCCATGGCCCCCATCCAGGTGCTTGTGAACAACCTGCTCTATGACGTCTCCCAGGTCGGGATTCCGGTCGATAACGTGGATGCCGAGTACCTGACGAAACCGCGCCGTTGGAACATCAAGAGCATCCGGAATTTCATGATCTTCATCGGGCCCATCAGCTCGATCTTCGACTATGCGACGTTTTTCCTGATGCTGTATTTCTTCGGCTGCGCGGCTTTCGGCACAGCGGGTGCGTCGGCAGCCGAGAATGCCCACCTCGAGAAGCTTTTCCACACCGGATGGTTCGTCGAATCGCTACTGACGCAGACGCTCATCGTCCACATCATCCGTACCCAGCGCATTCCCTTTATCCAGAGTTGCGCCAGCAAGCCGATGCTTTTTGCGACGCTCTTCATCATGGCGGTCGGGGTCTGGCTGCCCTTCTCGCCGCTGGCTGGATTCCTCGGCTTCACGCCCTTGCCGCCGGTCTTCTTCGCCTGGCTCGCCGGCTTCCTGATCGCCTACGGCGTCATCACCCACACGGTGAAGATGTGGTTTGCGAAGAAATTTGGGATCGATTAGCGCTTCGGTCCCGAAAGAAAATCGCTGGCTATTTGGCGAGGATAATTTCTAAGCCTAGGAAATGCAATTGGATGGCCACAATAAACACAAGAAACGCCAAAACAAAGACATATAGGAATCGGAAACAATCACCCAGCAGATGAATACTATGAAGAGTTCCCAATTCACGAACTTTCTATTTTTGTGATTATTGTGTTTTTCGTGGCTATCTGTTCTGCGGAATCAAAGTTTCATCCATGCGCAGCATTCTGAACGCTCTTCAGGAAGGAAGGCTTTTCGAACTGCCCGACGCCAACAAGGCGCGGGCTCTGGAATTTCTCGCCCGCATTCTGGACGCGAACCCCGATATCGAGGTCGGCACCGATACCATCGAGCTGATCAAACTGCGCGAGGAGGAATGCAACACCGGCATCGGAATGGGCGTCGGAGTGCCGCATGTGCGGGCCCGGCGCGAGGAAGGCGAGCTATTCTGCGCGATCGGCTGGTCGCAGCAGGGAATCGAATACGGAGCCGCCGACGGAAAGAACGTTCACCTGGTATTCATGTATTACATACCGGGAGCCCTCAAGAACGTATATCTCAAGGAGATCTCCACCCTGGTGAAGGCAATCCGGAAGAGCGGCGGCATGGATCCCATAGCCCATGCGCCCGATCTCAACGGCGTCCGCAATCTCCTGCTGGACTGGGTGAGCGCGGTCCTGGGCGAGGCAGGTCCCGAATCGGTGGCGAGGATGATCAAGCTGGAAGTCAAGCAGGCCCAGGGCTTGCCGGCTCCTGTTCTGCTTGCAGGCCATGAGGCGCAGGCGTCCGCCGGGCGCAAGCAGATCCGGGTTCTGCCATTCTCGGTTCTGGTGGCCGGTCAGAACGGCCCGTGCGTGCTAGCCACCGACGCGGACTGGGTCGCGGCAATGGAGAAGGAAACCGGCCTGGCGCAGCGCCTGTGCGGCGGGGGATCGTTTCCCGCCGCCGGGAGCGAGATCTTCGTCACTGGCTCCACGGTTTACTCCGGAGGGCGCACGCTCTATCATGGGGTCGCGGTGCAGGCCCCTGCTTAGCGCTGGTGAGCGCAGATATTGCGCAACTTTCGGGAGCGACCGGCGTCAGTCAGGTGACACGGCGCAGACTTGCAGCGGGCATCCGTTCTGTAATCGTTGCCGCCGGCAATCCAGGCCCGTAGATCACTTTCCATAAAATCGTCATGCCATCGTCTCGCTTTTTAGCATCAACCATCGCTGCTTTGCTGGCGGTGCTCACAGCGCTATTCCCCGGCTGCTTGCGGTCCGGAAAGGAAGGAAAGGGCTCTGCCGTGGTGCCCGTGCAGGTGGCGAAGGTCATGCGCCGGGCTTTTCCCCTCACGCAGCTTTCCATCGGAACGGTGCAGCCCATGCGGTGGGTCGCCGTAAAATCTCAGGTGGACGGCGTGATCAAGGAGATCCATTTCCGCGAGGGCTCGATGGTAAAGCAGGGAGATCTGCTGGTGTCGTTGGATAGCAGGCCATTCGAGAACGCATTGCGAATCGCCCGGGCAGAGGCCGCCAACGCCCGTGCCGAGGCGGAACGCGCTGAGGCGGACGCCATCCGCTACACCCAATTAAGCCAGACCGCGAACGTTTCGAAGGAGGAATACGCGCAGTTTACCACAAAGAGGGACACAACCGCGGCACTGGTCCTGGCCAAGGAAGCCGCTGTGGCGAACGCGGAGCTCCAGTTAAGCTATACAAAGATTTGCGCGCCCATCGCAGGATGCGCGGGACAGGCCGGCTTGCATGAGGGAGCCCTGGTGAAAGCCAACGACGCATCGATCTCGTTGCTCACGATCAACCAGATATCCCCGATCGAGGTAGCCTACACGGTTCCTGAGTCGCGCAGCGGCATACTCAGGGCGGCTCTGGCAGCCGGACCCGTCTCAGTGCGCATTTCAACCCGCACACAGCCGGTCGGAGTCCTTGCGGGTCAGCTCAGCTTTCTGGACAACGCAGTGGATGCCGCCACGGGCATGCTCACCTTGAAGGCCCGGCTGGCCAACGAGGATCAGGCGCTCTGGCCGGGCCAGTTCGTGGACGTGGAGACGGAAATGGGAGCGGACAAAGATGCTTTGCTTGTTCCAGTCGGCGCAGTCCAGATCGGTCAGCAGGGGAATCAGATCTTCGTCGTAAAGGCCGACCAGACCGTGGATCTCCGCAAGGTTCAAGTGGATCGCATGTCCAATGGCCTGGCGCTTGTATCCTCCGGAGTAAGCGAAGGCGACACGGTGGTGATCGACGGGCAGCTTCGGCTCGTCCCCGGTTCGCGCATCGAGGTGCGATCCCTCGGCGATGCGGCAAATGGCGCCAATGGAAACAAAGACCAAGCCAAACAATGAAGAAGGGTCCCAATCCATTCTCGCGCAGAGACGCGGAGGCGCAGAGGGAATGCATCTTTCAACGCGGAGGTCACGCCATTCGACGAGCTCAGGGCCTGCGGGGAGAGCACGGAGCAGAAAACACCAATCATGTTCATATTTGATCGAACCTTTGCGGCTTTGCGACTCTGCGCGAGCACCCCGATCGATTCCGGACTCTGAAAATCACTTTTGGCAATCTAGATGAATCTTCCCGCTCTCTGCATTCGGCGACCTGTGATGACCACGCTCCTGACCGGAGCCCTGTGCGTCTTTGGAGCCATGGCCTACCGATTGCTGCCGGTGAGCGATCTTCCCAACGTCGACTTTCCGACCATCAGCGTCTCGGCGAGCCTTCCGGGAGCCACTCCCGAGACCATGGCCAGCGCGGTGGCAACCGTGCTGGAGCAACAATTCTCGACCATCGCAGGCATCGATTCGATGAGCTCGACGAGTTCGCTCGGCAGCACGCAGATCACGCTGCAGTTCTCGCTCGATCGCAACATCGACGCGGCGGCCCAGGACGTGCAGGCGGCGATCGCCGCGGTACAGCGCAGGCTGCCCACGGACATGCCGGCGCCGCCTTCGCTGCGAAAGACCAATCCCGCCGACCAGCCGGTCATATACCTGACCCTCAGCTCCCCGACGCTGGCCTTGTCCGCGGTGAACGAATACGCCGAGACCACGATCTCGCAGCGCATCTCGACCGTGGACGGCGTATCCCAGGTGCTAGTGTTCGGCTCCCAGAAATACGCGCTTCGCGTGCTCCTAGATCCGCGCCAGCTTGCAAACCGGGGTATTGCGCTCGACGAGGTGGGGTCGGCTCTCGCGGCTTACAATGTCAATCTGCCGACTGGCGTGATGGACGGAAGCAGCCAGGCCCTTCAAATCCTGGCCAGCGGACAGCTCGCGAATGTCGATGAGTTCCGGCAGATCATCGTCGCCTACAGAAACGGGGCGCCGGTTCGCCTGGGAGAACTCGCCGAAGTTATCAACAGCGTCCAGGAGCGCCGGGTGGCGAGCTGGTTCAACGGAAGCCGAGCCATCGTGCTCGCAGTCCAGAAGCAGCCGGGCACCAATACGGTCGAGGTGGTCGGTCGTGTGCGGGCTCTGATCCCGGCATTCCAGCAGCAACTTCCAGAGTCGATCAAGCTGGGGGTCCTGCGCGACCAGTCGGTCGCGGTCAGGGATGCGGTTTCCGACGTTCAAACGACCCTGCTCATCTCGATCTCGCTGGTGGTGCTTGTGATCTTTCTCTTTCTGCGCTCGTTCTCCGCCACCATTATTCCGGCCGTGGCCATCCCCATGGCCTTGTTTGGCACTTTCGCCGTCATGTATTTTTGCGGTTACTCGCTGGATAACATGTCGCTGCTCGCCCTGACGCTCTCCGTGGGCTTCGTCGTCGATGATGCGATCGTCATGCTTGAAAACATCGTGCGGCACATCGAGGGCGGCATGTCCGTGCGCGAAGCGGCTTTCAAGGGTTCTGGAGAGATAGGCTTCACGATCCTGTCTATGACCCTGTCTTTGGTGGCCGTTTTCCTGCCCATCATGTTCATGGGTGGAATCCTGGGGCGGCTGCTTCATGAGTTCGCAGTGACAATCACGGCGGCAATCCTGGTGTCGGGCATGGTTTCGATCACGCTGACGCCGATGTTGTGCAGCCGCTTCCTGAAGCCCGCGGCCGTCCAGCATCATAATGCCGCACATGGAAAGCTGTACCGACGGATCGAGCGGGGCTTTGACGCCATGCTGGCCTTCTACGAGCGCACCTTGCGCGCCAGTATGAAGCACAAGCTGGCCACCGTGATAGTGGCCGCTCTGATGGCCGTGCTCACCCTGGTGTGCGCACGCTTGTTGCCGCAGGGTTTCATCCCCACGGACGATACCGGCATGATCACCGTGATCACCGAGGCGGCTCAGGACGTGTCCTTTGAGGAGATGGTCCGGCACCAGCAGGCGGCTGCTGCGATTGTTGCGCGGAATGCCTCGGTTGACGAATTCATGTCATCTGTCGGCGGCGGCGGCGGCGTGAGCACGACAAACAGCGGCAGGTTCATCATTCGCCTCAAGCCTAGGGATCAGCGTCCTCCGGCATCGGTCATTGTCGCACAGCTCCGACAGGAGCTTGCTGTGGTTCCGGGTGTGAGGAGCTACCCCCAGGTTCCCCCGAGCATCCGTATTGGAGGGATGTCAACGAGAGCCTTGTATCAGTTTTCGCTCTTCGGCAGCGATCTGGATGAACTCTATCGCGTGTCGCAGTACCTTGAGCAGAAATTCCGAAAAATCCCCCAGATCGTCGATGTGAACTCCGATCTCCTGATCACCAGTCCGCAATTGCGGGTGGATATCGATCGCGACAGAGCCAGTTCGCTCGGCATCACTCCCCAGCAAATCGAGGATGCCCTTTATAGCGCCTACGGGACCCGGCAGGTCTCCACGATCTATACCTCCACGAATCAATACTTCGTCATCATGGAGGTATCCCCCGAATTTCAGCGTGATGCCGCGTCGCTATCCCTTATTTATGTGCGCTCCAAGAGCGGCGCTCTGGTTCCTCTGGATGCGGTCGCGTCCCTGCGACGCGCAGTAGGGCCGCTCACGGTCAATCATATAGGGCAGCAGCCATCGGTCACCCTGTCCTTCAATCTGCGCCCGGGAGTCTCGCTCGGCGAAGCTACGGAGGCCATCGAGGCCCTTGCTAAGAAGGAGCTGCAGGCGACCGTCAGCTACAGCTTTGCAGGTTCCGCACAGGCTTTTGCCTCCTCAATGAAGGGCATGGGGCTGCTCCTGGCTTCCGCCATCCTCGTGATCTACATCGTGCTTGGAGTGCTGTACGAGGATTTCATCCATCCGCTCACCATTCTGTCCGGGCTTCCTGCCGCGAGCTTTGGAGCATTGTTCACCCTTTGGATATTCGGCGAGGAGTTGAACATCATGGGCTATGTGGGCGTGATTCTGCTTATCGGCATCGTTAAGAAAAACGCCATCATGATGATCGATTTCGCCATGGCGGCCCGCAGCAGGGGAGAGATGTCGTCCGAGAAGGTGATTTTCGAAGCCTGCCTCGTCCGTTTCCGTCCAATCATGATGACCTCATTTGCGGCTCTCGCCAGCGCGGTGCCTATCGCACTGGGCTTGGGCGCAGGCGCCGAATCGAGGCGTCCGCTGGGGCTTGCGGTCGTCGGAGGACTGGTTGTTTCACAGCTTCTCACGCTCTACATCACGCCCGCGATCTACGTCTATATGGATCGTTTCGCCATCTGGTTGCGCCATGGCAAGTCGGCCACCGATGCAGTGAGAACTTCCTCCGGCACCATTTCTTAGCCGACTTTAGTGTCTTGTCGTAGAGGGCTGAAAAATCGGCCGACCGGTTTTAAGGGCATTTTGACTCGTAGCATGTTGCGCGACCAACCGGAGATGGATGTCTTCGCGTGCAAACGCCAGTCGCTGCTGCTGTTCATCGAAGGGAGCCGGATTGAGAACGACCGACTTCTCGATCGGCTGCGTCGCCGCGGCTACCTTGGCGATGCGGAGCGCGAGGGCAAGCGTGCGACCTTGATAATCGACGGTGACAACGTCACGCGCAGGATCGTAGCTGCGCACGACGAATCCATTTCCCATTTCGTCCAATCGAGTCCACGCGCTTTGGCGGAGCGTCGCATCGTAAATATTGAACAGGGTGCTGCCACCCGACGTCATGATGCCGCGCAATTCGATCTGCGCTTCCTGGGAAGGGGCGTCCGAGTTGGCAGCGCTCGCCAGTGGCAGGAACGGCGACACCCTTGCAAGCGAATCCGCGCCGCAAACCAGTTCAGATAGCCCGAGCGCCAGGGCCACGGCGACGAGTGGACGGAAATGGCGACGCGACGATAACATCAGCCCATTAAATAGGTCGAACAAAGCGGCGTCAAGTGACGCATCGACCCGGGGCGGGTGTTGCGAAATACGCAAAACACCTGCGAGGGGGGGTATGGCGGAATCAGCGGATGGCATTATTCGCGGTGGCCTGCTGCGGCCCTCTGCCGGAGTATGACGATCAAAGGAAGAACCGCCGGGGCAGGTCAGCGCCCGGCGGCTCTGGCAGTGTGACCATGGTGTCGGTTGCACACGTTTTAATGCCGTTTACATAAGCTCCCATCGCCTTGCCCCCACCCGTGGCGGTGGTAGCGATGGGAGGGTTTTTGTAGCGGCGTCTACGTCATCAATAAGTCCAGGTCAGGATCTCCTGGATTGCGGTCGAGCCGCCCGAGCCGCCGCCGAAACCGGCGTAAGCCGTGCTGGCACCGATCACGGACGGAATGTTGACCGTGTAGTTCTGCGTCGCGGTCGCA
>JBAZHQ010000154.1:0-9420 GCA_041652235.1 Opitutaceae bacterium | reverse complement strand
GTACAGGAAATGTGGAGACAGGAGCTGGGCGTAACGACGCGGCTCCTGAACATGGAAAACACCAGCGTCCTCGCCGCGAGGCGAAGCGGCGACTACCAGATTGTCCGTTCCTCCTGGACCGGGGACTATATCGACCCCCAGAACTTTCTTGAGATCTGGACCTCCGGCGGCGGCAACAACTTCACAGGCTGGGCGAGCAAGGACTACGACCGGCTTCTGGAAACGGCTGCCGGAACGATCGACGCGGCGAAGCGCCGCGCGCTTCTGCAATCGGCGGAACGCCTCCTGCTGCGGGAAGCTCCCTGCATCCCCATCTATCACTTTGCCCATATTTATCTGCGCGATCCGGCGGTGCAGGGCTGGCACTCCACCCTGCTCGATCACCATCCCTACAAATATGTCTGGCTCAAGGACTGATCTCTTCCGCGTTGATCAGAAGAACTTCTTCGCCTTGTCGAACCAGCTCTTGGCCACGGGATGATCCGCGTCGCCGCACACCTTGGCAAATTCCTCCAGGGATCGGCGCTGCTCGGCGGTCAGATGGGTGGGCACCTCTACGCTGACGCGCACAAGCTGGTCTCCCTGGCCGCCTCCCCGCAGGTGAGGCATTCCCTTTCCGCGCAGGCGGAAGGTCGTGCCGCTCTGCGTGCCCTGCGGCAACTTTAGAGATGCCTTGCCGAACAAGGTGGGCAATTCGATCGTTCCGCCAAGCGATGCCAGCGTGAACTTGATCGGAATCTCGCAGAAGAGATCGTCGCCGTGGCGTTCGAACAGTTCGTGCTCCTTGACGGAAATCACGATGTAGAGATCGCCCGAATTCCCGCCTGCCAAGCCCGCTTCCCCATTCCCCGAGGAGCGCAGGCGCGAACCCGAGTCAACGCCGGCCGGAATACGCACGTTGAGCTTGCTGGTCTTGGCCACGCGGCCCTCCCCGTGGCAGGCGGTGCAGGGCTTCTCGATGCGAGTGCCGGCGCCGCCGCAGGTCGGACAGGTCTGGGTGAAAACGATGATGCCGCCGGAACGGCGCACCTGTCCGGCACCGCGGCAGGTGGGGCAGGTCGTGCGCTTGGAACCGGGCTCGGCGCCATGGCCGTCGCAGCGCTCACAGGTGACGAGCTTGCGGAAGGAGATCTCTTTTTCGAGACCCTTGGCAGCCTCCTCGAGAGAAATCTCGAGATCGTAGCGCAGATCGGCGCCATCGCGCCCGCCTGAGCCGCCGCCTCCTCCGCCGCCACCGCCGAACATTTCGTCGAAAATGCTGCCGCCCCCGCCCATGCCCCCCTGGCCGAAAACCTCGCGGAAGATGTCGAACGGATCGTGGAACCCGCCGCCCGGGCCGCCTGCCCCGCGTTGGCCGAACGGGCTGCCGCCTGCGCCAGTGAAGGCCGCGTGACCATAGCGATCGTAGGCAGCCTTCTTTTCCGGGTCCTTGAGCACCTCATAGGCCTCGGAGACCTTCTTGAACATCTCCTCGGCCTCCTTGTTGCCGGGATTCTTGTCCGGATGATATTGGATGGCCTTCTTGCGATAAGCCTTCTTGAGCTCCTCCTCACTCGCGCCCTTCTCGACGCCGAGCAATTCGTAATAGTCGTCCTTGGCCATGATATGTAAGCGTAAGACCGACGGGCCATGCTGTCTGGCGACATCGAGTTTAGTTGCAGCCGATATTAGTGTGATTCGACCGGTGCGGGTCCACTGGAAACAACGACCGAGGCCGGGCGCAGAAGACGTCCGTTGTGCGAGTAGCCTGTGCGGATAATCATGATGACCTGTTCCGCGGGCACTTCGGCGCTGGGTATGTGGGAAATGGCTTCATGCTGGTGCGGATCGAAGGCCTGGCCCACAGGATTGATCTCCTTGAGGCCATGCCCCGCCAGGGCGTTCTTGAGCTGGCTGACCACCATCTCGACGCCATCGGCGATCGACTTGACCTCGGCGTTGGGTTGTTTTGAGGCGGCGATCCCCAAGGCGAGATTGTCCAGGACGGGAAGGAGATCCTCGAGAACGCGACCGGCGGAATATTGCCTGAGCTCGTCTTTTTCCCTCACCGCGCGTTTGCGGGCGTTTTCGAGATCCGCGACTGCGCGCAGGTATCGATTATAATTCTCCACAGCCTCCTTTTTTGCGGCGGCAAGCTGCTCCTCGAGGCTGGCTCCTGAGGCAGGCGTGGCATCAGGAGCCGAGGTCTGCGCCTCTGCGGCGGCGGTTGCGGCTTCTGCAGGCTTTGACTGAGTTTCAGGTGTTTCGGATTCGGTCATGATATGCTTTCGAAAGAAAGGAATACGTCTCAAGATTTCAAGCGAGGCATCTTTCCGCAGCACCGCAAGGCGCAAAACGCCGGTGCCTGCCTGTCGGACAGTCGGACTGTCAGACGGTAAGACGGATGTCCACTATCCACCGTCTCAACCGCGGCTCCGCCGCATCACTTCCCCGCCTTGTCTTTTATCGACTGGAAGATGCTCTTCAGGGTCTCTCCGGTTTTGTGGCCTAGCTCCTTGAGCTTACCCGCGGTCATTTTTGCGGCTTCGAGAGCCCGAGGCCCGAGCTTGCCTGCGAAATCGCCAAGGGTACCGCCCAAAGCCGTCGCTTTCTCGACGATCGGCACGGCAATCTGGACGGGGCTGGTCACGTTCTCATAGGACTGGCTAAAGTTGAGATTCAGCTCGGCGACCGTCGGCTTCGGACTCGCGCCTTCCACAAGCAAGAGCCGGTCGAGACGCAGCTCCAGCTTCCTGATGAGAAATTCCTTCTGTTTCCCGGGAGAGAGGGCTCTGGGCTCAGGCTGCCCCGGCGGAGTCGCCTCCGGAGCCTCGCCAACGAGCCGTTGCTTAAAGAGCGTTGCATTGCTCAGGCCCTCCTTGTTTTTCACCAGGGCCACCTGGGCCACGTTCACCACCGCTTCATCGATGACGATCCTGTCCCCGAACAAGGAGAACAGGTCCGCATCGGCCCTCAGCTCCCGCAGATCGACGAAATCCCTGTTTGGAAAATCGTCCGGGTTGCGGATGGTCAGCCCCTTGATGTGCACCTTGGCGGTGAAGGGATTCGCATATAAGCTTTCAACCTTCACCTCGAATCCGGTGCGGCTGCCGATCGCATGTGCGACCACAAACGGCAGGAACATCATCCAGGCGAGCGAGCATAGCGCGAAAAGAACGAGCAGAAAGAGGAGCGTCTTGAACAAAACGCCCCCGCGGTTCCGAGCAAACCATTTGCCATGTCTGATCATGCCGAGGTTGGATCTATCGGTTATATGTGACCGAAGCATCATAAGCAGAAAACCGCAGTCGAATGGCCACAAAAAACATAACGTGGCAGAGCCGCAACCAAAGGCATTAAAATCCAGGAGGTGAGTACTCTGAAAGATTGCTGGATTCACTCACCTCTTCAGAATCCGGAACCGATCAGGGTTCTCGCGCAGAGTCGCAAAGCCGCAGAGGTTCGACCCTCAATCTCTCATCTCTTCCATCCCTGTTAACAAGGCCTGAGATCGAAGATTCCGATCAAAACATTTTTTACAGGGATATAAGGGATGAAAGGGATCGAAGTCCGGTGCCTTTCCTTCGCGCCTCCGCGTCTCTGCGCGAGAATGGATCGAAGTCCGAGCTTTGGAGGGCAAGTAGGCTTCGAGATGATTGCTGAAATCCATCGCAGCCGGACTTCTGCAGTCAAACTACCGGCAATCAAGGATTCTATCATCCAAAAGGCTCGATGAGTTCGCTTTCGATAAGCGAAGCAATGGCGCTGTGGGCTGTGCCCGGATTTAGCTTATGATCGGCAGTTGCCGGGCTGCAAGAAGGGGGCTGCGGCTGTCATGCTTGCTTTTTCGCAAGTGCCCTTGCTTTTTTGCATGCTCAGATTGCCAAGCAGTCGTCCGTCTTGACTCTCTCAAAGTCCCCATCGGTCCCCATGCCACAAGAACCAAAACCATCGGCGAGCTTGTGCATGAGAGACGTATTGAAACAACCATGACGCAAGGTCGGCGCGCCCGCCGCCCGACAGCCCGGTGAGAACCCGTCCAGCGCCCATGCCAGGATTTACTTGCTTAAGATGCTACGATATAACAGCCTGCGCGCGTTCGATGAACTATTACGCGCACACCGCGGATCGAAGCGACGGAACCCCTGATCCAGACGAATCCCGGTGGCAACCGCTGCGCGATCACCTCGTCAATGTCGCCGAACTCGCAGCACAGTTCGCAGCCCCTTTCGGTGCAAGCGAGGAAGCCCGCCTCGCCGGCCTGCTGCACGATCTGGGGAAGTATTCATCGCGCTTTCAACAGAGGCTGCGTGATCCGAGCATTCATGGTATCAATCATTGGTCGATGGGAACGCTTGCGAGCGTCTCTCAACGGCAAATCGCAGCCGCCTTTGCGATTGAAGGGCATCACACGGGTATGCCTGCCTTCTTGGAAAACGACGCTGACACCGGCCTTGAAGCACTCAAAGCCCGGCTGGCAAACCTTCAAAACCCCAGCTCTGCGCATAAAATAAACGGTTTCACCGAAACGCTCGCTGAATTAACCGTATTTCTTACTGCAGACGGTATTTGCCCGCCTAGTCCCGCTTTACCGAAATCTTCGGAGCGAGATTTTGCGACCGCTCTCCGTACGCGAATGCTGTTCTCTGCGCTGGTTGACGCCGACTTCCTCGACACCGAACAGCACTTCGACGGGGCTCAAGCCGCCCGGCGCACATCCGTCCTCCTTCAGCCCGAGGTTGCCTTACCACACTTGCTCGCCGCTTTAGCAAAAAAATCCTCTAGCGGCTTCGTCAATCAACTCCGCCGTAAACTGCTCAACGATGTGCTCGCAGCAGCCGAAAATACACCCGGTCTTTTCACACTTACTGCGCCGACCGGCAGTGGCAAAACCCTCGCCGCTCTCGCTTTCGCGCTCCGTCACGCCGCCCACTATAATGCCGCTCATGCGCCCGACGATCCGCACCGTCTTCGTCGCATCATCGTCGTTATTCCCTACACCAGCATCATCGAGCAGACCGCGCGCATCTACCGCGAACTCTTCGAGCCTCTCTTCGGTTCCGACTACGTACTCGAACATCACAGCGCCATCGTCCCTCGCGAACGCCGCACTGATATGAACCAGGATTCCGAAGACGAGCGTCTACGGCGTGCCCGGCTCGCCCAGGAAAATTGGGACGCTCCGCTCGTCGTCACCACCAACGTGCAATTCTTCGAGAGTCTTTTTGGTCACCGCCCTTCGCAGTGCCGCAAGCTACACAATATTTCAGGCTCCGTCGTGTTGTTCGATGAAGTACAAACCCTGCCCGTGCGGCTGGTACCCTCTCTCCTTTCTGTAGTCACGGGCTTGGTGCGAGACTATGGTGTCACCGCCGTCTTCGGCACAGCGACCCAACCCGCCTTCACCGCCGCTGCTTCCGCAATTCCCGGAGGCTGGCAGCCCGTGGAAATATCCTCTCAACCCAAGATAATGGCCGATGGCTTGCGCCGCACTCGCATTGTCCGACGCTCTGTCGATCAGCAACCAACTTGGTCGGAACTCGCATCCGAGATCTCCCAACATAGCCAAGTTCTCTGCGTCGTGAATCTCAAGTGCCACGCCCATGAGCTATTCTTGGCGCTGCCTGAGGAAAACCGTTTCCACCTTTCCTCGGCCATGTGCCCCGCGCATCGCCAGGCGCAGCTCGCCGAAATTCGCCGCCGCTTGGATCGAGCCCACGCAGAGCCGTGCCGCCTCATCTCCACCCAGCTCATTGAAGCGGGCGTCGATGTTGATTTTCCCTGTGCCTATCGAGCCGTCGGCCCACTCGATTCCATTATTCAAACCGCTGGACGCTGCAACCGCGAGGGTCTCAATGCAAAACCCGGAGAGGTCACCATTTTCCGCCCTCTCGACCACAGTCTCCCGCCGGGAGCCTACACTCAAGCTACGAAGATTACCGAAGCTTTTCTCGCCGAGAATCCCGACGTTGATCTGCATAATCCAGCCACCTACGCCGCCTATTTCGCTAGGCTCTACGGCACTCTCGGTCCTGCCTCCGCCCAAGATGATCCAGCCTATGCCGCATCCGCCGCGCTCCACTTTCCGCTCGCTTCCCGCGAATGTTCGCTTGTCGGCGACGACACCCGCTCCGTCGTCGTGCGCTGGGGTGACGGCGACCGCCTCGTCTCCCTGATGCGCCTGGAAAAACATCTCTCCCGCGACGACTGGCGGCTCGCGCAACGCTTCTCCGTCAACTTTTACCTCTCCGAATTTTCCGCCGCGCTCGCCCAAGGCATAATTGTGCAACCGCTCCCCGACACCGAATTCTACTTTTGGAACGGTTACTACGACGAACACCTCGGTGTTACTGAACCCACCCTACATCAATTTTCCCTATGACCAACCCCATCTATCTCCGCGCCTGGGGTAACCTTGCGTGCTTCACCCGTCCCGAGATGAAAGTTGAACGCGTCAGCTATCCAGTGATCACGCCTAGCGCCGCGCGCGGCCTGCTCGAAGCGATCCTCTACAAACCACAATTCCGCTGGCGCATTCATCGCATCGCCATACGTCGCCCCATTCAATTCCTTGCGTTCCGCCGCAACGAGGTGAAATCAAAAGCCTCGCGTAACCCGGAGCCTATTTTCGCTGACGAAGATCGCACTCAACGCAACACTCTCGCGCTTCGCGATGTTGACTACGTGATCGAAGCCAGTCTGGACCTCACACCGCTGGCCGGTCGTCCCCGCCTCAACCCGCACGGTGCCGACGAACCCACCGGCGACGACAATCTTGGCAAATACTATGGCATGGCTCGCCGCCGGATCGAGCAGGGCCAGTGCTTCCACCAACCCGACTTCGGCTGTCGCGAGTTCCTCGCACATTTCGAACTGGCCAGCGCATCAGCCATGCAGGTCCTGATCGGCTTAAATGCCGATGCAGACCTCGGCCTCATGCTCTACGACGTGTTCGATTTGGACATAAGTGATTGTTGGCAAACCGGTAAGGTAGAGGCTCGTCCTCAAATCACCTTCTTCCGCGCCTCACTCAAGAACGGCATCGTCGAGATCCCGGCATGGTCAGAAGTCCGCAAGCAGCTCGGAGGTGCCACATGATGCTTCAAGCCCTCATCGCTTATGCCGAACGCGAAAACCTCGGCGATCCTGACTTCGAAGCTGTATCCATCCATTGGCTGATTCCTCTTTCCTCTGCCGGCCAGCTCTTGGGCGATCCGATTCCACTCTACGACGATCCCACGGTCAAAAAGCCCCAGCCCAAGAAATTACTCCGCGCCTTCACATCGCCCAACGAACTCAACCAAGGCAATAAGTCCCATTTCCTCGCCGACAGTCTTGAGCGTGCCGTCTTGATGCCGAATCCCAAAGCCCCAGAAAAGGCCGACGGTCGACGCGTGCAGCACGCTTACTTCAAAAAGCTTCTCAGTGAAGCTATCACCGCTGCACCAGCCGCTTCGGCAAAACTGAGCTCGCTTCTCACTTTCCTTGCCGACGAAACTGAACTCGCCCGGCTGCACGCCGCTTTCGTCTCCGCGAAAGCCAAACCCACTGACAATGCCACCTTCCAAGTCGCCGGAGAGAACCTCTTGGACGATCCCGCCTTGAAAACTTTCTGGCGCACTCGACGGGCGGCGCTCCGCGCCTCGACCGCACGCAGCAAGCGCGTTTGTCTCGCCAGCGGAAGACTCGCCGAAATCCTCGATACCACTGAAAAAATCAAGGGGGTGCCTGGAGGGCTGGCAACAGGCACCAATCTTATCTCATTCGATAAAGATAGCTTCACTTCCTACGGCTTAGAGCAGGCGCAAAACGCCGCTGTCAGCCCTGATGCCGAACTCAAATTCCGCTCTGCCCTTAACACGCTCATTCCGCTTGGGCTTCGAATCAACGATGCGATTCACCTCCACTGGACTCGCGAAGCCACGCCCACCGATCTCTTTGCCCTGCTCACCTCCGCCGACGAAGCCGAAGTCAAAAACCTCCTGTCTTCCCCGCAAAGCGGCCTAGAACCTTCCCGCCTTCTGGCAAATGCCTACTACGCGATGAGCCTGTCGGGTAACGGCGCCCGCATCGTCGTTCGCGACTGGCTTGAATGCACGGTGCCAGAAATAGAGGCACACATTCGCCGTTGGTTCTCCGACCTGACGATCATCGCACCCGATGGCGTTTGTGAAGAAAACGCGTTCAAACTGGGCCGTCTGCTCTACGCGATGGTACGCGATAAAATCGACGAGTTGCCCCCACAGCTTCCAACGCAGCTCCTCTACGCCGCCTTACGCGGCACTCCTTTGCCTCAGACTGCGCTGGTGGCTGCACTTCGCCGTCAGCAGATCGAAAACAAAAAGCCTAACGACCAAACCGATCCCCGACTCAACCCCGCCCGCATGGCCCTAATCCGTGCCTACCTCAATCGTTCTCTATGCTCCTCTGCTCTTCAATCGACCTCACATCCCATGACTGCATCTCTTGATTCTGAATCCCGCGACGCTGCTTACCTTTGCGGACGTCTTTTCGCCGTTTTCGACCGGCTTCAATATCTCGCTCTCGGCGGAGTCAACGCCGGCGTCGTCGAGCGTTTTTACGCCAGCGCCAGTGTCACTCCCGCGCTGGTTATGGGCCGCCTTTTCCGCAACGCCCAGTTCCACCTCGCCAAAGCTGGTGGTGGCATCGCCGAGAACATCCGCAAGGATTTCGAGGAAATCTCATCCGCTCTTGGGCAGACATTCCCCTCCTCACTCGACCTTGAAGCGCAAGGACGCTTCGCCCTCGGCTACTACCATCAGAAAGCCGACTACCGCCGCCGAACCGCCGAACGTAAAGACGCCAAAGAGACAGCCGCCACCTGAACTCTCTCACAACTGAAATCCCCTTCTCTTCACGTCTCAAATCTCCGTTCCACGAATCTCTAATTTAAAAATCCTCCTCTCATGTCTCAACCTATCCAATCCCGCTACGACTTCGTTTATCTCTTCGACTGCAAAGACGGCAATCCCAACGGCGATCCTGATGCCGCCAACTCACCCCGAGTTGACCCTCAGGACATGCACGGCCTTGTCTCCGACGTCTGCCTGAAACGTAAAGTTCGCAACTTCGTACAACTCGCCAAATCCGGAGCCGAAGGCTTCGATATTTTCATCCAGCAAAGCGCCGTCCTTAACGACCGGATTCAAAAAGCGCACGACGACCTTGGCCATAAAATCGACGCCAAGAAAGGCACCACCCGTGACCAAGTTAGCTCCGCCCGCACTAAAATGTGCTCCCGCTACTACGACGTGCGCACCTTCGGAGCCGTTATGTCCACAGGAGTGAATGCCGGTCAGGTGCGTGGCCCGGTCCAGGTGAGTTTTAGCCGCTCCATCGATCCCGTGCTCCCACTTGATGTCAGCATCACCCGCATGGCCGTCGCCGAAGCTAAAGACGCAGAGTCTCCCAATCAAACCA
>JBAZHQ010000153.1:0-9485 GCA_041652235.1 Opitutaceae bacterium | reverse complement strand
CTTTCCTCCCGCCGCTAGATTCTCCAACAGCATTTTAAGGTCCCGCGTGTCGTGCGGAAAATATTCGACCAGGAACTGGAGCCCTCCCCGCTCGCTCGACGGCAGAATAAACTTCTCCGGAAACAGGGCTCGTGGCGGAGACAGACTCTCTCCATCCCAGACGGACCTGCCGGCCCCGGCGATCAGGGGCGCGCAAAGCCGCAGTTGCCGTTCATAGTCCTCCTCACCCAACAACACAGGCTGGAAGCAGCCGAGTGGGAGTGGCAGAGACACGGTGCCCGGAGAATGATGCCCGAGCATCAGGGCGGGCCCGATCCTGCCGACCGGCACCCAGGGGCGCTGCTCTTCATCGAAGGTCCAGTCATACCATGAGCTCCAGCGCACGAAGGTCTCGATGATCCCCGAGCACGCCGACGCCGGAGCAAGCGTCACGGGATAAATGCCCTGGGCATGAAAAACGCGCGCCGCCTCTTCTCCCGTGGCAATGCAATCCATGGATTGCAGGAGTTCCGCACGACGGGGTATCAAATGTGAGTTCATCGGGCGTGCAGAATGGGGTCCAGCATTACACTCACCTCGATGATCTCTTCCCCGTCCGCCGCGCCTTGGCGGACCAGAAAGACCAGCCTGTCGTCATTCACGGATTTCAGCCGGATTCGTGGCGCCGTCGCATCGCTAGCTGTCCCAAGAGACGGCGTAAGTTCCCGGCCCACACTGACGCAACGTCCGTCGATCAACACCGTGCTCAGCGCTCCGCTTCGCAACACTCCCCTGATGCGTCCGGCAAGCGAGCGGGCAATCTTCTCTCCCAACTCCGCCTTGCTCGCGGAGACCCGTGAGCCGGAAGCTACCGGGGAGGCCAGAGGCTGGAGCGAATCGCGCTTAAGTTCGATCGCAACGGGAGCCTTTAGAACCTGCGGGGTGCAAGCCGACCATTTCTCTTCCTCAACTGCCCGATTCTCGGCGGCGCCGCAGTGCGGGGCGGCAATCAAAGAGGCCAGAGGCCAGAAGACAGAGGCCAGCACTAGGACGGACGGTCGGTCGGACCGTCGGACAGAATGGGACTGTCGGATGTCGGAATTCGGCTGAGGCTTTGAAAAGATGTCTCGAGGAGATTTCATCTCAGGGATTGGGACGGAGGAAACGGTTGCATCGGCTGGGCCAGTGTAAGTTTCAGGGAATACCCGAGACCCCCGGTCGCGGAGAGTTCCCACGCCTCAACCCGAGCGAGGGGAAAACTGGCTTCCGCCTCGCCCAGCCAGATGATCAGGGACACCAGACTCTCGCCGCTTGCCCTCATGCTGAGGCGCTGGACGGTGACGGCTCTCTTGCCAAACATGACCTGTCCGGGCTCGGGCACCGTCACTTGATCCGTCACGAGGCTGAGCTTGCGCTGGGCGAGCGTCTCCAGGCTCGTTCTCATGGCAATGGAGACATCCTTCTCCTGGTCGACGCGGCGCAGATGAGGCTCCCAGGATCTGAGAAACGCCTGCATGCCCGCCAAGCCGGAGCGCTTTTTTCCAAGCTCCTCCTCCCGTTGTCCCGCCTTGGCCGTCAGGGCGAGACACTCGGCTTCGCGCGCTCTCGCCTCATGAGAGGCTTGCTTTGCCCATCCGGCTGCGCTCCAGCACACAACACAGGCGGCGCCAAGGGTGACAACCATGCAAAGCAGGGTGAGACGATAAAAGCTCATGGCTTCCTCCTCCCCGTTTCCGCAGGAAGAATCAGACGCCAGCGGTAGGCCAATCCCGCCCCCGAAAACGGCGCGGGCGTGTGTCTTTCTCCCACTTGGCAATTCAGGGCCAGCACCGCCTTCTCAATCGCCCGTGTCGCGGCAATCTGGAGTTCCTCGCCTCCGAGCAATGCAAATTCCAGGGAAAGCTGCGGCCCGGCTCCTTCAAGCTGCGCGGAAATCCGATCGAGGGAAACCCCTTCGGGAAGCTCGCGCAGAATCAGATGCAGAAAGCTCTGCGCATGATACCCGGACGCCACCCAGTCCCGCAGGTCGCAGGCCCGGGTTTTTTCCTTCGCATTCTCCGCCAATGCCCCAAGGGCCGCCGTCTCGCGGCACTGAGCCTCCTGCTGCCGCCGGGTCGCCGTCGCACAGGCGCGCTCTTCTTCGCAAGCCCGGAATAGAAAGAACGCAGTAAGGAGAACCACAGCGATCAGAGACGCGAAATAGCCGATTGTCCAAGGCCGCCACTTTGCAGGGATCGCAGGCCGCTCCTCCAAAAGTCCGGGCTTCAGATCGTGGCGCACTTCGGCCGCCAGCGAGGCCAGGGCGGAGTCGTGAAGCCGCGGTTCCTCAGGTCGTAACACGTCGATGTCTTGCAGAGATGTCGTATTCGGGAACGTCGAAGTAATCTCCGCCGGACCGATGACGACCAGGGGACGCATTCCATTGTCCCTCACGAACCGCGCGATGTCCTGCGCCACGTCGTTCGGTCGCGCCGAGGCCTGGCGGGGAGGCGATCCCCCCGCCCCGGCGGCTGCCTGGACGGGAGCCGAGAAATCCCCGTCCTTCGCATTCAACAACAGCACGCTCATCCCGTCGCTGACCAAAACGTCCCTCTCCAGCGCCTTGTCGCCCGCCACCTCCAACCAGAGCTCCACTTGCGATGCCACGCCCAGGCGCACTCCGGCGACTCCCAGCCCCGCGCTTCCCACTTCCTGAACCACTGCGTCCAGATCTTTTCGTTTGCAGGCAAAAATGACCGAACGATCCAGCACGGGATGATCGACGACCGCATAGGCGAGATCCGCTCTGGGTTGGGAGACGAAAAGCTCCGGGCGTTCGGCAGGAATCAGAAAACGGTCGATGGGCCTGAAGTCCGGCGCCGAACGAGCCGAGCGCAGCCCAAGCTCCGCCTGCCACCCCAGCGCCAGCACGATCAGAGCCCAGGATGAGCCCGATGCCCGTGCTTCGGCCTGCAGGACCCTTCCCAACTCTCCGGGATGTCGCGCCACGATCTGCCTGCTCTCGCCGAGGCACGGATTGCCGCTTCGGTCGAAGCTCACCCTGAGCGTCGCGGCCCGTTCCCTGGCCACCATCACGAGCAGCAGGGGCTTGCCGGCAAAACGATCCTTCAACGGAACCGTCGCGTCTGCGGGCCTGGGTTGATGGGCAGTCCCCGTCAGAAGCTCGAAAAACGGGCTCCGCCTAAAAGATGGAAAGACCGATAAGGAGATCACGGCGTGCCTCCTGTTGCCCAACTCGCGCCTGCAATCAGGCCCTCTTCAGTGCGTTGCCGGAGGCTCTCTTCCAAAGTCATCATCCCATGGCGCCCGCCTTCCATCTCCTGCCGTAACCCGAGCCAGTTCCCCTGTCGAACCAGCCTCTCCACCGTGTGCAGCCGCTCAGCGCCGTCGCGCAGCAGCAGCACCTCGAACACGGGCACAAGCCTGTCGTAACCCGGCACCAATCGCTGCATCACCACGCCTTCGAGGCAGGACGCCAGCGCATCGCGGGCTCCGGCATCATCGAGCGAGGGATTGATCAGGGATAGGAAACGCTGCGGAGCCGTCGATGCCGTGGTGGCGTGAATCGAGGCAATGACAAGATGCCCGCTCAAGGCCGCGGACAGGGCGGTCTCCGCTGCCGCAGGCTCGCGCAGTTCCTGCACGGAAATCACATCTGGATTCATCTGAAGCGCCTCCTCAAGCCCCTCTGAATAGGAGCGAACGCTCTCCCCCAGCTCGCGCTGCACAAAAAGGCAGTTCTCCATGCTCTCATGCACAAGCTCGACCGGATTCTCGATGGACACGGTCTTCCCTCCCGCGACCGCTCCCCGGCTCCGAAGCAGCGATGCGATCGTAGTGCTCTTTCCCGATCCCGATGGCCCGCAGACTAGAAACAGTCCTCCACGCAAACGCGTGAACCTGTCTTCGAGGCCGCTGGGAAGAAGCAGCTCCGATGGAGACCGAATGCTGGCTGCGAGGAAGCGGACCGAGAGCGTTTCTCCCTCGTGGGATGCGGCAAGCATGGCCCGGAACCGGGCTCCCTTTTGCCCGGAAAGCACCACCGTGCACGAGCAACGCGGGTCGGCGGGACGCGCGCGGAAATGCCCGGCCATCGTCTCCGCCCACAGCTCTTTCAATGGCGCGAGCGTCATGACCGCCATCCGTGCATTCTGCCTCAGCCCAACCCGTCCGTTTGAACATAGGGTGATGTCGGTCGCCCCCGGGCGCCCCGCCATCTCGTCCAGAAAATCAATGAGCGGGAATTGCGGCTTCATGGGACAATAGTGAGGGAGAGGCTCGGCGTTGTGCTGACAAGGGTGCCATCGCGTGCGGACAAACGACCGCGACGCACGCCATCCGCCTGGGCCGGAGGAGAGAACTCGGCGCTCCCCGATGGAAAAGGATCGGACTCGCTGGCGCCGGCGTTCACCCGTTCCGGTTCGCCCATCTCCGTGAGTCCGCGCCCGAGGGTCCAGGCGGCGGATCGCGCCGTGCAACCCGGCGCGGGCAGGGGCGTCGCCAGCAACGGGCTTTCCTCCGTCCAGGCATCGAGCGCCGTGTTCGAGCAGAATAAGCTCAGATCCCCGTTCGTCGGCCCGGGATTTCCTGCAAAAGTGACTTCAAAGCCTTGTGCAAGGCGGTCTGCAAATCCTCCCAACAGCGCCTTCGTGGTATCTGGCCAATCGATACGCAATGCCGCCTCTCCGCTCCGCACCGCGGCAAGATCGGGATAGCCTAGCACCAGATTCCCTCCATCCGCGATTTCCGCTCCTGCATGGCGCAGGATGGGCGGGCCCAAATCGAGCGTGTAGGCCCAGGTCACGAACTCGCTCGGTTCATAGGTTCTCAGCCCCCGCCCTTCGGGCACCAGCCAGCGTTTACGCCCGTCCGGCATCTCCACCGGCCGGTGCCCGGCCGCGGGTTCCCCAGGATACTCCGTCCAAGAAGTCCCAATAAACCCGGCGGCAAATTCTTCCACGGAGACGACGCCCTGCGCCTCCCCCAATCCGGAGCTCGGCGTTCCCGCGCGGCCGAGTTTCAGGCACACGCGTCCGTTTTCCTGAGAGCTGGCTTCCACTGACAAGCTCGGCGGCAGCGACCCTTCAGCCGGCGCAAGACCGATGAGCGGAATAGATGAGCCCGGCAGCGGGGTAATGTCCGGTGATCGCATTGTCACAGGCAGCAGCGGCGGCGCAGGCGGCGCGGGCGGCGCAAGCGCGCTCCCTCGCGACAGTTCCCACCCCGATCCCCCGGGACGATCCTCGGGATGCTGCGCTCCAACGCTACCACGCAGAACTCTCAATGCCACGCGCCCCTCCGGCACGACCGAGGCGCCGCGCTCGACAAACTCGGATTCCACCTCCGGGATGGCCGGATTCGTGGCGGCCAGCAAAGCCGCAGCCTGCCTTGGATCCAGTCCCGCGGCCAAGGCATGGTCCTGAAAACTTCTCCACGCTTCATCGCGGGCCTGCAACCCAAGGTGTCGCTGCATCGCGGGAAGACTCGTGATCGTTCGCAGAAAGGGCGCGAGCAACAGGCCGAGGCACAGGATCGCGATCAGGACTTCCGCAAGCGAAAACCCTCCGCGCACTGAGGCTGGCAAGGACCGGATAGTGATGGGACGTGCAAAAGTCATAGCGCAACTTGGGCGACTGCCGCGTGAACGACCCTCGGTGCTATCTGTTCCAAGCCGTGATTCATCGGTAGGTCCGCCACCACCGAAGCCTCATGCACATCCTTTCCGCCTGCGGCATAGGAGAAGTGGGCGGCATGAATCCCTCCCGGCGCGGCGGAGAGAGCGCACCGGGGGTCCAGAAATAGCGCTCCATTCCAAACGACGGATGCCGACGCCGACAGGCGAAGATTGAATCCGATAAGAATGACGGGCCTGGAAACCGACGACAGCTCCACGACAAGCGGCGTGTCCAGTGTGCCCATGAGAACCAGGATCATCGGCTGGCCCGTCGAAGCGCCGACGCTATCCATTACTTTCAGCACTGCTCCCGGCGTCCCTGACATAACCATCAGCACGGGCTCCACACTGTCGATCGGACCCCAGCGCCCTCTGCCCGCCAAACCCAGATCCAATACGGATTCCCCGGCAGATCTCGAAAAACCATCGAGTCGGGGTGCGTCTGATTCCGCCTGGTCCAGATCGAGGATGTGCGCGGGCCCGGCATAAAGAGCCATGCGGTCCACATAGGCCTGGGAAAAGAGATATTGATAGGCTCCGGCAACGCTCGCCTTCCTGCGAAAATGATACGGTAGGGCATCCGTCGCCGATTGCATTGACGCCACCCCGGCGGCATCGCGCGCCGGAACCAGACCGAGGGAAGATCCCTCCGGCGCGGTGTCGGGGCCCTCCGGCGTCGTTCCAATCTCACAGGGAAATTCATAGGCTACCTTCGCAACAGCCGTGAGAGGCACCGCCACCAGGCGTCCATCGAAGGCGAGCGAATATCGCAAGGGACGTCCCATGACAGGCGCTTCGCAAGTGAAACGACTTCTCCCCGCGGCATACTCCGCCACACGGGCTCCCATCATTCCCCGTAAATCGGGCGAGGCCATGGCCAGCAGTTCCGCGCTGGGCGCTTCAAGCGGCTCCGGCTCCTTTGTCAGATCCGGAAACATCGCCGGCGCCGGAATCGCAGCGGGACAGTCCTCCACGAGCACCTTCGCACAACCCGTATCCAACTCCGCGAGCTTCCCGGACAATGTTGCCTCGAAGGTATCGGAGCCATCCGCCCCTGTCTCGTTGAACGATAGCAATGCCTCCCCAAGCGCACGCTGCGCCCGGAGGGAGACTGTCATCCTCTGACGCCTGTGCTCAAAGGCCCTCGACGTGATCCCCGCGCTGGCATGGATCAGCACCTGAAGCACGCCGAGCGTCCCGAACAGGCCAAGAATCGCCAGCACCAGAACCACCAGGGATCCACGGCGGCGCTTCAAGGCAAACGACTGTGGATACCGGGTTTTCATGCGCCGACAGGCAGTAAATAAGTGAATCTTGAGAACGTAGCTTCTCCTGCGGACGACTCGAGATCTCCTCCGAAACGCCAGGGATCGGGAAAGACGACACAAGCCGGGCCCTCCTCGAAAACACCCATGGCTTCATTCAACCGGTGCCAGGTGTGCATGACCCCGGCGCAATAACTGCGCTCCGTCCCGGGTCTTTCGAGAAATTCATATGAGAGAGCGCTTCCATCGATATCGCAGAGACTGACTTCAAATCTCCTCCACAGCCGCGAGTCTCCAGCAGGCCGGACCTCGCTGCTGCGACACTGCACCAAGCAGGTGACCGCCAGCGCCCCATCGTGTGCTCCGATTGTCACCACACTGAATTCGGACAGGCTTGCATCGCTCCGCATTCCTCCCAGTTCGGCGGCATAGAGGCGCTGGAAATTCGCCGAGTCCTGCGGCAGCCCGGAAGAGAAGCTGCCGATGCTTGGCAGAGCGGTGGCTTGAAGCGGCTGCGTTACGACGCGAGGCGGCACCTCAGCCAGTCCCGAATGCCCTCCTCCGAAAACATAGGTGGCGATGGATCCATCCAGGTGAGCGATCAGTCTCTCCTGAAGCTTCACCGCCGCCGGGAAAGGCACATAGGAAGGAGCGACCGGCAGAATGGCGCCTCCCACAAGCATCCGCGGCGGCATCAGAGTGCGCTGCAAGAAAAGAAGCCCCGACAGCAGTGCGCCCAGCAGCAGCGCGATGAGGAGGCAGCAAAGCAGAGTCTCCACAAGAGTGAACGCCTTCCAGCCTGCGCGAATCGGGTGCTTCATGGCGTCGTGTAGTTCACCTGTGCTCCATCCTTGGTGAGAATCGTCGCCTCCCTCAGCCCGCCCGAGACGCTGAGGACGTATCCGCCCGGCGACGCGAGAAATTCGGCGGAGCTGCCGTCAAGCACCCGCGCCTCCATGAGAAGCGCCACCCGGTCAGCATCGGACGCCGCCGAGGTCCATTGCGCCTCGGCGCCCGGCATAAGCAGGGAATAGGAGCATCGGGCCGCGTTGAGTATCCGCGCCTTGCCGATCGCCGCTTCCTGGCGTCCCACGGGCAGGAGATTGCCCACGCCTCCGGCCAGAAGCCCGGCAAGCAGGCCCATCACCACGACGACCACGATGATCTCGGCGAGCGTGAAGCCGCCCCGGCGGCTCCGCACCGGGCTGTGTATGCGAGAACGCATGACGGTTCTCCGGCGCTAGGGTCGCACGTTTCGCTGATTAAGAATGGCCGCGAAACGCGGCGCCGTCGTCGCCGTGCCGGCCGTGAACGTGTAGGCGGACGCATTCACGTCCTTTTCCAACCGCACTTCCATGGTTGCCCCGCCGGTGACCGTCGCCGGAATCGCGATCCCAAACTGCAACGCCGTGATCGTCGCCGCCCCCGTTGCATAGGTGCTCGTGTCCACGCCGCCATTGTACAGGGCGCTCATATATTCGTTGAGCTTGTCGGCATTCCTCACTTTCGCGTTGTCGGTCAACGCATCGCGCACCCGGTTGACCGTCGGCACCGCAATCGCGGCCAGCAGCCCGATGCATACGATGACGATCAACAGTTCCGCCATCGTGAAACCTTTTCTTCCCTTAAAACGCATGCTCTTCATAATTTGTCTCCGTTATATTTACTTTACCCCTAAAAACAGAGAGCAGCGTCGTTATTAGTCAAGTATTATTGTCGTCGTTATCTATTTTACCTTTTCCGGTTCTCCCCTCCCCTCGGGTATGTCTGTGTCGAAGGCACTGTCCGCACTGGGAGGCAGTCCACGCTCGATCCAGAGCGGAGCGGCCTTCAAATCTGCGGCAGAAAGCGCGGCGGCCTGCCGGTCGAGGATGGCGCGCGCCTCATCCAGATGGGCTGATGCCTCCGGGAACGTCTCGGCAAGCCATGCCCGGGCGGATTCGGGCCGATTGACGAGCGAGTCGCGCCGGCCTTTCGCCAGCGCCAGCACGGCCGCAAAGGCATCGCTGTGCGCACCCTTCCGGGAAAGCACGGCGGCAACCACCAAGGCCGTCATCTCCCTGTCCTCCGGCTCCGTCTTCCAGAGGAGCTGCGGAGCGCCGCTTCGCGGGCGCCATGCCCGGCTGCCGAGCGGCTCCAGCCACCGGTCCCAACAGGAGACGCAACGCAGGCTCATCACAAGCACGGGGCTGTCGCCGTTCACGGGGCCGAGCCAGTCGAGGCTCGCAGAGCGCAGCGCGCCCAAATCCTGCACCGCCTGCACAGGCAGATGCGATGCGACGTAAACGCGCTGGACGACATGGCCGCCAAGGGCCAGCGCCAGGCCTGCCGCTATGTGTATCGGACGAGTGGTGACGCTCAGGCCGGGCCACGCCAGCCAGGCGATCAGGGCATGCGCGAGGCACCAGGCGCAATACTGGTGCAGCACAAACGCCTGCAGCCCGACCATGACGATCGACCCGAATCCGAGCAGGTGATGAGCCCAGCGCCTGGACGCCGGGCTGGGCGAGATCAGCGCGACGCTCCATAGAACCGCCCCGTAAATTCCCATCGGAATGCCGAGAAGA
>JBAZHQ010000152.1:0-9487 GCA_041652235.1 Opitutaceae bacterium | reverse complement strand
CAGAACCCATCTTCTCCTGGTCTGCCTTCGACTTCGGCTCGATGGACATCGAGATGACGGGCTCGGGGAAGGTCGGGGGCTCCAAGCGGATGTCGATATCCTCGTCGCAAAGCGTGTCGCCTGTGATGATATCCTTCACTCCGATGACGGCGCAGATATCGCCGGCGTAGGCCGTGTCGATCTCCTCCTTATCCATGGCGCGCATGAGCAGGAGGCGGGAGACGCGTTCGGAACGGCGGGTGCGAGGATTGTAGAGAGATTGTCCCTTGGCGATCTGCCCCTGGTACACGCGGACGAAAACGAGGCGGCCGACGAAGGGATCGCTCCAAAGCTTGAAGGCGAGTCCGACGGTCTTCGCAGAGTCCTTGGCCGTTGCGTGCACTTCCGCGCCGTCGCTGTCCTGCCCCTTGGTCCCGGGGATATCCAGGGGACTGGGAAGGTAGTTAACCACGCAGTCGAGCAGGCGCTGGACACCCTTCTTCTTAAAAGCGGAACCGGGGATCACACCTGTGAACTTGAGAGCGGTGGTGGCCTTGCGAATACCGACCATGAGCTCCGCGGGGGTGATTTTCGTACCGCTCAGGTATTTCTCGGCGAGGCTGTCATCACTCTCGGCAACTGCTTCGACGAGCGCATCATGGTACTTTTTGGCATCGGCCAGCATGTTGGCCGGAATGTCCACAATCGTGGGATTCATGCCGAGAGGATCGTCGGGATTCTCGTCGAACATGTAGGCATTCATCTGAACGAGATCGACAACGCCGCTGAAGTTCTCCTCGGCGCCGATCGGAAGGTAAAGGGGATGAGCGTTCGCGCCGAGCTTCTTGCGCATTTCCTCGACGCAGAGAAGGAAGTTTGCGCCGATGCGATCCATCTTATTAACGAAGGCAAGGCGGGGAACGCGATACTTGTTGGCTTGGCGCCACACAGTTTCGGACTGGGGCTGCACGCGACCCACGGCACAGAATACCGATACGCAACCGTCGAGGACGCGCAGCGAGCGCTCCACCTCGGCGGTGAAGTCCACGTGTCCCGGAGTGTCGATGATATTAATGCGGGTCTTGATGCCATTGAAGGTGCCGACCGAGGGCACCCAGGCGCAGGAAATTGCCGCCGAAGTGATGGTGATGCCGCGTTCGCGCTCCTGTTCCATCCAATCCGTCACGGTGGTGCCTTCGTGCACCTCGCCCATTTTATGAACCGCACCCGTATAATAGAGGATGCGCTCAGTGACGGTGGTCTTGCCTGCATCGATATGCGCGGCAATGCCGATATTGCGCGTCCACTCCATCGGAGAGGGACGCTTGGGGGAATTGGCAGCGGAAAGCTGGGATTTCTCTGTGACGATCTTTATAGACATTGAGTCTGCGTATGTTCGCGGGCTCGGCGCCGGTTTGCGTTACCAGCGGAGGTGGGCAAAGGCGCGATTGGCCTGAGCCATCTTATGGGTGTCTTCCTTCTTCTTTACGACGCTCCCCGTATTGTTGTAGGCGTCGACGAGCTCGGCGGCGAGGGCCTCACCCATTGGAATGCCTTTGCGCCCGTTGGCTGCAGTGACGATCCAGCGCAATGCCAGGCTCTCCTGGCGCTCGTAGGAAATCTCAACAGGCACCTGATAGGTGGCGCCGCCGACGCGGCGGCTCTTCACCTCAAGGCGGGGGCGCGCATTTTCAAGGGCGCCGATGAGGAGATCTACAGGATCACCCTTCTGGAGCTTCTCGCTGACTTTTTCGAACGCACCATAGACGATGCGCTGAGCGAGGCTCTTCTTGCCGCACTTCATGATCACATTGATCAGATGGGCAACGAGCGGGCTGTTATAGCGGATATCGGGCGTGGCGACCCTTTTTTCTGCTCTGTGACGACGTGACATGGTCTGAAGTTCTCCTCGCTAGGTTAGATTATTTCTTTTCCTTCGGACGCTTCACGCCGTACTTGGAACGGCTGCGACGGCGCTTTTCGACGCCGGTGGCGTCAAGGGTGCCGCGAACGATGTGGTAACGCACGCCGGGAAGATCTTTCACACGACCGCCGCGCACGAGCACGATGGAATGCTCCTGGAGCGTGTGCCCCTCGTCGGGGATGTAGGAAATGACTTCGCTGCCATTGGTCAGGCGCACCTTCGCGACCTTACGGATAGCGGAATTGGGCTTCTTGGGCGTGCGGGTCATCACCTGCACGCAAACACCGCGGCGGAAAGGATTGCCCGACAGTGCCGGCGACTTGGACTTCGCGCGAATCTGGCGACGTCCTTTGCGCACGAGTTGGTTGATGGTTGGCATAGCGAAATCGGAAGGAGAGAATTTGAGAAAAGAGGCGAACGCTACCACCCGCCTTGGGTTCGGCAAGAACTTTTTGGCGGAAAGTATCGAGCTCTGAAAAACGAGGCCGGAGGGCCAGGCCTTCAGATGATATTAAGCGTATCCCGGTGAAGAGCCGGAAACGCGAGAGTTAAGAGGGAAAGGGGCTGATGCTCTCGCATTCCATGATCTGCGCGCAAGGAGAAAGTGCGTCTTTCTGCTTCTTGCGGCAGGTGCGCCCTGCCGGGCGCCCTATAAAAAAAATCGCCCGGCCACGAGGGCCGAGCGACCGACGCACGGAGCTAAGCTCGACATGCGTCTATTGGCGGGAGGGATGCCGAGAAACGTAGAAAGACCCGGATTACTCAAGACAATTCTCCGCTGCGGGGAGACCGTCAGTTGATGTTCAGAAGCTTGCCGGCATCCTCAAGGCGGCGACGCACAATCACCAACGTTTCGGTCAACGTGACTTCGGAGAAGCCGAGTATTGCCATGCTGCGGGAATCGGGAAGCGCTCCGGGCAGGTCCGCATCGCAGGCGGCTGATCGCAGCCAGCGCGCCACGAGCAGCAAATGGGCGAGACGGGAATGAGAGGCGGCGAGCACGGGCTGGTATTGGGCGCGCACCGGCTCGACCACGGCGGGAGGAAAATCCCAGCGCCTCAGCAAGGCGGCACCCGTATCGGCATTGGTAAAGCCCAGCAAGGTACGCTCCGATTCCGTGTACTCGTCGGGGTAGCCTGTCGTAATCAGCCGAGTGTCCTTTGCCACCATGGCTGCCCAGGCGTTTACGACAACCATGCCCACGCTGTGAAGAAGACCCAGGGAGTAAGCCGCGTTCGAATCCTCGTCGACGATCTTCGCAACCTCTTCCGCCGCCAGGCCGCACGCGATCGACTGCTTCCATAATGAACGGGAATCAATTCCGTAAACCGGAAGGGGACGCTCCAGGATCTGCAGGCCGATCACGATGGTGACAAGCCGGCGGACTTCCCTAAAGCCGAGCCGCCCGATAGCTTCCTCGATGCTGCGGGTCCTGGAACCGAGCCCGACAAAAGCGCTGTTGCTCACCTGAAGCACGCGTGCGGCAAGCGCACGTTCCATGCGGATCACCGACGCGAGATCGTTGAGGTCCGTGTTCAGATCCGCCAGCATCGGCTGCAGTCTTGCAAGGACCTTCGGGACAGGCGGCAGCGTCCGGAGCTGGCGAACCAGTTCATCCGGCGAAGAGCAGACATGCAGCGGAAGAGATGCCGAGACGTTACCCATTAGGTTTTCAAAAGCCCGGGTACGGTAGAGGATTACTGGAGCTCAAGCAAGTGGCGAACCGATAAAAGACGCAGGCGCACTTCGCCTGCGATACGCAGAAGCTGCGCAGGTTGCAGTCGCAAGGGCTGGATCGTGCAAGGCTCGGGCAGCGGAGGCGGGGCACCCTCGGAGCAGACCATCGAACGGACCCATTTTGCCGCGTGCAGAAGAGCGCTCATGTGCACATGCGACACCGAGCAATGCGGCGTATATTGCCAGCGCACCGGGCTGCACATCGTCGCAGGAAAATCCCAATACTCGAGGAGTTCCGCGCCGGCTTCGGCCTGCGTGAAGCCGATGAGAGAACGCTCGCTCTCGACGTATTCGCAGGGAAGCCCCTTGTTGGTGAAGACCAGAACGGGCTGGTGCTGCATCGCCCATTCATTGATGGCCACCATGCCCACGCTATGCAGAAGACCCACCGTATAGGCCACGTTGCGATCCTCTCCGACATAGGAGGCGATGGTCTCGGCGGCAATCGCACAGGCAACGGCCTGCCTCCAGAGGTCGTCGGCCTCGATTCCGTAAACGACGAGAGGACGTACAAGAACATGGGAGGCAACGGCGTAAGATACCACCTCATATACGGAATCGTAACCCACCCGGGCGACGGCTTCCTCCACCGAATAAACTCGGGAGCCCTTGGAGAAGAATACGCTGTTCGCCATTTGCAGCACGCGAGCGGCAATGCCGGGATCGAGCCGGATGAGCGAAACTATCTCATAGATCGAGGAATTCCCATCGTCCAACAACTGGGAGAGGCGCGGGAGCACCTTCGGCGCGGAGGGAATCTGATGGAGATCCCGCACGATTTCCGCGGCGAGATTGACGTTGTTTTCGCGATATAGGGCAATGGCGCTCATTGGCAGACATCCCTAATATCGGTTCCCAGGGCGAAACCTTTAGGTAGGACGATGGCGGACACTGCCTTGGACCGTTTTACAATCTTCTCAAAGTCATTTCTGACACTTGCCAAGCGCTTCCAGCTTCTCAAGGTATCAGGCATGGCATTCCCGACATATCAGTCCCCTCTCAATCCCAACGCCGCCCAATGGCGCGCCGATGACGATGACGACGACGATGACGACGAGGAAGGCGAATGCTGCGGCAACAAGAAGCCAGCGACGTCTGTAGCGGCACTCATCGCCCGCAAGTTTCTCGATCAACGGAAAATCTTCCTTTGGGGCGCAGTGACCGATGAGACTGCCAAGGAGATCACCGAGAAGTTGCTGTATTTGGAGGCAATCGACCCCGGCAAGGAGATCTTCTTCTACATGAATTCTCCAGGCGGATCGATCACAGCGGGCATGGCGATTTATGATACGGTCAGACTGATCAGCTCCCCGGTGACGGTGATCGTGACCGGCATGGCCGCCTCGATGGGCTCGATCCTTCTTAGCGCGGCACCCAAGGGACGTCGCATCCTCTATCCTCACGCCCGGGTGCTCATCCACCAACCCCTGATCTCAGGACGTTTCATCGGACCGGCAACCGACATCAATATCCAGGCCCAGGAAATGGAAAAGGTGCGCAAGGAGCTCAACAACATCCTTGCCACCGCATCCGGACAGCCTCTGGAGAAGATCGAGCGGGACACCGATCGGGACTTCTATCTGAACGCAGAGGAAGCGATCGCCTACGGTCTCGCAGACAAGATCGTGGACAAGATCTAGCGGCGCGTTGCCGAGATCGGGCCTGCGCAGCTTTCATCCGGATTTTTGGCAAAAGAAGCTCGCGGGCTTTTCAGTTTAGAGTGAAAGGATTAGCTCTTCATGTTAGTCCTCAGTCTTTCGATAATCCTCTTTGCCATCTTTGCCTGCGTCGGCAAGGCGACCTTGAGCGCCCTCCGCTATCGGCGCGGCGCTTTGAAAAGCTGGTTATTGGCCCCAAGCATCGGTCTTTCCGTGGTGTTGTTCGGCCTGATGATCGGCAATCAGGCGGGCCTGCCCATCCGAAGCTTCGCGTGGGCTTGGGCAACGGTCCTTGCGTGCGGAACCGGCTTGGTTTTCTACCGGAAAAAACCCTGGGGCGGCATCACAAGGCTGACGCCGTATGCGCTCGCCGCACTGGCTTTCCTCCTGATCGCGGGCTGGCCCGCTTTCATCTATGGACTTAATTGGGTAAGCTATTCGAACGACGACATGGCAAACTACTGCCTAGCGGCGGAGCGTTTTGCCGACCATGAGTTCTTCTCGGTGCCGACGGCGGTGGAGGTAAACCTCCGCGACTACGCCCAAACCTACTGGTACATGCACGCATCCGACCTGATGCGCTTTGGCAGCGAGCACATTCTGGCATGGGTGGCGAGTCTGACAGGGTTAAAGGCAACGCACATATTCATGCCCGTCATCCTGGCGCTGGCATGCGCGCAGCTCTTCGCGGCGGCGGCACTCGTGATGTACAAGGGGCGCTTCCGGCGCTGGTCCATCGTCGCGGCCTGGATTCTCGCCGTCAGCCCTTTGTTCATGCTGGGGACACTCTATCAGTTGATCGCACAGGTGGGTGGTCTGGCCCTGCTGCTGGCCTGCCTGAGCCTGCTCACTGAAAAACCCCATGCCCGGCCGACGATCCGGCTGGCCAAAGAGGGTGTCATCGTGGCGCTGCCAGCGGCGGCCTTGTGCATCTACTACCCTGAGGTGACTCCCTTCGTTGTCCTTTCTTTCGGTGGATTTCTGCTGGTGCGAATCGCACAGGACAGGAAACTGCCCTACGAGCACCTCAGGCGCTCGATCTACGCGCTGACAGCCGTCGTCATCCTATTGAATCATAATCTCATCTCGTACCTGTACACACTGTCCAACCAAGCCGGGGTGATAGGCTCCCAAGTCGACCTCAGCCTTTCTCTTTTCCCCTTTTTCCTCATTCCATCGGGCACGGCGAATCTGTTTGGCTTCATGCCGATCTCCTGGGATTTCGCGGAGCCTTACTCCTCGGTGGCGATCATCGCCGGCATGGCAGGCGTTGTGACGATGCTCGTAACATTCATGGTGGGATGCCGCCGAGGTTATCCCATCGCCCTGCTCGGGTTGGTCCAGGCCGTCCTAGCCGCGCACCTGTTTCAATCCGGCAACGACTTCGGCCTTTTCAAGCTCGCCATGTTCCTTCAGCCGGCGCTCGCCGGAGCCGGAGCGTGGTTGCTCATCTCGGCGACGAAGAATCGATGCATCCAGGCGGCGTGCGTGGCGGCCTATGCCTGCGTGACCTTTCCATCGGGTCACTTCTATTCCTCGTCGTCGTGCGGATTGAGAGCCGGAGGGTTGACCGAGCTGCGGTTCGCCTCGGCGCTGGGACTGGAGATCAAGGCGGATATTCCGAAACCCGCCAAGATCCTGAGCACGCTTGACAACGTGGTCGGAGCCAAGTTCGCGGCATCCGAGCTGCGGGGGCACGACGTCGCGTTCGCGTCACGCGATTTCTTCGCGCCGGGCCTGAGGCTGGACTACCGCAGACCCGGCTACGTTCTGGAGTTGCATCCCTTCTTCAAGCAGCTCTCGCAGGCGCCGGACCTGGCAAGAACCCATGAGGCGGACTATATGGGAAACGCCATGATCTGGAAGACGTCCTTTAACTTCCCCAAACTGGCCTCCGAACCCGACTATTACCTCGTCACCTCGCCAAAGCTCTCCCTTTTCAATAAGTTCGGCCTGGACCCGAAGACGTCGTTGGAAAACCTGTTCCGGCTGGTTCCGGCAAAGGAGATGCATAACTACGTTTTCTTCGTCCACTCGGGGCGCGGGCATCACTATTACCTTGGCGATCGCCGTCGCGTCGCGCTCTACCAGCAGGAGAAGGATCCCGGGCAAACCGATTTGGATTTTGCCGGGATAGGACGCTTCATGCTACTGAGAATCGCCAACCCCTCGGAGGAGTTCTACCTGCGAATCTCCGCCACCCGCACTTATTCCATGCCGCGGATGAACTGGAGTAATAAGGCGCAAATACAGGGTGACAAAGATTACCCGATGGGACTTTCCGGATCTGGCGCATTCAACAAGATCGTCGGCCCCATCCGACCGTACTGGCTCAACGGTGCGGCCTATCTGGCAATCGATTTCAACGAGATTCCAAAGACCATGACGGACGACCGATCGGGACTAAGGGCGCTCTACAGCATGAATGTGCCCCGCGATTTCCGCCGGCTTGCCGGCTGGGGTCGCGATATCTCCGCGCTAAGCCCGGAGCAATATCGCGCGCTCTCCCGTCCCACCCGTGTCTCAAGTTTCCCAGATGATCTCACCAAAGCGCACGGACTTGAGTTCACAGGTGCTTATGAAGACGGCTGGCTGGGCTCCAGATCCACCTGGACACTCGGAAACGCGTCTCGCGGCGCACTGCTTCACGTCAAGGGCCAAGTCCCCGGTCTCCCCGGCCTGGGCGGCTCCAAAGCAACCCTGAAAATCAAGGTCAATGGCTCGGAGGAGTTCACGCTCCCTGCTCCCCAGGGCGACTTCGATCACCTGATTCCCATCGGAAAGCCGGGCAATAAAACTGACGTGGAGATGGTGTTCGATCATACCGCCCTCCTGCCGAACGGAGATCTGCGCGACGTGGGTGGACGCCTGTCCTTGATGGAGATCGCGGCCCCTTCGTCCACGCTCTGGAACACCGATCCGGAGAACAGGGAACGCCTGTCCCTGAATGGCGTGGACGCGGACGGCTGGGCCGCGTCGGAAATCTCCACTCAACTGCCTTCGCTAAATCGCAAAATGACGCTGGTGATGCTCTGGGAGTTTCCCGGCTGGGCGGGAGCGACCGAGACAGAGCTCTCATTTGCGCTCCAGAACGTTGAGCCCCAGCATCACATTCTGCGTCCTGGCAAGACCGAAATAAGAATGACGCTTCCCGCCAGCGACGATGTCAGATCCCTCCGAATCGCCGCCAAACACAGCTTCCCCATGCCAGCGCCCGACACGCGCCAACGGGCAGCCAGGTTGCTTTCCATGGAACTCGTGACAGAAGAAAGTACTGAAACGAAATGAGCGCTTCGCCATCAGAATCCATCCCGAATGCGACAAAGGCGGCAACGCCTGGGACGATACTGGTACTGCGCCCGGACGCCATGGGCGATCTGGTTTTGTTCTCAGCATCCGTAGGCGCGATGCGCGAGCTCTGGCCGACAGCCCGCATCGCAGTTCTGATCCGGGATTCCCATGCCGATCTTGCGCGACTGCTCGTGCCGTCGGTCGAGTGGATCACGACCTCCATCGATCCCTTTGCGCAGGGGCCGGAGGAGAAGGCGACGGAACTGGAGAGCGTGCTCCATCACGTCAGGCAGTTGCATCCGGAGTGGGTGCTGGCCGCGTGCTCCCGGCGCACATGGCTCGACTTCTCGATCGCGCAAGTTTGCCCCAGAGCAAGGCGCGTTGCGCTGGCGAGCGGAGAGGAAGACCGCTATTTCGGAAAGACAGGGAGTCTGCCTGGGAAAGAGAATCCCGAGATCCGTTATGAGGAGATCGTCCCCCTTGCGACGGATACTCAGGAATGGAAGCGAGGCTTTCTCCTCGCAGAATACCTCGCCGGTAAAAAGATCGAGATCCGACCGCCAATAATCGCTATCCCGGAGAATCTGAGGGCGGAAGCCGATACAGCGCTGAAGCACCTGGGGCTTGCCCGGGGAACATTTGTCGCTTGCGCCGCGGCGGGATTCTCAAATGTCAGAATCAAGACCTGGCCCCCTGATCGTTTTGCCCGGATCGCCGCCTGGCTCGACAAGGAGATGAATGTGCCAGTCCTGCTGCTGGGGCAAGAAAGCGAGCGTGACTATCTTGAGCGCATCAAGACCGCAGCGAGAACCAAACGCGTGAAAATCTGGCTGGGCAAGGCGGATGAGCTTCCCTTGCTCGCCGCCCTGCTCTCTACGGCGCGCCTCTATTTTGGCAA
>JBAZHQ010000151.1:2087-9498 GCA_041652235.1 Opitutaceae bacterium | reverse complement strand
AAATTGGGGCGGGGCACCGCGGATTCCGCGTGCTTCCGGAGCCCAACCTAAGCGATGAGGAGGCCGCGGCGCGCAGGGACTTCACGATCAACTCAATCTCCTATGATCCCTTCAGCGGCACGCTTTTCGATCCGCACGGCGGCGAACGCGACCTAAAAGCCGGCATTCTGCGCCACACAAGCCCCGCGTTCGTCGAGGATCCGCTGCGCGTGCTGCGGGCAATGCAGTTTGCCGGGCGTTTCGATCTCAGGCTCGCCCCAGAAACTGCGGCTCTCTGCGCGAAAATTGCCGACAGTTACGCCGAACTTCCCAAGGAACGAGTATGGGGCGAGTGGGACAAATGGGCGACCCAGAGCAAGTGCCCATCCAAGGGTATCGTCGTGCTCACCGAGACCGGCTGGCTAAAGCACTTCCCGGAGATAGCCTGCATGCGAGGCACTCCCCAAGATCCAGAATGGCATCCCGAGGGCGATGTGCTCGAGCATACAAAGCATTGTCTCGACGCGCTGGTGCAGACGAAGGAATGGTCCTCGTGGCCGGTGCTCCGGAAGCGCATCCTAAGCTTCGCGGTCCTCGCCCATGATTTCGGCAAGCCCTCTACAACGGCCTATCGGATACGGTACGGAGAGATGCGTTGGTGTAGTTTCGGGCATGAAGCCGCGGGAGGGCCTCCGGCGGAGGCCTTCATGCAACGCATCGGAGCTCCACGCGAACTCCACGAACCGGTGCGAGCCCTCGTCATTCACCATCTTCTGCATCATCCGCAAAATGGGCTTGGTTACACGGACACCCAGATCCGGCGCCTGGCACGACGCCTGGCACCGGCCACGATCGACGACCTTTGCGAGGTGATGAAGGCCGATGCATTCGGCCGACCGCCTCTCAGTCCGCAACCTTCGCTTCGCCTGCTCACAGAGCTGAGAGAGCGGGCTCACGAGCTTTCCCTCGGCACCGAGCAACCGCGGGCAATCCTGCTCGGGCGTCATCTGATCGCGCTGGGACTCGTCGCCGGGCCCGAGTTCAAGCCCCTGCTGGACGAGGCATTCGAAGCCCAGCTCGAGGGAGCGTTCAACGACGAGGCGGGAGCCCTCGACTGGCTTAAACAGCGTCTCGAACGGGTGCGCGGGGTAAAATCATGATCCGCTCATTCCAATGGGATCTCGCGCGTCAGGTGGAGCGCCTGGACTGGCTGCTCGCACAGATTCCCCTCTATGCGGAATGGGGTTATGAGGAGCTGCATCTGAATCTCGAAGACGCGGTAGAGTATCCCAGCCTGCCCGGTATCGCGCGAACGGACGCCTATACCACCAGGCAGATGGAGAAGCTCGTTGCCACGGCAAGCCGGCACGGCGTGCGCGTGGTGCCGATCGTGAACCTGCTCGGGCACACACAATATCTCATCAAGCACCCGGACCTGCGCGATCTGAACGAACTGCGCGCAGCCGACGGCCGCCCGCTCGAGCACGGCCAGATCTGCCCCCTGCATCCGCGGACACTCGAGGTGGCGGGTGCGCTGATGCGCGACATGGCCCCTTTCTGCACCGCGGGAAAGATTCATGTGGGATTGGACGAATCGTTCCAACTCGGCCGCCACCCGCTCAGCCGCGAGGAAATCGCGCGCATCGGGCTCGCCGCGCATTTTTCCGGTTACGCGGGGAAACTGAACCGGCTGGCCTCCGAATTGGGGCTAAAGATGGGAATATGGGCGGACATGCTCGCGTTGCTGCCCGAGGCGATCCCCATGCTCCCGAGCGGTATCACCGCGTACGACTGGTACTATTATTCCTTTTCGCGGCATCCGCGCATGGAGCTGCGCAATTTCGCGGAGTACGACATTGAGCCCGCGCTGAGGGCGCAGGGCCTTTCCTACTGGGGATGCCCCATGAACGGCGCCTTTCGTTACGAACCCATGCCTGTCTTTGGCGACCGCCTGGCAAACATCCGCTCCTGGTGGACTCGCGCAAAGCATGTGAATGCGGAAGGCTTTCTGATCAGTTCCTGGGAGTCGTACCGGCTGGCGCAGGAAATGACGACGGTGGTGGACGCGGCGGCAGCCTGCCTCTGGCTCGATCCGGAAGTGGAGGACAGTGTGGAGATGCTGGCCCGGGGCTTTGCACGCGTGTTCGGCCATGCCCACAGCCGGCGCTGGGCGCGCCAGGCCCTGGCCTGCGACGAGCGGGCTTTTTCAGGCTATGCGCGCTGGGAGATCAACGACCGGTGGGATTGCACGGCTCCGCGCGAAGGCTACCGGCGCTACGCGGCGGAGGAACGTTTTCTGACACGCCTGGCAACCCATGATCTCCCGGAACCCTTTGCGGCAAGCGTCTCGTTCCGCGAATACCTCGCCAAGCGGGATGTGTTTGTGCGTCGATCGACCCGCGAGGTATTACAGTTGCGGCGCATGCTCGCCCGGCACGGAGGCGAAGGCTTTTCGCCGAAGACATGGAGCAGCCTCCCCGAATTGGCGCAGCACGTGGAATCGCTGCGCAAGAGCGCCCATGCCTTCGCGACGGAAATCCGAGAAGGGGAAAAGGCAGCCAGGGCAATGTGGGCCCGCACACGCGACCAAAGACGGAGAGGACAGAATGAGATCCTGCTTGAAGCCGATCTGAAACGTCTTGCCACGTGGGAACGCTGGCTGGCGCGGCTGGCAAGGCGCCCTGCCATTGTCTGGCAGGCGACGCCTGTCATCGGGGCCTGGCAACTACAGTTCACGGTGCACAACTTCGCACCCGCCCTGCAGCGCGTCGCGGTCGAGGAGCTGCAGAACGACGGAGCATGGCGGGAGCTCCATGGCCGTTACACGATCGAGTTCCGCTCATCGGCGGCGAGACCGCATTCTCCGGCGAAGAAGGAGTTCAGCGTACCCATCAGCGCCAAGGCGGCAACCAGCGGCAAAACGCTGGTCCGCATCGCGGTACGCGGCCTCGGCCAGGTGGCCATCAGTCACGTTGAGGCAAGCAACGGAGTGCGGCATCTTCGCTCCGCCGGCTGGCACGCGCGGGACAAGCGCCTGCTCGGGGAACCTGCGCCAAAGGAAGGATTCCCGGAGATCGACATGGGCAGGAATCGCGGGGAGGCCCCGCTTGCCTTTCTACTTTGACGCCCTGCAGAGTTGCTTCGCGCGGTTGGCGAAGATTCGCGAACGGGCAGATTGAAGCAATTGCACCCACTCTTGGTAGGCGACCTCCATCTCGGGGATCTTGGCACGAATGAAATCCTCAAGGGCAACCATGCCCAGTGTCTGAAAAGCGCCTGCGGATTCGGCATCGATCGGCACCTGGCAAAAAGGCTGAGACTCGAAGAATCCCTGGTCCTTCTCCAGGGGAAGCATCTCCGCGTAGAGGGCGACATGCGCTTTCACGGAAGAAGAGAGCGGCTCGCGCGGTCCCTCGCCCCGTTCGTTCACCATGAAGCAGGCTTCAGGGGCGAATTGCACCCTCCCCCAGCGGCATTCCGTGCGTATGCGCAATCTGCCGCGTTTCTCCTCCGGCCATTCCTGGCGCGACAGATCGAGTGAGATATAGTGAGCGACGGCCTGCTCGTACAGGGGACCGAGATCCAAGATCTCGATGTCTATGAGAGAGGGTTCGCGAGTGGACTGGGGGTCGTTGTTCATGGTCATGATAGAAGCGGGGTCGGCGCTGTCAGGGCGCCATGGCGGGCAAGTAATTCGCTGAAGGCATCGCTGCGCCGCAGAGGAAGGGAAACCAGAGCGTCTGCCTGGACCTCGATCACGAGGCCCCGAGTCCACCGGTCACCGAGGAGCCCTTCGCCCTCGCATTCGGCATCCGGGGAACATCGGTTGGGTGAATACAAACGAAGGGCATCGCCGACGTATCTCTCGACAATCCCCCTGATGTGCCTCGCTCCCATGTCGGGCGAGAATCCCTTGCCGATGAGAAAAGTGACGACACCGGGGCCGGCTATCTCAAGGTGACGGCGGCAGTGTCCGGACTGCAGCGCGATTTCGGTCTCCAGTAGCCGGCGAACGATCCGCTCCTGCACATCGAAACTCAGAATGTTCATCACGATGACCGAAGTGAAACGGGCCACCGTCTCCTTTCGAAGTTTCGCCTCGGCCTCGCGCACGACCTTGCGACGTATGGCCGAGTAGCCGCAATTCGCCATGAGGGCAGCCTCCGCCGCCCCGAGGTTCGACGTCATAATGACATAACACCCGGAAAGATCCTTGGTGGAGCCATCCGCCATGGTCGTTCGCGCATCGTCAAACGACAGAAGCACGGTGAGGAGATCGGGGTGCGCCTTTTCGATCTCATCCAAAAGAAGAATCCCCCCTCCGCGCAGCTTGAGCCTATCCACGGCAGCACCCAGGAGAGCGGGCTGGCCGGGACTTCCAAGAAGGCGCAGCACGGAATCGGCGTGCTGATACTCGCCCATGTCGAAACGCTCGAGACGATCAGGGCAGGCATCCCCATAGAGAAACTGCGCCGCGAGTTTGACCATCTCGGTCTTTCCCGTGCCGGTGGGCCCAAGCAAGAGGAGGAAAGCACGGGGGCGGCATTGTCTTCTGGGACCATGCTCCGCTCGCTCCACCGCACTTGAGAATTCGCGGATGGCGTCTGCCTGACCAAAGAGCCTTTCGAGTAAAAAGGCTTCAAGAGGGGCGATGGCTTGCATCGCCCATAATCTAACTTAGTTTATTTCCCAACGTCAACTGTATTTAACCTTATCTCTTTGGCATCACGCAGACCAAGAACTTACTCCCTCTTCCAGAAGCCCTCACAGACGAACGGAGATGGCGCCGCTGTTCGGCGGGGATGTAAAGCTGCCAGGCACGCCGGGCCTTGATGGCCTCGCTCTTGTCGGTAAAAGTGAGCGCATTGCCCTGGGAAAGCTGTTCGGCGTATCTCTTGTAACGTCCGCGCTTGGGATCGTAGCCGGATTGAAGCTGCGCACGGGGAGCAAGGTCGTTCTCGCTGATGGCGTAGAGCATCCACCGGGATTCGCCCACTTGTTTGCGGATAAGGCGCAGGCTCTCCATCTTTTCCGCCTTAATCAGACGTTCGAAAACGTGGTAGAGGTTAATGTAGTCGTTGTTGCTTTCGACGACGATGGGATGTCCCTCAATCGCTTTTCGAATCACACTTCGCGAATCCGGGCGGACTACGAGTCCGTCGATCACCTGCTTCCCATAAACGATTGGGTCAGCTTTCTTAGTGGCTTCTTTCCCTGTAGTGGGTACGAGTTCGGCGGTCATATTTTCAGTGTAATTTGATTACCACTAGTAAAAATTACCACAAGCACATATCGCATTTATTTCATTGCTTTCCAAACAGCGTGCATCGCCCTTCGTTTCCGTTTACCTTGTCTTGAGGCACTTGGAAGTGTTTACTACCTTTTTCAAATGCCATCCATCCGCGATTTTGCCGCTGCCAAGACTGCCGGGCGCAAGCTCGTACTCGTGACCTCCTATGATTCATGGTCAGCCCGCCTGCTCTCAGAGAGCCCTGTCGACGCCTTGCTGGTCGGCGACAGCGCGATGATGGTCGTGCATGGACACCGCGACACGCTTGGAGCCACCACGGAGATCATGGCTCTGCACACACGGGCGGTGGCCCGCACAGCCGGTGAAAAATTAATTATCGCCGATATGCCTTTCCTCGCGGCACGCAAAGGCACGGCCTTCGCGCTGGATTGCGCGGCAGAGCTCCTTAGGGCGGGAGCCCATGCGGTGAAGCTCGAGGGTCTGCGCGGCCAGGCCGAGCTGATTCACCACATGGTGGAGTCGGGAATTCCCGTGATGGGCCACCTGGGCCTGACACCCCAATCGGTGCATGCTCTCGGCGGCTACACGGTGCAGGCAAAAGACGCGGCGGATGCGGCGCGCCTCAAGGAGGATGCGCAAGCGCTCCAGGAAGCCGGCGCCTTCGCGATGGTGTTGGAATGCATCCCCCAGAAGCTGGCCCGCGAGGTGAGCCTGTCGCTCCGCATCCCCACGATCGGCATCGGCGCGGGACCGGATTGCGACGGGCAGGTGCTCGTGCTGCACGATCTGCTGGGACTCAATCCCGACTTCAAGCCGCGCTTCGTCCGACATTACGCCGATGGCGCCGCGACCGTGCGCGACGGCGTGGCGCACTTTGCGAAGGATGTCCGGGCAGGTGTCTTTCCAAGCCCGAAGGAATCCTTCGGCTCGTCCTGAGCCCGGCCCAATCCAGCCTATTTGCCGAATGCCTAAGATCATCCACACCGCATCCGACTGGCACGGCCTGCGCAAGGAGCACCGGGCCGCAGGCCGCAGCGTCGGTTTCGTGCCCACCATGGGAGCGCTGCATCCCGGCCACGCCTCGCTTTTCCGGGCAGCCGCGGCGGATTGCGACGTCGTTCTGGCGTCGGTCTTTGTCAATCCCACGCAATTCGACGACAAGTGGGACTTCGACAATTATCCGCGGATGCTGGACAGGGATTGCTCCCTCATGGACGAAGCGGGCGTCGACATCGTATTCGCCCCGAGCGTGAGCGAGATGTATCCCAACGGGACGCGCTACGCCGTCACGGAAAACCAGTTCAGCCGCGAGCTCTGCGGAGCCCACCGCCCCGGGCATTTTGACGGAGTGCTCACGGTGGTCATGAAGCTCTTGCAGATCGCCGGCGCCGAGCGGGCCTATTTCGGGGAGAAGGACTACCAGCAGCTCCAGCTCATCAAGGGCATGTGCGAGGCCTTCTTCCTCCCCACGCAGATCGTCCCCTGTCCCACTCTTCGCGAAGCCGACGGGCTCGCCATGAGCTCGCGCAACGCACACCTCTCCGCCGAGGAACGCGCTCTCGCGCCCTCGTTCAACCGCATCCTCAATTCCGCGCCCACCGCCCCATCGGCGCGCGATCAGCTCACCGCAGCCGGCTTCTCGGTCGACTATGTGGAGGATCGCGACGGCCGGCGCTACGGCGCCGTGCGGCTCGGAAAAACCCGCCTCATCGACAATGTCGCACGCTAAGGTTCTCTTCTTTCTAACCGGTTCTATCGCATGCTACAAAGCCTGCGCGGTCATATCCCGCCTCACCCAGGCCGGAGTGAGCGTCCAGACGGTGGCCACACCCGCCGCGCTGCGGTTCGTCGGTCCCGCGACGCTCGAAGGCCTGAGCGGCCAGCCCCTGTTCTCCGACATGTGGGAGAGCGGGCGCGCGCTCGACCACATCAACTGCGCCCGCGAAGCCGACCTCGCCATCGTCTGTCCCGCCACGGCGAATACCATCAACCGCCTGGCCGCCGGTCTCGCCGACGACCTTGTGGGCGCCCTGTTCCTGGCCTGGGAGCACGGCAAGAAGCCCTGGTACGTCGTCCCGGCGATGAACACCCTGATGTTCCAGCATCCGGCCACGCAATCCTCCCTGGGAAAGCTCGTCGGCTGGGGGGTCCAGGTGATCGAGCCCGCGGAAGGCAGATCGG
>JBAZHQ010000151.1:0-2077 GCA_041652235.1 Opitutaceae bacterium | reverse complement strand
AGGCATGCTCGCCTGCGGAGAAACGGGGGCGGGACGCCTTGCGGAGCCGGAACTGGTAACAAGCCGCGTCCTCCGGGCGCTCGGCCTGCCCGAACAGGGCAAATAACCCGCCGACAGAGGCGGACCCGCAACGATGCTCAAGTTATTGCTCACTTCCGGCGCCACGCGCGAGCCGATCGACGCAGTGCGGTTTCTCTCGAACGTCAGCACGGGACGCACGGGGGCCGCGCTCGCCGATGCGCTGGCGGAGCGTGGCCATAGCGTGACCCTGTTCCGCGGCGAAGGCTCCACCTCTCCAAAACGGCTGATAGACAGCGAGATCTTCTCCTCCGCCGCCGATCTGGAACAGCTCCTCCGCCAACGGCTCGCCACGGAAGACTACGACGCGGTCATCATGAGCGCCGCGGTTGCGGATTACCGCCCCGACACGACCGTTGCGGGCAAGATTCACTCGGATGCGGAGGAGCTCGTCCTGCACCTCGCGCGCACCGTCAAGATCCTACCCCTGATCAAGTCCTTCGCCAGGAACCAGCCCGTCGTGATCGGTTTCAAGCTCACAGTAGGAGCCTGCGACGAGGCGAGGATCAAGGCCGTCTCGGCGCAATTCGAGGCGGGCGGCGTCGATGCCGTGGTGCACAACGATCTCAAGGAGATCCGCGAATCGCCCGAGCATCCTTTCCGGCTCTATCGGAGCGGCGGCAAGCTGCCTGAGAAACTGCTGGGCGTATCCAATCTCGTGACACAGCTCATCCCCTTCGTCGAACTCCGGAAGAGGACCAAGTGACCATGCGCTGCCTCGTTCTCAATATCGGCAACAGCTCCCTGCGCGGAGGCATCTTCAAGGGCGGTCGCCTGGTCTCGCGGTTTTGTTTTCCCGTGCGCAATTGCGCGACGGCCCGCGGTTTTTCAGAAACGCTGGCTCTCGAGCTCGCAGGCGGATTAGATCGCGCGGCGCTGTGCTCCGTGGTTCCGGAGCTGACGGCGAAGCTCTGTCGCCGGATCGCCCGGCAGACCGGTTGCGAACCTCTCGTCCTCAGCTCCGCCGCCAGCCATGGCCTGAGGATCGGTTATCGAGTCCCCTGGAAACTGGGCGCCGATCGTCTGGCGGCCGCCATCGGAGCCCGGGCGCTCCATCCCGGAGAAAACGCGATCATCGTCGATTGCGGCACCGCCACCACCGTCACGGCCCTGCGCAAGGACGGCCTGTTGTGCGGCGGCGCGATCCTGCCGGGAGTGGGTTTGTGGTCGGAGGCTCTCGCCTCGCGCACCGCCCAGCTTCCCGCCGTCAAACCCCGCAAGCCGCGCTCTCCCGTGGGCCGGACACCCGAGGAAGCGATCGCGAGCGGGCTCTATCACGGCCATGTGGGCGCCATCCGGAACCTTGTGGAATCCATCAGCGACAAGGCCTTCGGAAACGAGCCCTGCGTGATTCTGGGGACGGGCGGCCAGGCCTCGATTTTTGCCCGGGAAAAGCTCTTTACCCGGCTCCATCCGGATCTCATTCTGCGCGGCTTGCTCGTTTTTGCAGCACAGCCACACGCACATGCATAGAACCTTCTTACGCTCTAAGATTCATCGCGCCACAATCACATCCGCGGATCGTGATTACGAGGGCTCCATCTCGATCGATCGAGTCCTGTGCAAGGCGGCAGGCCTCCTGGAATTCGAGCAGGTGGACGTGCTCGACATCACGAACGGCGCCCGCTTCACGACCTACGTGATTTACGGCAAGCCGGGGCAGATCCAAATCAATGGAGCGGCGGCCCATCTGGCCCACCCGGGAGATCTGGTCATCATCGCAGCCTTCGCCCATCTTCGCGCCGACGAGATTTCCGGCCACCGCACCATCATCGTCAAGACAGACGAGAAGAACCAGATCGTCTCGCGGAAGGAATCCCCTGTGACCAGTCCGTGAGTTGAGCTTTGGGACCGAAAGACACAGGCTCTGCACGGTTTCCGGCGTAGGAGCCAAGCAGTAATGGGAGGTCAAGCAGCAAGATGGCATTTTGAGACATAGTGGCGATTAGAAAGAAGAACGGAGACGAGGCGCCGGAGTTGTTTGCGCATGATGTCAACC
>JBAZHQ010000150.1:0-9505 GCA_041652235.1 Opitutaceae bacterium | reverse complement strand
GGGTCATCGCGCCAGCAACCAAAACATGAGGAATAAAACGAAAGGAAAAGGAAACATGTCACTGATACCCGACGGGGAGCCAATCCCGTCCGAGAAAGGTCGGCAGCCGCTCGGAAGCGAACATTGCGTAGCGCGACCGCAAGGAGCGCACGAAGCGTATGGAGCGAGAACTAAAGCCGCGTAATAGAATCCCGAAAATCGATTATCATTGGGGTCTTCCTATTTGACCCAGGGGGGACAGTACCGCCATGCACACAATAAGACGTAGCCCGGAGGGAACGCAGGCCAGGTGCATGGAGGCCCGATCGGGGTCCAAGAGCGTGGCAAAGGTTCAAGGGGGTATCTTGGAAAGCTGGGAGAGCCACACCGTTCTCACACCCAATCGCCGGACAAGGATGACACCGGTTTACCAACGTCCAGGCACAGGGGCCGAACTCACCGAGGCCCCTGTGAGCGAAACATCGGAGGGAGTGCGAGAACTCGCGAGCGAGGGAAACCGAAGCGAGCGGGAAGACGGAGGCGGCAGTCTTAGTTGTCTCATAGTAGCGCCAGAAAGCAGGGTAACCACACCGGAGGGAGCCTGTGAGTAGCGAAGGGGACGACCGGGAAGAGGGAAGTGCCTGCTGGCCCGACGCGGGGGAGAATCGGCCCCTGACAAGCGTCTCAAGCCGCCAGCAGCACATCGCGCAAATGGCGAAGCGATACGCGGGCAGCCCGCTCACCACGCTGAGCCATCATCTGGATATGCTATGGCTGAGAGAAGCCTATGGGAAAGTACGCCGGGACAGCGCCCCGGGAGTGGATGGCCAGACGGTCGCCGATTACGGCGAAAATCTGGAAGCGAACCTGCGCAGCCTGTTGGAGCGAGCCAAGAGTGGCAGCTACCGGGCGCCGCTGGTGAAGCGAGTCCACATCCCGAAGAACGAAACGGAAACGCGTCCCATCGGGATGCCAACCGTGGAGAACAAGGTGCTGGAACGGGCGGTGCAGATGTTGCTGGAGCCAGTCTATGAACAGGAGTTCCTGGACTGCTCTTACGGCTTCCGCCCCGGACGATCAGCCCATCAGGCCCTTGAAGCCGTGCGGACTGCGGTGATGGCGATGGAGGGAGGCTGGGTGCTGGATGTGGACGTTAAGAAATACTTCGATGCGATCCCACACCAGCAGCTTCGAGAAGTCGTCAGCCTACGGATACGAGACGGAGTGATTGGCCGGTTGATAGGCAAATGGCTGAATGCAGGGGTATGGGAAGCCGGACAGGTGACCCATCCCGAGGCAGGAACTCCGCAAGGGGGAGTGATATCCCCGCTGCTGAGCAACATCTACCTGCATGAGGTGCTGGATCGTTGGTTCGAACGGGAGATCAAACCGAAACTGCGCGGCAAGGCGGAACTCATCCGCTTCGCTGACGACTTCGTGGTGATCTGCGAGAAACGCGAGGACGCCGAGGTGCTCCTGGAGCTGGTGATTGCGCGTTTCAAAAGTTACGGACTGACGATACATCCGGAGAAAACCCGGATCGTGGACTTCCGACATCCTTGGAAGTGCGACGGCAAGCCGCAGACCTTCGACTTCCTGGGTTTTACCCATTACTGGGAAAAGACTCGGCGCGGAGGCTATACGGTGACCCGCAAGACCAAGGGAAAGAAGTTTAGCGCGGCGCTCACGAGAATCGGAGACTGGTGCAAGCAAAATAGGCATGAGACTATAGCGCGACAACACCATGAGTTGAGTATGCGGATGCGCGGGCATTATGCCTATTATGGCATACGCGGCAACAGCCGTGCGCTCGGATGTTTCCGATACGAAGCTCAACGGTTGTGGCACTATTGGCTTATGCACCGTTCTCGCGAAAGGACCGGAGGAAAGCGTCTATGGAAGTTGCTTGATATATACTTCCCATTACCTGCGGCCCGTATCGTGCATCCACCCATTATACAACAACAGGCATTGTCATTCATATCGTAGCGAATCTTCTTTCTGAAGAACCGGATGCGTTAATTGCGCTAGTCCGGGTCTGTGGGGGTGTCGGCGGGCAACCGTCGGCACTACCCGGAGGATGATATGGATAGCTATTAGGAAGGATTGTTATTATCAGGCCTCCTGGTTTTGTTATCCTTTTCAACTCGGTAATCCAAGACCAGATGTCAGGGACATGCTCCATTACATTTGCCGATAGTACGATGTCATAACTCTTTTCCGGTACGGGGTATCTATATGGATCAGTGGTTCGGATTGTGACGTGCCTAGGGTTGGTGTAGGATTCTTGATCATCAAACCCAAAATCGACATTTAGCGTATCCCAAATTATGCTGGAATCGTTAATTTGTTGGCAAAAAACAGTAGGGGGCTCACTAGCCCCGACCTCTAATACTCGGAGCCCATGCTTGAAGTATGAATTAGCGTATTTCTTGAACATGAGCTCGCTATTAAGGTGCATACGCATAGAGAAACTGGCGATAACATCAACCGAGCACAAGGTCATTTTGTGGCGGCCAGAAAATACTAAGACACATAACTATAAGGATAGCGGTGGATTCTGCCCCATTCGATATATTTGGCGATCATGATACTCATCTTAATAATTTTAATTGGGGCATATACGTGATGCCACCGACCACAACTTGTAGGGGTTCTGGCGATGGTCGAGAATTCCCCATGAACCCTGTTGCACGAGCCGTGGACATGGGCTGGGAATAGCGGAGTGAAAAACAACAATGCCGTGGCAATAGTCCGCGAAATGGTATGATCTGCACCCATGCCCGCTTTTGCCCGCTCCAACCGCGACGTTGTCGAGCTCCAATTACAGTGGTGGGCCAAACAGAACAATCGCCCTCTGGTTGGCACCTTTGCCCCCTTTCCCTGCCCTGATGACGGACAGGGAGGATTGGACGTCGGCGTGTCGCCCGACCGAATCGTCGCGCGCAAGCTGGCCTTCCTTGAGGCCTCGGCTGTCGTGCCCGGCGACAGCCTGCGCACCGCCTTTGTCGATTATGGCACCGCTTTCCTTCCCGCGCTCGCCGGAGCCGGCTTCGAGTACGACGGCCACACCTCCTGGGCGCGCCCCTGTGCCTCCTCCGCCGCCGAACTACGCATCGCTCCCTTTGACTCCGGCCACCCTCTCTGGCGGTCTTTCGAGGCCTCGTTTCGCCGATTGTTGGCCCACTGGACATGGGAAACCTATCTGCCCTCGACGGCCGTCATGGTCGGCCCCATGGATCTGCTTTCGGCGCTTCTAGGCCCGCAGACCCTGGCCATGGAACTCTACGAAGACCCTGCCTCTGTCGAAGCACGGGCGCTGGAAGCGGCGCACCTTTTTCTCCAAGTCTACGACATCCAGCGCCGCATGATCCACGACGCCGGCTTGCATGACGGCATGGCTGACTGGATGGCAACGTGGCTCCCGGGCGGGGGCATATGCTACTCGGAAGACTTCGCCGCCCTCTGCGGCGAGAGCCATTTCCGCCAGTTCTTCGCGCCACCAAACCGCCACGTGATGGGACGCGTGGGCACAGCCTTCCTGCACTTGCACTCGGCCGCCATTCCCTGCCTCCCGGCGCTTCTTGAGATCGCGGAACTCGATGCGCTTGAAATCAGCAACGATCCCAACGGCCCGTCGCTGCCCAAACTGGTCGCCGCCGCCCGGCAAGTCCAGGCCGCCGGCATTCCCCTCCAAATCTCCAACTGGGAGCACCCGCTCACGTCCGCCGAGATCGACTACCTGCTCACGAACCTCCGCCCCCAAGGCCTGAAGGTCACACTCCAGGCTGCATCTCTGGCCGAAGCGCAGGCACTCTATGCCGCAGTGAAAGCTCAGTGAGGATATTTTGTGCCCGCCTGGAAGACGGGTGCCGACCCCTTCGATTTCTCGGGGGAATCGGGAATATCGGGAAAGTCCGATCCAAGGTTTCGAGCCCAATTTTGAAACTCAGCTCCGTCTTTCGTAAGTTTCCGTACACTATGTTCTCAGGTCGTCTCAGCCTGCGATGATTTCCAGAACGAGCGACAGTATAGCCTCATGGTTTTTCTCCCGATAGCTGAAAGCCGATCACCGACAGCCTCAGTTTGCCCGGCCTCCGGCTTCTGGCCTCTGGCGTCTGGCCTCTTTGGCTGCGGCTCCGCCGCTCCAGGCTCTTTCGTGGTTAGCCCGACTTCGCGGATTCGGGCTTCCAAAAGATGTAAGTTGCTGCGAATGAGGCTGGGCGTTTCAAAAGTCTGCACTACGGCGACTCAGTTGCCCTTGACCTGGGCGGCGGTGATTTTCGGCGGCGGTTGCTCGGGCAGTTTCAACTTCAGCTTTTCCAACAACAGGCGCTGGTCCGGCTCCGGTTGCGTGTAGCGAGTGAGGATCACTTCGCGGCCGTCGGTTGTCGGCAGGTGAACGTCGATCATTTGCATCGCGCCGAGTTTCTCCAGGACCGCGCGCGGCGTCAGGCCGGGCGCCAGGTCGCGCAGGCGGCGGCCGAGCGTCACGTGCAGGCAATACGCCAGAAACGCGATGAAGATGTGCGCCTCGATGCGTTCCGGGTCTTTATGATAAATCGGCCGCAGCCCGAGATCGCCCTTGAGGTGTTTGAACGCCTGTTCGACCTGCACGCAATCGGGACGTTTGTCGCGACTGTAGCCGTGTTTGCGTTTGTCGCCCTCGGGGAACGGCGGAGCGCTTTCAAAATACGTCGAGGTCAAATCGTAAAGCAGGACATCGAACTTGGCGTTGAACAAATCCCGCCAGCGCTGCGTGAGGTGGTCGAAGAGCGCGGTCTTGTGGGCGAGGAGCAGATCGTGGCACTCGTAGAGCTTGTGCGCCTCGGCGAGCTCGGCAAAGCCGGCGTCGAGCAGGTCGCCCATCGCGGAGCGTTCGAACCACTCGCGGTGCAGCCGCCACTCGCTGCCCGGGTCGATCAGGCGATAGGCGCAGAGGGTCTGCAGGACGAGGTCCCAGCGCGTGCCCTTGCGGCTGGGCGGCAGCCGTTCGGCCCAGAAGCGGTCGAGGCCAAGTGCCTCAAACAAGTGGCAGGCAAGCCAGCAGGCACCCCACTGGCGGGGACGCCGCAGTTGCAACTCCGAGAGCTTGACGCGCACGATGTGCTCCTCGGCCTCAAGCGCGCGCTCGGCGGGAAACAGCGCCACGGTGCGCGGCAGCGGCTGGCCCTGCTCGAAGACTTCAATCGATTTTTGCCAGGCGGCTTCCTGCCGGTCGTTGATCTCGCCTAGGTAGAGCACGTGGCGCTGGACGATCTTGTCGCCGGCACCGCGCTTGTTCTCGACGATGCTCCAGTAACGGTGCTCCTTCCCGTTTTTCTTCCGTGTGGTGCAGCGCAGAAACATTCTGGCGCGCGATTATACACGGAATCTCGGGGCGGGGAAGAGGGTGGGTCTTCACTACAGGCACTTTCGGGCGTTTTCAGCGGAAGCCCTGCCGATGAATCAAGCACTTGCGCACCGAAAAGCTTTCCAAAAGGATCGAATCCGGGAAGTAGGGTTAACCGGCTTGGTCTGAAATTCCTACCCCGATCCATTCCCGCGCAGTGACGCTGAGGCGCAGAGTTTCGATCCTCCTACGTGCCCACCGTGTTGAAAAATGCCTCTTCTCCGTTTCCCCCGTGTAAAAAATGCCTTGGGATCGATCTGCCCTCCGATGCGGCTCGCAAAGACTGCGGGAGACGGTGGCCACTTTGGCCGGTTTTGCCTCATCTGCAGCCCCAGACCCGGTGGCCACTTTGGCCGGTTTTGAAGTGGCCCCTGACACAAAAATCGATGCCGAGGTACTTTTCAACTAAGGGACCTAGTGACTCTGTTACTCTTGACATCTAGCCGCAAAGTGTCTCTCTTACACTTATGCGCTCCTCTGCCGTTCTCACAATTAAACAACTTCATGATGATACCGGCCCATTGGTGCGACGAGCCGGTACCTCCCGCCATCCCGTCCCAATCACTGACCGTGGCCAAGAGGTCGCTGTGATCACCAACCGTACGCGCCTCAAGCCTCAGCCCCGTAAACGCATCCTCCTGCCTGAATTTGAGGCATTGATGGCTCGTAAGCCGAGCAGTGATGTTCTCGACGATCTCAACGCAGTCCGTAGCGACCGATGATATTCTGCGACACTTCTGCCTTTGCGAAACTTTACGTTGCCGAAGCTGAAACGACGGCTTTGCGACGCATCACCGACGCAGAGGATGAAGTCTGCGCCTCCGAGCTTGTACGCGCTGAATTGATGAGCGTTTTCCACCGGCGCTGGCGCGAGAAAAAATGGTCTCAGGCCGATTTTCACACAACAGTCCGGCAATTTGAAAACGACTGCGTGGCCGGATTTTGGACGTGGTTACCGCTTGATTCCATAATTATCGAGGCGACCGCCAAAATATATCCGACACTTCCCGATACCGTGTTTTTGCGCTCATCCGATTGTCTCCACCTTGTCACCGCGAGGCATCACGGATTTTCGGAAATCTACACGTACGATGCGCAACAGTCCGCTGCGGCCAGTGTGCTCGGGCTCAAGCCCGTCGCGATTCAACCGTAGCTGTCGCCGCTGATTGTTCGCCGCGCGAAGGGTCTCTCGATGGAAATGCAGTCGGCATGAGTGAGGGTCTGTCGGCATGACAGACTAGCGGTTTCTTACATCAGGTTGGCATGTCGGATGAGGGTGTAAGATCTCAGTGAAACCGTGCATTGGAAATACAAGATGTCCGGAATCACACGAATGGAATACTAAATTGTCCGAAAACACACCACGACGAGGGCTTGTCAGTGTGAGATGCCGCGAGTCATAAATGGATTTGTGGCCGATAACGGATGTCCGCCCGCACTTACGACCGCATCATCAAGGTCTCCCGCACTACCGCCGACTCAGAAAGAATCGGAATTGCGATTTTAGAGGTTGATTTAGGGCTCTTCGGGCGGTTTTGCCGTGTTCGGTCGCCCAAGTTGATAGGCTCGACCCCGGGCCACCTCCCGGACATGGAGCTTTTTTCGATCATACACATGATCCGGTCCAGCCTCAGATGTTCGCAAACGCCTGAGTAAATCATGGCTATGTTCTCCGCTTGACTTGATGAAGCAATCTGCAACAGTTTGTGACATGTCTACCGTCACTTCTACAAAAACCATTCGCCTGTCTCGTTCGCGCCTTGCTGTGGCCAGTCCGATTCTGGAACATCTCGGGTTGGATTTACGAGCAGCCATCGAGTTGTTTCTGGCGCAAGTCGCGAGCCGCAAAGCGATCCCGTTCGCCGTTGCGCTACCAGACTCCGAGTATGCCGCAGCGGAGTATGGTGTGACCGCTGCAGAGGTAGCTGCTACCGGCAAGCGTATGCGCCGGTCCTCAGATGCTGCGCGGCGATCCGGTGGAGTTCGCGCTGTTTCGGGAATCGACTCACTCCGTGAATGAAAACAGTGACCCTGCCTGCGTTCCGACGTTGTCTGCGCGGCCTCTCGGACGCTCGCCTGACGGCTGTGCTAGAGGCAATTTGTGCCGCCGATGCTGCCTATGGAAATCCTCATCGGCACGTCGGAATCGGGCTACGCGTAATCGGTGACTTCATGGAATGCCGCGATGCGCTCGACATGCGCCTCATTTTTCAACGTCGCGGAGACACGCTCGAATTCCATTTCTACGGCACCCATGACGAAGTGAAGGTATTCATACGGAACCGTCGCTGACGTCTCTTCTTTGACATAGGGATCGTTGTTCTGAGTTTGGATTAACGATCCGCTCTGTCCAGTTTTCGGGACCACCTCAGAATCGCACGAATTCTCCTCCGGCGCAGTTCGAATCCAACCCCGACCGCAGCAGCGAGAGCGACTCCGCAGCAGCGGATCACGGGTTTTTACAGGGATTGTAAGATCTCCAAAGGAGACGGCACAAAATCGATGCTTTTTGACGCTATCGTACCCAAGCCATTGCCAACTTTGACTCCAAGTCGCTGCCTCCTTTTTACAGACGCTTGAAGGCTGCGTTACTCAACGTCCAATATTTGTAGGTTTGTCCATTTCGTCGGTTAGGAGGAATTACTGCGCATCGGCCGTGCTTAGGGGCTCTATCGCTCCTTTCACGGTCGGTAAAACTTCGCCTACCTCACCGCTCGGAGGACCGCTGCACGGTACGTACTGGATCAGTGCATATTATCTGGCCGATTATGTCGTTTCCACGCTTTTTTGGCATTTCATTGTCAGTGGTCACTTGATAATGCCGAGCTCGGCATTATTGGGTTTATGCCGAGTAACGGATAATGCCGAGTAGCGTGCATCGCCGATCGCACCGCAGAGTGAGATTCGTGGCGATTGCAGCTGGAGTACTCGGCATAATTACACGGTCTCGAGGAAGCCCAAAAGCCGCGAATTTGCCCCCGTTCGGCGTGGTTTAGGAGGGGCTGCGTGCTCGTCAAGTTGTTGCAGACATTCCTGCTTCATCTTCAGATCGGCGACGACATAGCCATGGGTGGTGACAGGCGACGCGTGCCCAAGCCATAAAGCGACGACCTCCAGAGCGACGCCGGATTGCAGCAGATGCATCGCGGCGGTGTGGCGAAAGGTGTGAGGAGTGATCCGACGCTTTTTGAGGGACGGATAATGCCGCGCCGCCCTCTGCACGGCCAGGGAGAGTCGAAAGGATACGCCGTCGCGGGAGAGCGGAGTACCACGCAGGTTTGTGAAGAGCTGCCGGTCAGCACGAATCTGGTTGGACTGGCACCATCGCCGGAGTCGCTCAGCCAGTTGAGAAGGAATTGGCACCTCCCGTTCCTTACGTCCTTTTCCGTGCAAGCGAATGACTCGGCCGCGAAGATCTTCGGCACGAAAGTGGAGTAACTCGGAGACACGGGCGCCGGTGTTGTAGAGAAGAGAAAAGAACAGATGGTCGCGCTGTCCGGTCCACTGGGTGGTCTTGATGGCTTCAAGAATCGCTGTCGTCTCCTCCCTATTGAGAAACCCCAGGACCGGCTTGGTGCATCGTTTGACAGGAATGGCTAAAACCTGCTGGAGGGAAAAGAGTCGATCCGGAGCGTCAAACACAGTGGTGTATCGAGCAAACGAGCGCAGTGCAGCCAGTCGCACATTGCGTGTCGGAACCGTGTTGTGGCGTTGTGTCTCAAGATGCTCGAGGAAGGCGAGCAGCGCGTCCGCATTAAAGTCATCGAAATCCAGCCGATCAATGGGCTTGGCGGTTCGTTCCGCGAGGAACGGCAGAGCTAGCCGAAACGTATGCCGGTACGAATCGATGGTGTTGGCGCTGACGTTACGCTGCTTCGGGAGAAAGTCGCCGAAGAAGCGTTGAACCAACTCGGGGAAGGTCGACTTCATAGGTCCCGATCGTCTCGCTCGTTGCGGTAGCGCTCGAACTGTTTGGCGGCCGCACGCAGGATCGCGCCTTGGCCGGAAACATACCACCAAGTGTGCGTGAACTTCGCGTGACCCAGGTAACGGGTAAGAAGAAGGAGCCGGTGTGCGACCGGCGCGTCTTCGCGACTCCACTTGGCGATTATCTTGGTGGCAAAAGTATGGCGG
>JBAZHQ010000149.1:1511-9526 GCA_041652235.1 Opitutaceae bacterium | reverse complement strand
CAATGATGCCCGCGTGCACCGGACCCACCGGCACCTGAAACACGCCCTCACCCTCGACAACGCGCATCTTGTGACGCTCGCCCTGGAAGGGGGGAAGAACGGTGCGCAGGTCGAAGTCCTTGCGCATGGGGTGCACATCCGGCCAATCGTCGTGGAGCGCGCACCGGCGAGGATTGGGATGGCCTTGCAGGGCCAGGCCGAACATGTCCTGCACCTCCCGCTCCTGCCAGTTGACGGCATGGATCGCATCCGTGAGAGACGCGAACTCGGGCTTTTCCGGCGGCACGGGCACGCGAAGGATGAAGAATCCGTGGGCCGCATCGAGGGCGAACACGTAGTAGAGGTGGAAGACGCCTTCGGTCGAACGGACATCGTCCGCAAAAAGGTTTGCCAGGCGCGCATCCCATTTCCGGTAGAGTTGCGCGCAAAAACCGGAGACGAGTTCCATCGACGCGTGGAAATAGACCTCGTTGTTCCGGGGCGCAGTGATTGCGGAAAACCTCCCCTCAAACGTCGTTTGAAGATCGGTCAGGGCCGGCATTAGCTCGGGCAGGACGTTCATGATGTACCTCCAATGATCGATGCAGCGTGTTCCACAAGCTTGTACACGGGCCCTGGCAACCAGCAGCCAAGGGTGAGCGCCGCAACAAGCACCGTGATCATGGCTGAGAGTTTCCACGGGCATTCGGGCGCGCCGGGCGGGGCGTCGGAGCGGGGCGTCCCAAAGTTCATCTTCACGATGTGCGCGAGGAATCCGGAGAAGATGGCCACGACGCCCGCCAGGAAGAGGAACGCCGCCCAGTTGTGCCCGCCTGCAAGCGCGGCGCTCAACGAGATGAATTCGCTCTGAAAGATCCCAAAGGGCGGCACCGCGGTGACGGCCAGCGTGGCGACGAGGAACAGGGCGCCCGTCCACGGCAGGGTGCGGATGACGCCGCGCACCTTCCAGAAATAGGGCGTGGCGTAGTGTTGCTGCACATTGCCGGCGCAGAAGAACATCAGCGGCTTGATCGCGGAGTGAAAGAGCATGTGGAGGGCGGCGCCGAGCGCGCCCAGCCTGCCGCCAAAGCCCAGGGCTGCGACCATGATGCCCGCGTGGTCGATGCTTGAGTAGGCGAGGATTCTCCGGAAGCTGCGCTGCGCGATGATAAACGGCGCGGCGACGACGATCGATGCGATGCCGAGCCAAATGAGGAGCTGGCCGGGGAATTCATGGCCCAGGCATTTCTCGGCCAGAATGTCGAAACGGATGATGGCGTAGAGGGCGAAGTTGATGAAGCCCGCACCCAGCAAGGCTGCGGTGGGCACGGGAGCCTCGGCATAGGCATCGGGCTTCCAGGTGTGCATGGGCACAAGCCCCGCCTTGGTGCCGTAGCCGACCAGCACGAGAAGAAAAGCCAGGCGCATGGCCTTGGGATCGAAATGGGAGGCGATCCCAACAAGCACCGACCAGTTCATGCCATGCTCCGACTCGGCACCAAGAACGCCGGCGGCCGAATAATAGGTCATGATGGTGCCGAACAGGGCCAGCGAGATGCCGATGCTTCCGATGATGAGATATTTCCAGCCCGCCTCGAAGGAATTCTTCTGATTGTAGAAAGTGACCAGGAGCACGGTGGCAAGCGTGACGCCCTCGGTTGCGACCCACATGACGCCGAGGTTGTCCGCCAGAGGCACAAGCTGCATGGTGCCGACGGCCAGGGGAGTGAGCACATAAAACCGCCGCAACTGCGGCTCGGTGATGCGGCCATCCTTAAGTTCCCGGCGCATGAAGCCGACAGAGTAAACGGAACTCACTAAAGCCACAAAGACCGTCAGCACGATGACGAGGACGCTGAGCGCATCCGCCCTCAGGAAACCATCCAGGGTGGTCACCGATCCCTGCGCCAGGACATCGGAGGCGACCGAGCATGCCACCGGAGCCATCAGGGCAAAGGCAATCACGTTCAACCTTTCCCAGGCCGCGCGGGAATGGACGACCTGGCATAGCAGACCGGCGCACCAGGGGATTACGATGAGTGCCATCAGTGCCATATCATTCCTTCAATTGGCTGAGCTTGCGTGTATCCATCGAGGCGAAGGTCTCGCGAATGCGATAGACCAGGATGCCCAGGATCATCACCGCCACCATCACGTCGAAGAAGATGCCTATCTCGACCACGAGCGGCATCCCGTAGGTCGTCAGGGCGATGGCGGCGAGCATGATGCCATTCTCCACGGTGAGCAGCGCCAGCACCTGCGTGAGGGCCGTGCGCCGGTTGATCATGAGGAAGAAACCCGTCAGCACGAGCGTGATGGCCACCGCCAGCGTGTTGTTGCCAAGGCGGTCGAGCGACGAGTAGGGACGCGCCACGACGTAACCGATCAGGGTGAGGATGCCGCAGACCAGGATGGAAGCCGGAAAGTTGATGAGCGGCTCGATTTCCTGGACGATGCTCATGCGGCGCACCTGCCGATCGAGTAGCCAGGGCAGAAATACGACCTTGCCGACGATGGTGAGCAAGGCGACCACATAGACGTGGAAGGTTCCGTAGAAAAAGGCGATGACCGCCGCGATGATCGCCAGCAGCAAGGACTGGATGGCGAAGAGCCGGATGCTCGCCAGCAGCATGCGCTGCACGGCAAGCAGCAATTGCACCACCAGCATCAGCACCGCAAAGAGTGCGATGAGTTGCGCGGCGATATTGGCGGAGACGATGGAATTCATGTCAGAAAATGCGGTAGAATGGCCACAAAAAGGCACGAAAAAGCATAGCGCGGCAGAGCCGCAACCAAAGAGGCCAGATGCCAGAAGCCGGAAGCCAGCAAGGAAGTCGGAGGTCGGAGATCGGAGGTCGGCGTCACTCTGCGCCACTGCGTCACTGCGCGAGAATGGATTGGATGGTTGGGGATCGGTTCTGTCCGTCTCGGATTTCCTCTCAGCCTGAGATGAATTGTAAATACTGTAGTACAAAGATAGAGACTGAGAATACGATCATCGCTCGCTTTTCCCTGATCTCCCGAGCGAACGGATCGGTTTCCGCATGTATTTATTATTGTGCGTTCTTGTGCCTTTTCGTGGCAATTGTCTGCGGCTTTTGGATTCATCTCAGGTGAACAGGAACGTTGAAAACAGGGCGAGGGCGGCCAGCACGAAGGCGGCGCCGAGCAGGTCGGGCACGCGGAACAGGCGCAGCTTGGCGTTGGTGGTTTCAGCGAGCACGACGATGCCTGAGAGCAGGAGCAGCTTGCCTAGGTAGCTGAGGAGCCCCAGGGCGAGCGCGGCTGCGGAGCAGTCGACTGCCAGGCCGATGGGGAAGAACACGTTTACCAGAAAGGTCATCAGCACGAGTTGCTTCACCGCCGCGCCCCATTCCATGAAGGCGAGATTGCGGCCCGAGTATTCGAGCAGCATCGCCTCGTGGATCATCGTCAACTCAAGGTGCGTCGCCGGATTATCGACCGGGAGGCGGCCCGTCTCCGCGAGCAGCACGATGAACATCGCCACAAAGGCGAGCACATGCATCGGGTTCAGCAGGCTCCAGGCAGGTCCGAGCGTGGCCTGCACGATGCGGCTGATATCCGTCGAGCGGGCGGCGATCGCGATCGTGAAGATCGCCAGCATCATCGCCGGTTCGGCGATGGCGGCGATGGTCATCTCACGGCTGCTTCCCATGCCGCCGAAGGTGCTCGCGGGATCGAGTCCCCCCAGAGCCAGGAAGAACCGGCCGAGCGCCAGAAGACCCACGAGCGCCAGCGCGCCGCCGAACAGGCTCAACGGCGCCTGCACGCAGATCATCGGCACCATCAGACCGGCGATCAGTGCGGTGAAAAACACGACGTAAGGCGCAAAGGAGAACACCCAGGTGGCGTGCTCCGATATCACCATGTCCTTGCGCAGAAACTTATGGAGATCGAGGTAGGGCTGCCAGATGCGGGCGCCGCGGCGGTTCTGCAGCTTGGCCTTCCAATTTTTGATGATGCCGCTGAACAGCGGAGCGAGCAGGAGCAGCAACGCCGTTTGAAGAAGGAGGAATAGGGGATCGATCTTCACAGGGCAAAAAGGAGGAGCAGGAGCAGCGTCACGAAGATGTAGCTGAGATAAGCCTGCAGGCTGCCGGCCTGAAGGGCGCGCATCCGCCTCGAGGCATACCAGAGCAGGCCGTAAAGCGGACGGTAGATCTGGGTCAGAAACACCTCTTCGACGTGGCTCTCAAAACGCAGTGTCTTGGCGAAGAAAGGAGAGAAATCGTATTCCCGCTGAACTTCGCGGCGGGGGCGGAAAAGAGCGCTGAAAATCATCCGGATCGGTTTCGAAAACCCCGTGGCGGTGTATTCCATGCGAGACGTCAAACCCCGCAGTCCGCAGTCCCAGGTAGTGCTTCGGCTCACTTTGGCGCCGCGACCGAAGACCAGCCATAGTCCCAGGGGAATGGGAAGCAGGCAAACCGCCGTCAGTACAAGGCCCAGGGTGGAAACCGAGCCGCCTGTCGCATTCACTCCCGAGAGCACGAGATCCTGGGCCGAACCGAGTCTGGCGCTGAGCTCTTGCCCGGTAAGCTGCCGGGTCAGGGGATCCAGCAGGTGGATGAAGGCCACTGGAAACAGACCGAGCACCACGCAGACGACCGCCAGGAAAGCCTGGCCGAACAGCATGGAAAGAGAGACCTCGCGGGCCTGGCTCGCATGTTCGCTGCGCGGTTGGGCGAGAAAGGTGATGCCATAAGCCTTTACGAAACAAGCGGCGGCCAGGGCTCCCGTCAGGGCAAGCATGGCGCCCGCCAGGGGGAACATCAGCCGTATGAGGCTCGATGTCGTGCCATAGCCCTGGAGGAGGGATTGATAGGTGAGCCATTCGCTGACGAAACCGTTGAGCGGAGGCAGCGCGGAGATGGCCACGGCTCCGACGAGGAAGAAAAAGGCGGTGTAGGGCATGCGTTTTGCCAGCCCCCCCATCTCCTCCATGTTGCGCGTATGGGTCGCATGAAGGACCGAGCCTGCGCCCAGGAAAAGCAAGGCCTTGAACACCGCGTGGTTGATCGTGTGGTAGAGACCGGCGACCAGCGCGAGCGCCGCCAGCACGTGATGGCCGGTATGCAGGAACATGAGCGATGCACCGAGCCCCATGAGAATGATGCCGATGTTCTCGATGCTGTGATAGGCAAGCAGACGCTTGAGGTCATGCTCCATGAGAGCGTAGAGCACGCCAAGCACCGCCGAAAGCGTTCCGATCGCCAGCACCGATACTCCCCACCAGTTGGGAGGCGTTCCGAGGAAATCGAACATGACCCGGGTAATGCCGTATATGCCGGTCTTGATGATCACGCCGGACATGAGGGCGGACACATTGCTGGGCGCCGCAGGATGCGCGGCCGGCAGCCAGATATGCAGAGGAATGATGCCTGCCTTCAGGCCGAATCCCGCCAGGAATAGGAGGAATGCCGCGTTGCGCGAACCGGCAGTCATTGTCTCGCCGATATTGTGGAAGCCATGAAAGCCGTAGCCGCCGGATGCCTGAAACAGAATGAGGAAGCCCAGGGTGATACAGCCCGTTCCAATGTGGGACATTACAAAGAAGAGCACGCCTGCATCGCGCGCCTCAGACTTCTCGTGCTCGAAGCAGACGAGGCAAAAGATCGAAAGGGCCATCAGCTCCCAGGCGAGCAGGAAGAAAAAGGCGTTGTCCGCCAGAAACACGGTCGTGGTGGCCAGCAAAGCGACATTGAACAGCAATGCCAGCACACCGACGTTTTTCCGACCCAGAAAACCTTCCGCATATCCGATAGAGTACACGGATAGCGCCAGACCGAGCAGGGACACGATCAGAGTGAAAAAAAGCCCGAGAGGATCGAGGCAGAGCGTGAACGAGATATAGGGGACGAAGGAGGGAAGCACCTGCAGCGTCTGGGCTTCCGGAGAATTACCCAAAGCCATGGAGCACATGCAGGCGGCTATTCCACACAGGGAGCCGAGCGCTGCGCAGCCGAATGACAAAAGCCCCGCCAGTCGTCCCGAACGCAGGCATACGAGTCCAGCCAAGGCCCCGGCAAGATATCGCAAGTAAGCCAGCTTTATAAGAGTGAGGGGCAGTTGATCCATGAAGCGAACGCAGTGTGTATGCGAAGGGGCAGTCTCTCATCTCCGCGTCCGGATGAAAGAATATTTTTGGCGAGTCCGAAACCTCAGGCTTCGATCTATTTTCGCACGAAGACGCGAAAGCACGAAGGACGGACTTACGATCCTTTTTAACACGGAGTTCACGGAGGACACGGAGTTCCAATCCACGATCCTCATGTGAGGTACTCACATGAAATCTCGCAGGCCTTTCTCCGTTCACTATCTCCGAGTCTGTTGTTTTCTTGCGTGCATATTTCTTTCAGGGGTTCTCAAAAATATCGGATTTGGGATTTTAACAGAAGGTAACGAAGCGCTTTTCTGAAAGACCGCATTAAAGGATACGTTGGTTGCGTTCATCACAGAGACATCTGAGGTGGTGTGACTTGAGACGCTTCGTTGTCTTCTGTTCAATCTGAATTGATAGGTTGGGTTTGGTTGCGGCTCCGCCGCTCCGTGCTCTCCGTGCCCTCCATGTTAAAAATGTACTTCCTTCGTGCCTTTGCGTCTTCGTGTGAGAACCACCTCGTCGGATTGGGGCGAAGTTCCGTTGTTCCCAGCGCTGGTTTGCATTTTCCGGCGGGCCGCCCACGCTGCGCGCGATGCCGTCGATCGCGGAATACGATGTGGAATCGCTAGAGGGTGACTTGCTGGCCTGGGGCTACAAGCCGTCCCACGCGTTGCGACTGCTGCGCAGCTACTACGATCGGGCGGGTGTCATTCCCTGGGACGAACTGAAACTACCCGAAGGCCTGCGTGAGCGCTTGCTGGCGGAACATCCCTTATTAGCCTCGGAGGTGGCCATGCGACAGGTCGCCGAGGACGGCACCACGAAGCTCCTGCTTCGCTTCCCCGACGGGCGCGCCGTGGAGTCGGTGATGATGACCGACTACCGCGAGGATCGCGTGGCGGGTTGCCTTTCCTCCCAAGCCGGCTGCGCCATGGGCTGCGATTTCTGCGCGACCGCCCAGGGAGGCTTGGAGCGCAATTTGACGTCGGGCGAAATCGTGGAGCAGTTTCTCCGGCTGCGCGCCGAAGCTGCCGCTGTCGGGAGAAAGCTGCGGACTGTCGTGTTTATGGGCATGGGCGAGCCCATGCACAATCTGCCGAATGTGCTCGCGGCGATCCGGCGCATCGGTTGCGACACGCTCGGCGCCCATGGCTGGAGGCAGATCACGGTTTCCACCGTGGGCATCGTTCCCGGGATCGACGCCCTTGCCGCCGAGGGACTGAGGCTCAACCTGGCCGTCTCGCTCCATGCCCCGGATGACGCCACCCGGGCGAGACTTTTACCCACGAGCCGGCGTTACACCGTTTCGGAAATCATGGCTGCCATGGACCGCTATCAAGCCCGGTCCGGACTGCCCGCGATCATCCAGTACTGTCTTCTCAAAGGCGTGAACGATTCCCTGGATCAGGCCCGGCAGCTCGCCGATCTCCTGGCGAGTCGGCGGATGCATGTGAACCTGCTTCATTACAACGCCACTGGAAAGAGCCTGAGCGGGACCGTGTACGAGACGACGTCGAGGGAACAGATGAACGCCTTCATAGCCATCCTTCGCGAACGCGGCGTGGTCGCCCACGTCCGCCGCCCCCGAGGCCGCGAAATTGCCGCCGCCTGCGGCCAGTTGAGAGATCGTGCCGGGGGATGCTCGTAACCGGCAGGCAACCGACATTCTGGCTTTGTCTCTGCTTCGGACCCCGGCGCGCGCTCGGCGTTTCACCATCCCAGGTTCCCCGGTGCCGGGTTACACCCCATAGGACTGGGACAGACTTTCGCCTACATTTCGACGCCGACGATAATCGTCGGATTCAAACCAAGAACAAAAACCAAGCGCCCAACAAGGCAGAGGAGGACTGCAAACACATCGCTGACAACGTCAGGGATCTCTCCGGCAAGGCGCTAAAATACAAAACCAGTT
>JBAZHQ010000149.1:0-1501 GCA_041652235.1 Opitutaceae bacterium | reverse complement strand
ATCTCTCAAGTCATTAAGGTTCGCATCAACTCTCGCATTACTTGGCACGCTCACCTTCGGAACGCTCACGCTTGCCGTCCTGACCGGTGGCTGCGCCGGAACGGCCACGAGCGACAGCACAGGCCAATACGTGGACGATACGGTCATCACCACCAAGGTAAAAAGCGCACTTCTCGGCGACGGCGCGGTGAAATCATTCGCGATCAGCGTCGAGACGGTCAAGGGAGTCGTCCAGCTCAGCGGCTTTGTGAACAACGCGAAGCAGAAGTCCGCGGCTGAAAAAGATGCCTGGGCAGTCAAGGGCGTTAAGGAAGTTAAGAACGACCTCATAGTTAAGTAGCCCGTCTGACCAAGACTGTGAAATACGAGTCGCCCTGCGTTCTGACGATCAACGGCGGCTCGTCGAGCATCCGATTCGCGGTGTATGAGGCGGGGAAAACTCCGCGCCGGCGGTTCGATGGGAAGATCGATCGCATCGGCTTTAGCGGCACGAATCTGATTGTCCACGATCAGGAGGGGAAAGCTTCGGCCCCATTCCGAATAGCCGTCAACAGCCACCATACGGCGGTGGCGTTTTTACTGGACTGGCTTGAGGCGCAGCCGGTCTTCGCAACGGTGAAGGCCGTGGGCCACCGCGTGGTGCATGGCATGAGGCATTCCGAACCGGCACGTGTCACGCAGAAGCTGCTCGGGGAGCTGCGGCGCATAACGCCGTATGACCCCGATCATTTGCCGCTTGAGATCGGATTGCTTGAGGCTTTTGCGAGGCGGCATCCAAAACTACCCCAAGTCGTCTGCTTTGACACTGCGTTTCACCGCACCATGCCGCGGGTTGCCAAATTGCTGCCGATCCCGAGGCGCTATGAGGCAAAGGGCGTGGAGCGCTATGGTTTCCACGGACTGTCCTATTCCTATCTGATGGAGGAGCTCGGTCGTCTCGATCCAGCGGCAACGAAAGGCCGTGTGATTCTCGCGCATCTCGGCAACGGCGCCAGCCTGGCCGCCGTGCGCCACGGAAAGAGCATCGATACCAGCATGGGCTTCACTCCCGCAGCCGGTCTTGTCATGAGCACCCGTTCCGGGGATCTGGACCCGGGTTTGCTGTCGTTCCTGGCGCGCACCGAGCAAATGACTCCCGCGAAGTTCGATTGGATGGTGAATCACGAATCCGGGCTTCTGGGTGTTTCGGGTATTTGTTCCGACCTGCGAGATTTGCTCGCTCAGGAGACCGGCAACGCGCGGGCCGCGGAAGCGGTGGCGTTGTTTTGCTATCAGGTGAAAAAGTGGATCGGGTCCTTCGCCGCGGCGCTCGGTGGATTGGATACCCTCGTATTCTCGGGGGGCATTGGAGAAAACGCACCGCTCATCCGGGAGCGGATCTGCGACAAACTCGACTTTCTCGGCATCGAACTCGACCGAAGAGGCAATGCGAAGAACGCGCCGCTGATTTCTCCGGCCGCCGGTCGCGTCAAGGTGCGCGTCATTCGTACCGACGAGGAGC
>JBAZHQ010000148.1:0-9661 GCA_041652235.1 Opitutaceae bacterium | reverse complement strand
AACTTCCCTGCTGACTCTGGCTTCCGGCTTCTGGCATCTGGCCTCTTTGGTTGCGGCTCTGCCGCGCTATGCCTTTTTGTGGCAATTGCCTGCGGAATTAAGGTCGATGCAAGCACAGCAGGGTTTGGTTCGGCCGTGCAGGCCAAATTTGCGCATGAGTCACCGGATGCGCTCGAAACGGATTGGACATATTTTGTATGAATTTGATCATTCGGCCTATTGTGGGCTTTTGAGTAGTCGGTTATCGTTACGACTGCTCCGATCGGACTGGCCCCGAAACGCTCAACTGAACCATGAAGCGGCGGAGCCGCATCCAAACCCAACCAATCAATTCAAATTGAACAGAAGATAACGAAGCGTCTCAAGTCATGCCGTCTCAGAGGTCTCGGTGATGAACGCAAGCGACGTATCCTTTAATGCGGTCTTTCAGAAAGCGCTTCGTTACCTTCTGTTAAAATCCTGTATTAGGAATTCTTGAGAACTCCTGAAAGAAAGATGCACGCAAGAAATCGACAGACTCGGAGATAGTGCACGGCCGCTCCGCGCCCCCGACGCGCAGCAGCGCCACCTTCCAGCAGCCTTGCCGTCTTTTCGCCTGTGTCGCCATGGCACGAATACAATTGCTGAATCAAGGACATTCAGCCCCACCCTCGATCATATCCCCCGTGAGACTACTGCTATCATTTCTGCTGCTTATATCCGCCGTTTGTGCCGCCCCCAGCGTCGCTCCCGTCGAGCTGCGTTGCGAATTTCGCACGGACCCGATCGGCATCGGAGAAACCAAGCCGCGCCTTTCCTGGAAACTCACGGCCGTCGATACGGCCGCTCGCGGATTAAGCCAGTCCGCCTGGCAAGTACTGGTCTCCTCCAGCCCCGAGACACTCGCGCAAAATCGCGGGGACTTCTGGGATTCCGGCCAGGTCGCTTCCGCGGCTACAAATAACATCGTCTATGCCGGCCACCCGCTCGTTTCTCGCGTGGCATGCTGGTGGAAGGTCCGTGTCTGGGACCAGGCGGGCGAGGCGTCAGCCTGGAGCGCCCCGGCACACTGGACGATGGGCTTGCTGGACGGCGCGCAGTGGAGCGCCGAATGGATCGGGCTTGATGCCGCGCGCCCGGACGATGGCAGTGTGATGAGCGAGGAGCGCCGCGTCCGCATTACACAGCTCCCCTGGATGCGCGCAGAGCTGGATGCGGCCAAGGACGCGCCCCTGCCGGATGTTTTTATGCGAAAGGCCTTCACCTTGCCCGCCGGGCGCAAGGTCGCGCGAGCCACCATCGTGCTCACGCCTGATATGCGGTGCGTCATCACGACCAACGGCCACCCCATCGGCGAAGTCACGCGCTGGGATCGAGCCCTGCCCCTCGATATTACCACCGCGCTGGAAGCGGGAGAAAACGTTGTCGGCCTGCGGGTCACGCAGGACGATGGTTACCCACCAGCCGTGCTGGGCGAACTCGAAGCGGCCTTTGACGAGGGCGAGCCGATGCGCCTGCCAATCGATGCCACGTGGCTGCATGCGTCGAAAAACGCATCGGCGGGTTGGGATCGGCCCGGCTTCGACGCTACGGCATGGCGCCCGCTCGCAATCATTTTTGACAAATGGAACCCTGGAGGGTTCGGCAGCCCTTGGGGTTCGCCGCAGAACGCCACCCACTGGCTTGCGCCTGCGTCGTTCCTGCGCCGGTCATTTTCCGTCACAAAGGCGGTGCGCCGCGCAACGATCTATGCGACCGCGCTCGGCATCTACGAAATACAGCTCAACGGAAAGCGCGTCGGACGCGATTTTCTCACGCCCGGCTGGACGGAATACACGCGTCGCCTTCAACACCAGACTTATGACGTGACGGCACAGTTGCACCGGGGAACCAATGCCCTGGGGGCGATTCTCGGCGACGGCTGGTTCGCGGGTGTCGCCGCCTACACGGGCAAGCGACACTACTACGGCGGCGCGCCACGCCTGCGCGCACAGCTCGAGATCGAGTATGCCGACGGCACCCGCGATCTCGTCGCGACCGACGGCACTTGGCGCGGCAAGCATGGGGCATTGCGCTATGCGGATATCTATCTCGGCAGCGCCTGGGACGCGCGTCTCGCGCAGCCGGACTGGGCGCGCCCGGATTTCGACGACAGGTCCTGGCAGCCGGTTGCGACCCGCCTCGCGCCGGGCTCGCCCGACCAGTTTGTGCTCGAACCCGCGACGCTAGAACCCGTGCGTGCACAGGAGGAATTGCCGGCCCGCACAGTCATGCAACCGCGCCCCGGGGCCTATGTGTTCGACCTCGGCCAAAACATGGTCGGCTGGGTGCGGTTAAAAGTCCATGGGCGGGCGGGCCAGCGCCTGGTCGTGCGCCACGGCGAGATGCTGAATCCTAACGGCACGCTTTATACCTCCAATCTCCGCGGAGCGACGGCTACGGACGTCTACTGGCTGCGCGGCGAAGGCGAGGAAGTGCTTGAGCCCTGGGGCACCTTTCACGGTTTTCGTTACGTCGAGATTACCGGCCTGGATGCGGCGCCCGAGGCATCGGCAGTCACGGGGGTCGTCGTCCATAACCCGATGAACAGGGCTGGCGATTTCACCTGTTCCCAGCCTCTGGTGAATCAGCTCTTTCGAAACATCATCTGGGGGCAGAAGGGAAATTATATTGAGACGGCCACCGATTGTCCCCAGCGCGATGAGCGCCTCGGCTGGACCGGCGACACGCAATTCTTCATGCGCACCGCGCTCTACAACTACGATGCCGCTGCATTTGTCGAGCGCTGGCTGACCACCCTCATCACGGATTCTCAGGGTGAGGACGGAACCTTTCCCGACGTTGCGCCGGCCATCGGCATGAAACCGCACGGAGTCACGGCGTGGGGGGATGCGGCGCTAAGCTGCACATACATGCTTTGGAAAGTTTACGGCGACACGCGAGTCGTGGAGAGGCATTTCGACCGGCTGGCGCGCTATATCGCCTGGCTGCAGGGCCGCGCGGTAAACGGCATCGTCAGCGTGGGCGGCTACGGCGACTGGCTCAACAAGGGCGGCGGGGCGAAAAAGGAAGTGATGGACACCGCCTACTACGCATATCTCTGCGGGCTCATGTCCGAGATGGCGACCGCCATCGGCCGCGATGCCGACGCAGCACGGTTCGCCGCTTTGCGCCAGGAAGTCGTCGCAGCCTGGCGCAGGGAGTTTTTGCAGCCGGACGGCGGTATCCTCGAGAGCAGCCAGACGGGTTTCGCCCTCGCCTTTACGATGGGGCTGCTGCCCGACGCCTTGAAAACACAGGCTGCAGACCTATTTGCCGACGATATTGAGGCAAAGGGCTGGCACCTTGCGACCGGTTTCATCGGCACGCCTCGTCTGCTGCCCGCGCTGCACGCCGCCGGCCGCGACGACATTGCCTGCCGCCTCCTGCTGCAAGACACCTATCCCTCATGGCTATATCAGGTGAAGCTCGGTGCGACGACCATGTGGGAACGCTGGGACGGATGGACGCCGAAAAAAGGGTTCCAAAGCATCGGCATGAATTCATTCAATCATTACGCCTTCGGTGCTGTCGCCGAGTATCTCTACCGTTTCATCGGCGGCATCGACACGGAAGGCCCGGGTTTCCGCCGCATCCTTATTGCGCCGCAACCCGGCAATGGGCTCACGCACGCAAACACGAGTTACGACGGACCAACCGGCCTCATCGCCAGCTCATGGAAGATTTCCGACGGAAAGTTCTCGCTCGATGTCACCGTGCCGCCAAACACCACCGCGACCGTGCGTATGCCAGCCGCCGATGCCGCCACGGTGCGCGAAAGCGCCCGGACTGTCGGCGAAGCGGTTGGAGTGAAATTCTTGCGCATGGAAAACGGCGCGGCGATCTTTCGCACCGGCTCCGGCCAGTACCATTTTGCCGCTCCCGCACCCGGTGATCGTTGATGGGGCTCTTCGCGCCGCCATAACGCCCCCTCTTCTCAAGCGTTGCCCGACGGGAATCCGCGCATCATGCTGTGCATTGCGCAACGGAATGATCCGCATTCTTTCAGACATCCATTTTGGCGATCGGGCGAGCGCCGTCGTCTCACTCGACAGCCTCGCCCCCCTGCTCGAAGGGGTCGGGGAGCTCTGGCTCAACGGAGACACGCTTGACACCCGCCCGGGAGGGCCGCCGGGGCGGATGGAGGAGAGGCGCGAGCACGTGCTGAATTTCTTTCTGCACCAGGTCCCTTCCGTGACCTATCTCACCGGCAACCACGATCCGGACATCTCGGACCGGCATGTCGCGGAGTTCTGCGAAGGCAGGGTATTCATGACCCATGGGGATATCCTTTTTAAGGATATCGTGCCCTGGAGCAGAGATGCGGCGCTCGCCAGCACCCGACTGACCCGCGAACTGGACGCCCTGTCCGAAGCGTCTCGCAACCACCTCGAAACGCGGCTTGCCGCATACCGGCGCGTGGCGGCCAGTCTTCCCCTGCGGCATCAGGCCGTCGATCACTCCCTGAAATATACCCTGGGCTATATCGCCGACACGATCTGGCCGCCCTCCCGCATGCTGCGCATCGTCCGCGCATGGCGGGACACCCCGGAATACGCCGCAACGCTTCTTCGAAAGCACCGGCCCCGTGCCCGGTGCTTTGTAATGGGACACACGCATCGCTCCGGAACCTGGCGAACCCGGGGCGGCATCACCGTACTCAATACCGGATCGTTCTGCACCCCCGTCGGGGCGGCGGCATTGGATATCGGCGAGTCCCGCTTGATCCTGCGCAAGATCGAACGCCGCCGCGGCGAATTCCGGATCGGTCGCACCATGGCCGAAATCCGGGTCCAGGATTTCTGAGATCTAAATCAGCGAGCCGAGGGGCCAGGTCAGAATGGCAGTTTTGCCGACGACGCTTATCCAATCGCTGGTTGCACGCGTCGCCAGAACTGTTATCGAATCCATTCGAGCGCTCCGTTTCACCCCAATGCCGCGCAAAAAACCCATCGGCTAATTATCGGCAAAAAACGCTGATTTATCGATTACCCTAGTTGCGAATCTCCGCACAAACTCGTCGTTTCAAACGTAACCCCGAAATACAATGCATAAATTCCTATCGTGCCTCCTGCTCGTATGCGCCACGCTGGCAAGTGCCGAGACCTACAAAATCGCCGCTGTTTCCATGGCCACCTCGGGGCCCTATTGGGATTGCGTGCACGCTGGCGTGCAAAAAGCGGTTCGCGAATTCAAAGCCCAGGGTGTGCAGATCGACCTTATCTGGACCGGCCCCGAAAACGAAGGCCAGCTCGGTCGACAGATCGAAATCGTAAGGGAGATGATTCAACAGAAGGTCAACGGCATCGTCATCGCACCCTGCGATTCGGTTGCCCTCTCAAGTCCCGTTCAAGCCGCAGTACAGGCGAAGATTCCGGTTGTCGTCATCGACTCCGGCCTAAAGGCATCCGGGCAACTGTGTTTGATTTCAACCGACAACTACAAGGGCGGCGTCTTGGGCGCCCGCCGGCTCGCTTCGCTCATGGAAGGCAAAGGCAACGCCATTCTCTTCCGCAACCGCAAAGGCGCCGGCAGCACCGAACAACGCGAAAGGGGATTTTTAGATACGATCAAGAGCCAGTATCCGGATATCCATGTCATCAGCTCGGACCAATATTCGGGCGGCGACACTAAGAGTGCGGAGAAGACTGCGCTCGATTTGATCGCTAGTCTTGGAGCCCGGACAGACGGCGTTTTCGCCTCCAACGAAGTCAGCAACCACGGCATGCTCTATGCGCTTCGCCAGAAGGCCTTCGCAGGCGGCAAGATCAAGTTCGTGGGCTTCGATACCAACTCCGAGATAATCGAAGCCCTGAAATCGGGCGACATGCAGGGGACCGTTGCACAGAATCCGATCAACATGGGATACCTGGGCGTGAAGACCTTGGTCTCCCACCTCCAGGGCAAGGCCACCGAGGGCGAGATCGATACCGGCTGCGTTGTGGTCACTCCCGATAACATGATTAATCCCATGGTCGCAGAGCTCATTCGCAAGCCTGTGCTCGAATAGCCTAAGTTCCGCAGCAGAAATTGTCGTGTCCCGCCCTCCGAAGCCTCCCTCGCCACCTTGCTGCCTTTGCGGGCGAGCGTTTAGGTCTTATTGGCTTCTTGTGGCTCTTTGTAGCACGTTCTCGTTGGGAATTCTCATCCCGAATGCAGCAGGGGAGGAGGAAGCCCTCCCAACATTAACGGATTTGCGGCAATACTATACCTTGTTGCCGACCGACGCGACGCAGCGTTACAGGTACTCGTGGGATTTGGATATTAATTATTACGACCCGGACTGGAAATTGATGTGGGTCGAGAGCAACGGGAATGCGGATTTTCTTCTTCCCGGAAACACCCCACTGCCGATCCTGTCGGGGCAGCGCGTCCGATTCGAAGGCGAAATCGTGCCAGCGGAGGGGCTGTCGCTCAAAGGCGCCAGACTGACCATCCTGCCCGGCGCCGTTAAGAACCAGCCTTGGGATACAAAGGGCACAATCGCTGACTATGCCCGGTTTACCAACCGCCTTGTCTCCATCGAGGCAATCGTCGACAGGCAAAGCGAACCCGACTCGACGCACCTGATGCTCGAGGCCAGCGCCGAGGAACACCATGTGATCATACGCGTCCTGATCGATCCCAAGGTGCCCCGCCCGCAGTTGGAGGGCGCTGTGATCTCCGCGACCGGCGTGTACACGGGCCAGAACGATTTTTCCGGCAAACTCGCGAGCGTCTCGTTGTGGGTTCCCGGGATTGAGAAGCTGAAAGTGATCAACTGGCTGTCCACGGATCCCAGATTCTCCCAACCCGACATTCCGATCGAAGAGATTTCTCAGCAACCCAACGGCAAGGTGGTGAAAGTCGTCGGGACCGTTCATTCTTTCGATAATGCCGAAGCCTTCGTGACGCTTCGCGATCCCACCGGCCAAGTCGTGGTTTCCACAGCCCAGACAAGTGAGATCCGGCCCGGTGCGGAACTGGAGGCGATCGGAGCCTGTGAGACGGCGGGAGTGGAGTGGCGCCTGCGCAACGCCGTCGTCCGCCCGCGGCATCAGATCATTTCCTCAAAGGACAATCTGCCTTCCGAAGTGAGATCCAAGCTGCGCCTGATCGATCAGGTGCTGGCCCTCAAGCCCGCTGAAGCGAATCGAGGCCTCCCGGTGCAGCTTTTCGGCGTCGTCACCTGGGCCGATCCCGCGGGGTATTCGCTCTTCGTCCAGGATGTCACCCGGGGCGTCGAGGTGCTGCTTCCGAAAAAGCAGCGTTTCGCTCCGCCGATACCCTGCTCGGTCAGGATCGTCGGCCACAGCACGCAGGGCCCCTTCGCGCCCATGGTGATCGCATCGGAGATCACATGGAATAATCCGCTGGGCGCGCCGGAGCCCAGGGCCACCACGCTCGATCAGTTGATGACGGGACGCGAGCATGGATGCTGGGTCGAGATCCATGGATATCTGCGAAACGTGTCGAAAGAACCCGGATTCGTCCGGCTCGACCTCACCGAGGCAACCGGCGATTTCACCGCCGAGCTCCCCCCGGAGGCGGACGTATCGGATATGCTGGGAGCCGTGGTCAGCCTGCGCGGCGTGTGCAGCGTGATACCCAACGATCGCAGGCAGCTCGTCGCGGTGAAACTGCTGGTTCCCTCGCTTGAATTCGTGCGAGTGGTGGAAGCGGCGCAGAAAGATCCGTTTGCCGCCGAGGAAAGCTCGATAGCGAGCCTGAGCGAATTCACACCTTCGCAATCGTTCCTGCGGCGCGTACGCACGGGCGGAACCGTTTTGCTGCACGACCCCGGACGCTTCATCGCGATCCAGGATGGGAAGGAAGCGCTCCTGGTCCTCTGCCGGGACCGCATCAAGCTGGAGCCGGGGGATTACATCGAGGCTGTGGGAATTCCAGGGCGTGAAGGCGCGCACGTGGTGCTGCGCGAAGCCAGTTGCAGGCGGTCAAAAGCGGGAAAGGAACCGCCTCCGCTGATTATGTCCGGGCCCCAAGTGCTGAGCGACAGGGTCGACGGCCACCTCGTTCGCCTCGACGGCACGATTGTCGGCGTTCAGAAACAAGCCCGGGAAACGTCGTTCACGCTCCAAGCCGGCGACCTGTTGTTCGAAGCGACGCTGGCATCCTCCCCTGAAGACGACTCACGGGCACGGATCGGAAGCCAGGTATCGCTGACCGGGGTGTACCGGACGAAATTCGACGAGTACCGCCAGCCGATAGATTTCACGCTCTTGCTGCGCTCGGAACGCGACATTCTGGTGGTTCAAACCCCTCCTCTATGGACTGCCGGGAGGGCTCTGACGGCGGCGGCAATTATGGGGATGCTGGTAATTGCAGGCGTGAGCTGGGTGGTGGTTCTGCGCAAGCGGGTAAAGCGGCAGACCGAGCTCATCCGGGGACAGTTTGAGCGCGAAGCCCAGCTTGAAGCGGAACTGCAGAAAGCGGCGCGCATCGAATCGGTCGGTCTTCTCGCCGGCGGCATCGCCCACGATTTCAACAACCTGCTTACGGTGATCCTGGGCAATATCTCGTTCGCCCTCACCGACAACGAGGTCGCAAAGCGGGTGGGCGAAATCCTGCACGATGCAAACCAGGGCGCGCTGCGCGCCAGCGATCTCACGCAAAAACTGCTGACCTTTTCGAAAGGCGGAAGTCCGGCCCGCGCGGTGATACAACTCTCCGAACTGGTTCGCGAGACGGTGGCCTTCGCATCGCACGGATCGAATGTCCGCTGCGATTACTCGATCCCTCCCGATCTGTGGAACGTCGATGCGGACCGCACGCAGATCGGACAAGTCGTCCAGAATCTCACGATCAACGCGTTGCAGGCCATGCCGGCGGGCGGCGTGATGAAGATCGAGCTTGCGAACGTCGAGATTGACCGCAGAGCGCCTGTCCGCCTGGACGCGGGACAGTATGTCGTGCTGTCCATTAGCGACACGGGCGCCGGGATAGAACCGGAGATTCTCCCGAGGGTTTTCGATCCCTATTTCACCACAAAGCTCGAAGGCAACGGCCTTGGCCTGGCGACAGCGTATTCGATCGTCAGGAAACATCTCGGGCACATCGAGGCGATATCCACCTTGGGCAAGGGAACGACTTTCCGGGTCTGGCTGCCTGCGACAAAAAGACAGCCCGACCAAAAGTCGGCGCCTGCGCCTGGCGGACGCCACGAGATGGCGGTCAATATGCCGTCGGCCAGGGTTCTGGTGATGGATGACGAGGAAAATATCCGTCTTCTCTGCAGCAAGGCGCTTGGTCGCCTGGGATTTGAAGTGACGACGACGGCAGATGGGGCCGAGGCGGTGCAGGAATTCAGCCTGGCCTGGAAGAGCGGGCGTCCTTACCACCTCGTAATCTTCGACCTCACTATTCCAGGAGGCATGGGAGGCAAGGATGCGATGATCGCCGTGCGAAAAATCGACCCCAGTGTGCGCTCTATCGTTTCCAGCGGCTATTCCAACGACCCCGTGCTCGCCGATTACGGGAAGTACGGTTTCGATGCCGTTGGGGCCAAGCCTTACATGAGCGAGGAAATGACCGAGACTGTGAGGCAACTCCTTTCGCGGAAGAAGATCGATCCCGGGATGGAATCGCGCTCCTAGAAAACGCAGTTGCATGGTCACTGCCAAGCGCAGCGACATCAGACAAAGGG
>JBAZHQ010000147.1:7599-9717 GCA_041652235.1 Opitutaceae bacterium | reverse complement strand
ACCCTGCGTGAGAGAAAGGTGCGCGTCATCGCCCTCGGCGTGGGCACCCAGGCGGGTGCCATGATCCCCGATCAATCAGGCGGCTTCGTCAAAGATGAACGGGGCGCCGTGGTCATGTCGCACCTCACATCCGATACGCTCCAGGAGATCGCAAAGGAGACCCAGGGAGTGTACCGCGACGCCAGCACCTGGGTCGATCTTGCTTCTGTCCTTCGCTCGACCGTGGAAGCGGGACGCGCCGGAGATTTCACTGAAAAGCGCGCGGCGCGGGCGATCGAACGATACCAATGGGCTCTTGGTCCCGCCCTCCTCTGCCTCCTCGCAAGCCTCTTCTTCGAATTTCCCACAAGGATCAAACCGCGCTTCATTGGTGCATTTGCGGCAAAAGAGCCGGCTGCAAAAGCGGCGCAACTGGCCGTGCTTGTCTTCTTCCTGCTCAGCCTGTCTTCCCTGGCTCCACAGCCTATGTGCGCGGCCGAGACGCCCACTCCCGATACCCCCTTGGTCGCCACCGTGCGCCGCCTTTCCGCCAAGGACATCCTCAAGGCGGCCGATTGCGCCGACATCGCCAAACGCACGGTCGAGTGGGGTCGCGGCCTGCAATCCTCCCAACAACCCATCCCCGATGGCCCTGTTCGCGACGGTCTCGACGCGGTTGCATCGGGAGAGCGTCTTGATCCACGGTCCGCCGACTGGTCCGGCCTGCGCAGCGATCTCGAATCCCTGCGCAAGAAGCAGGAGCCGCCGCCGAAAAAAGAGGATCATAAAGACAAGCAGGACAAGCAACAGCAGCAGCAAAACCAGAAGGATTCCCAGCAGCAACAAAACCAGCAGCAGAATCAGGAACAAAAACAGGAGCAAAAACAGGAGCAGAAGCAAAACGACTCCGCCTTCGGCAAGCCTCCGCCCCCAGAAAACCAGAAGCAGGAACCCCAAAAACCCAAGGCCCAGAACCAACCTCAGGACGACATGCAGAAAGTCGGAGGCCGGGATCGCAAGGAAGACATGGGCAAGGGCGATCCTTCTCTGACCGCCCCTCTTGAGAAATTGGAGAAACTCAAGGACCAGGATTCCCCCGGCCAGCTTTTCCAGCTTATGGAAGGCGAGAAGAAACCCGCCCCCCCCTCCAACAAAAAGAATTGGTGAGCCTCCTTTTTACCGTGATCTTCATCCGACATTTCATCCCCTTAATCCTCCTCACGGCCTGCATGCATGCCCAGTCGGCGCGCTGGGACCCTCCGGGCGGCACCCTTGCGGTGGGCAAGCTCGACGAGCTCTCTCTTGTTTTCGAAGGCTGCTCCCCTAACGCAGATCCCCAGCCGCCGAAAGTTCCCGGGCTGACCCTCGTTTTCAGGGGCAAGTCGCAGAACATCTCCATGGTGAATTTCTCCGTCACCAAATCCATCACCTACGCCTACGCCGCGCGACTCGAACGCAAGGAGAAGGTCGAGATACCGCCCTTCGACGTGCAGACCGACCAGGGAGCCGTCCGCGTTCCCATGGCAAGTTTTACCCCCGGCGAAGCCACCGTCGGGCAGTCAAACGTCTCCATCGAGGACGTCGCCCAGTCAAAATTCCAGGCGCCCAGCCCGTCATTCTGGGCCGGCGAGGTCTTCCCCCTGACTTATCGCCTCGATGTGTTGCGCCGCTACTTCTACCAGTTGGGCAGCCATCCCGACTGGAATCCCGCCCCCTTTGTCATCGAGGAGTGGGGCAAGCCGGAAAGCATCGAGACGAAACGATTCAACGAGTCCCAGGTCTCCATCTTGTATCGCACTCGCGCATACGCCAAGGAGCCCGGTTCGTTCCCCTTGAACGCCGCCACCCAGCTCGTGAACATCCAGACCGGTGTCTCCGGCGGCTTCCTCTTCAGCCAGCCCCGTTACGAGCAGATCGTCATCACGTCCGACCAGCCCCAGATCGCGATCAAACCCCTCCCCTTGCCCGCTCCCGCCGGTTTCGACGGCGCGGTCGGCCAGTTCAAATTTACTTCAAAGGTCGTCCCCGTCAAAGCCAGGGTCGGTGAACCCGTCACCTGGACCCTTGAGCTGAGCGGCACCGGCAACTGGCCCGATATTCCGGGCCTGCCCTCGCGCTCGGTCTCGAAATCGTTCGAGG
>JBAZHQ010000147.1:0-7589 GCA_041652235.1 Opitutaceae bacterium | reverse complement strand
AAGCTTTTCGAGGGCACACTCAGCGAGGATGTCGTGCTCATGCCAACCACGGCCGGTTCCTACACGGTCGGTCCCGTGAGCTTCGCCTATTTCGATCCGAAGTCGGGTTCCTATAAGACGATTGCCTCCGATATAGTCACCGTGACCATTCAGGAAACCGCTCCGCAGGGCGCGCAATTACCCGCCATCGGAGCCCAAGCAGAGCCCCAGGCTCCGAAGCCCGATTCTCAAGCTGCAAAAACGGAAGCCCGGGATCAGGAGGCCGGAATCAAGGGACAACAGGTTCTTCCCCCGTCTCCGCCCGCACCGTTGCCCACCGATCCCTTATCCGGCTCCAATCGCGCGTTCATCCCTCTTCCGCCAGGCGCCTTTGTCGCACTGCTCTGCCTGCCCTTTGCCGCCCTCGCCTGCCTCTGGGCCTATTTTGCGGCTCATCGCGCCCTGCAGGCCGACCCCATGCGTCCGCGCCGCGAAGCGGCCGCCCGCCTCAAAAAGACTCTGCATCTCCTCCCGTCCACTGGCCACCGTCCACCGCTCACCGTCCTGTTGCTCAATTGGCAGCGCGACACAGCCCTGATGCTGGGCATCGTTCACGCCGCACCTACGGCGGACAGTATCGATGCTCTCTCTGTCCAGGCATCCTCAAAGCCCGGCAAATACGCGCCCGATTTTGCGCTGTGGACATCCCTCTGGCGCGATGCCGACCTCGTTCTTTACAGTACCGATGCTTCACTACCCTCGGACTGGCAAACGAAGGCCCGGAACGCCCTCGCCTCGATGCGCATTCCCGGATTCCCCTTCATCACCACCCTGGCGCCGCGCCATCTCATGCCCTGGTGGTTTGCGGCAACCTTGCTCATCTGCCTGTTCGCGCCCGTGTCCCTCAAAGCGGATTCCGGAGCGCCGGTTGCAGCTACAGAGCTTCAAAGCTCGAATGGAGAGACCAAGGACCCCTTCGCCGCCTACGCCAGCGGTAATTTCTCCGCCGCGGAACAGATCTGGCGCGCGAGCATTGCCGTCAAGCCCACCGACTGGCGCGCGCGCCACAACCTGGGTCTTGCACTGCTACAACAGGGTTCCTCCAGCGAGGCTGTCGCCCAACTGGCCGTTGCTTTCGTTCAACATCCCCGCAGCGACGCAGCGCAAGACAATCTCCTCCTTGCGATGGAACAGGCGGGCTTCGCGCCGCAGGCCATCGGTGCGATCGCGCAGAATCACCCGGTCTCCGAGCTCGCTCGCCAGGCATCGCCTCTTGAGTGGCAGCTCATCCTCGCAGTTGCGTGCGCTCTCGCCGCCTTCGCTTTGGGCCTGGCTTTGTGGGCAGGCTATCGCAACGCCATGCCCCTGCTGGGCGGACAAGCCATGCTCTCGACAAAGAACCGCCGCCGTGCGCTTGCGGCGGTCATTCTCTCTCTTCTCGGGCTCTCGATCGTCATCGCCGCCGCATCGCTTTCCAGCCTGCACGCCTATGGCACCGCCGCGGATCGGCGGGCCGCCCTTGTCTGGCAGTCAACCGTGCTCCGCTCCATCCCCACCGAAGCCGACAGTTCCCAAAAAACAAGCGCGCTCCAAGCGGGCTCCCTCGCCGTGGTGGACCGTTCCTTCCTTGGCTGGCGTCACCTGCGTTTCCCCGAGGGCGAATCCGGCTGGGTCCGCAACGAAGACCTGATCCACCTCTGGAAGTAGTGTCGCTGCGCTCGACACCCAGTTCGCCTTGCCCATGCAGGCCCGCCTCCTTTGCCGCCATGTCCGACACCTTTCATCTCGATTCAACTGTCTCGTTCTGGAACGTCGACCGCGATCAGACTCTCACGCTCACGGGAGTCTTCAAGTTGCTGCAGGAGGGAGCGATCAAGCACGCCGATCTTTACGACGTGGGTTCCCGGGCGATGCTTGCGCGGGGAGAATCGTGGGTGCTCAACCGCATGTCGGCTGCCATCCACCGCTATCCCCGCTACGAGGAGAGCCTGCATCTGGAAACCTGGTCTTCCGGCATCCGCGGTTTCAAGGGCTACCGCGAATTCCGACTGCGCGCAGGAGAGGAACTTCTGGTCTCCGCCTCCTCTCTCTGGCTTTATCTTAACGTCAAAAACAAAGTCCTCACGCGAGTGCCATCAGAGCTGGCCGAAAGCTTTCCTGAACGAGGAGACAACGCCTTCCATCCGGATATCGACAAGCTCCGTCTTGTCGAACCGGTGGCGCCCACGGGAAGCGTGGAGGTTTCGGTGCGTTATTCGGACATCGACAGCAACGGGCACGTCAACAACGCGGCCTACTTTGACTACCTCCAGACCGCGCTGGCCCGTCTCGGCGAGCCGGTGAGGCCTGCCCGCATCGAGCTTCAGTTTGCAAAGGAGATCCCGCCGACCTTGGATTTGGTGAAGGTCGACACACAGAAGCAGGACAACCAGCTCCTCTTCCGCGTCGGCAGCGAAACCGAGTGTTTTGCCAAAGGCCGCCTCTTCGGCTGACCACACCGGGACGGATCTGATCCTTTAATCGTCCCGACGTCTCATGATCGCAGCGTCGTGCAAACCGTGAATGAATTTTTCCTTCAGGGCTACGAATTGGAAAAAACTCGACCAGCGGGTGCGGACATAGGCTTCGGAATGGAAGGCCAACATGTAGAAATCGGGCAACCCCTCGGTCAGATTACTGGTCTGATATGCAAAACCACGAGTTTCCATTTCCGACTTGATGCCCGGATCGGCATTCTTCCAGCAATGCGCACCGTGTAGGGACGCCACCAATACCCCACCTGGCTTCAGAATGCGACGCAGCTCAGAAAGCCAGGCAAACTGTATTTCCTCTGGCAGGTGCGTGAACACGGACACGGTGTAGATCGCATCAAAATATCCATCGCGAAACTGGGTCGGAGGCAGCACTGGATTTGTATAGAATTGGGCTATGTGCCCAAGGTGTGCCCGGTCCCATGCGATTGACTCGGCATCAATGTCGCAGCCCCATACTTCACCGACGTGTGGAATATCCTGGAAACTCCAGAGAACACGACCACAGCCGCAGCCGAAATCCAGAATAGTGGCTGCTTTGTCGAGCGCCTTGCCCGCCTCGCGAAAAGCCTCGACGATCTGGTCCATAATCACCCGGCCTTCGCTGTAGAACAACGGGCCCCAGACACTCCCGACCTGACGTATCTGGAGATGATCCGGAGGCAGGGACTCCGGACAAGCATGCAAGTTGTTCAATCCTTCCTCGATCCTGAGAACCTTAGATACAGCTCTCTCGCACGGTTCTTGATGTTTCTGGCTTTGAGGAGATGCGGACACTTTCTCTGCAGGGTCATTCCCGCGTTCCTGAATCGAACTCTTCTGCCATGGAAGCAATTTCACTCGAGTCTGGCAGTATTGCGCCGAACGCGTCCCATCGCGCATCCGGATACAAAGATGAAGATCAAACTCGGGAGATGAGTCTGCATTCGGCTGATCAGCGAAGAAATCAAAACCTGTTTTCGATCCGGCAGGAAGCAAGAGTGCGTCCGACACATCGGGGCGAATGACAAGCGTCTCAGTGAAACCCACAATCACATCGCCGCTCCAAGCCTCGATTGCAGCGATCCGAGACTGATCTTCGCCGTCCCAAACCCAGCCGCGAACATTGAAGCGGAAGGGTGCTATCGGGCGAGTGCCAGTAGGAGTATCGAGGACGATATGCATAGTTCCTAAATGCCATCATTGATGGGAAGGGGTGCGAGTGTCCAGCGATGTCAATCCGAAGGGTTCAGCCTGGGACCCTATTGGATCGCCCCGCCTTCGGCAGATTGTCGGCCGCATCGCATCCGACGACGGCCACAAAGAGAAGGATGAGAGGATAAGCTTGAGCGAAGGAGCCGGTGCTCAGCGTCGGAAAGGATGTCACGTTCACCAGCGCGTTGATGAGCAGGCAGGCCGCGCAACCTCCCCAGGATGCGGCGGCAACAACCAGGAGAGGCGATGGCGTCCGCAAACGCCACGCCTGGACGACACGCAGAATCACGATCGCATGCGCCGCAAGCACCAGGGCAAACAGAATCCTCCTAAGGACTTTGCCCGCAGCCTGGAGCACATCGACTTTCCAGAGATCGAGCTTCGCCGTCCGTGGTGATTGGGCGCTGAATACATCCGGCGACGATGACATGCGCTCCCGTGTGAGATCGCGGAAAAGCGACAGAAGGTTGTCGTCTCCGATGCTCGGGGGAGCATAGGCGGTGAACTTGCTAAACGATGCAAAAGCGTCGGCGAACTCCACAAACGATTTTGCCAGCAGAGCCGTCTGCCCCTTCCTCCAGGGAGGCAGGAAACCGCTCCGCCGCGGTCCCGCGGGCAATCTGCCCGCATCGCAGGCGGCGTTCACCTCGTCCGCGATGCGCCGGTAAAAAGCCAGCGCCGAGCCGGCATCGGGCGCATGGCCTGCCTGCCGGACCGCATCGCGCAGCGCCCACATGAACCAGCCGCCCGCAATCTCAAGGCGTTCGTCCGGCAGGTGCGTGACAAATGACGAATTGGCCGCCCATGCGCGCCCCAAGTCGCCCTCAAGAAAAGGCCTCAGCTCGGCAAAGGCGGGGCTCGCCTTGTAGATGCGCTCCCGGGTCTCCCGCGTCACCGGCACAAAGGGAATCTCCTCCGCAGGTTTCACCCTGAGCAGGGCGCCGTAGGCGTCGTTGAATGCCTGCGCCCGGAATTCCACGGTGCCGAACCACCCGTAATGCCTTGCGTTGAGCGCACAGACGGCGAGCACCGGAAGCGCGGCGCAAAAGGCCGCGGCGCTCGCCGCCGCCGCCAGCGACTTCAGAGAGGTCTTCCCTCCCTCGCGCCAGGCGCGATGACAGGCCGCGAGCCCAAGCAGCAGTGCGCTCGGCACGATCCAGACACTCTCCTCCCGCGTGAGATAGAACGCCGCGCTCGCCAGACCCAATCCAAGTGCCCACGGCAAGAGCCTCCTGCCGGACGATCCAGCGCGCAGGTACAGGGCGATCAGGCAGGCGAAAACAAGCACCGTCAGAGGCGTGTAGATGTTCTGACGCAAAACACGCCCCAGCACCGTTCCCTCGAAGGTCATCGGATTCCATAGGAGCAACGCATAAACCGCCGTCCTTTTCCAGGCACTGCGCAGCACTGGAGCCAGGGCCACAACGACCAGGACGCAGGCGCAGGCATAGGCCAGTTGCTCGGCTAACCTGAGCGGAAGCCCGAGCGTGTGCACCGCCGCAATCCACATCGAGTAGAACGGACCTTTTGCCAGAGTGAGCGGTTGATATCCGCCGAGCCACTCGCCCCGAAGCAACGAATTCGCCAATTCCAAAAACAGTCGATCGTCGTACGACGCTCCGCCGATACCGAAGATCGGTTGCCCCGCCGTAAGCCAAAGCTTGAGAGCGGTGAGAATACAGGCGAGCGCCAGCCACGGACGTTTCATCTCATCTTTGCTCATGGCGCGTCGGGTCTCGTGTCCAGTTGGATCACTCCCAGGAAAAAGCTGGCGAGGATCAGCTCGCACCCAAGCGAGATGCACAGCCCTCCCGGGATCACCCAGCGGAGCGTCTGGCTTGGCTGCAATGCGCCGAATCCATGCTCCTTCCACAGCCAGACCGCGCCGACGGAGAGACAGATCCCCGCAAGCACGAGCAGGCAGCCGGCAATAAGTCCCGTCTCCAAGGAAACCAGCTCCATCAGCCGCTCAAAGCGCTCCTCCCTGGGCCGCAGGCCGGCGCGCATGGCAAAGCTCTTGCTCAACACCGCAAAGGCCATGGACTGGAAGCCCATCAAAACTCCGATCGATGCGAAGAGAAGCGTGTGCACGTCCAGCTCGATCCGGCCCAGGTGCCGCGGCCCAGGCAGCAGCAGAGCCATGGCCAGCAGCCCCGAGAGAAAAAGCGCCAGACCGGGATACAGAAACAGCCACCGCGGGCTGAAAAGAAGCATGAAACGCAGGTGCCTCCAACCGTCCCGCCACGGTCTGAGATGAGGCGGACGTCCGCGTCCATCCGGACGCAGGACCGTCGGCACTTCATCGATGCGCAAGCCCAGAAGGGAGGCCTTGATCACCATCTCCGAGGCAAACTCCATGCCCGTCGTGTGCAGATCCATGCGGCGGTAGGCCTCCAGGCTGAACCCGCGCAATCCGCAATGGAAATCCCCTACCGGCGCCCTGCACAGGAGACGCCCAAGAAACGACAGGACGGGATTGCCAATGTAACGGTTTTTCCAAGGCATGGCCCCCTCCGCTATTCCTCCGAGAAACCGGTTTCCCATCACCAGGCCGGCTCCATCGCGAAGACACTCAAGGAAACGCGGAAGATGTGAGAAATCGTAGCTCTGGTCGGCATCGCCCATGATAAGGAATCGTCCGCGAGCACCTGCGATCCCTCCGCGAATCGCGTTGCCATAACCCCGCGCGCTCACCGCCACCACCCGGGCGCCCTCCTCGACAGCCAGGGCTTGTGAACCATCCGTGCTGCCATTGTCCGCAAGGATCACTTCCCCCCGGATGCCTGCGACTTTCATCGCCCCCATCGCCTCACGGACGCAGGCCCCGACTGTCCTGGCCTCGTTAAGGCAGGGCATCACCACCGATAGCTCGATCGCTTCGGGATCTGGCGCAGTAGGTGCTTCCTGGGGCGACATGAAAAGGGACGTGGCGGCGGAGCTCCCGCTAGGCAAACGGAGAACCCGCAACGAGATGTTTACACCCGCACAGTCCCTTCTAGGCAAGATCGCACTGGCCAATCCATGCGGCCTTGCGTTTGTTATGCCGGACGCTCCCTAAACCATGAAACCAAAATGGAGACTGTCGCACGCTCGCGGATACATGGCTCTCGGCCTGCACGATCTGGCCGCGGAGGAGCTGGCGGCGCTCGGGTCCGAAGATGCTTCCGGCGACGAGGCGCTCACCCTGAGAGTCCTAGTTCTGCAGGCGCAGCAACAATGGTTGCTCCTCCAGCCGCTCGCGGCCGAGCTCGTCAAGCGGCAGCCGAAGGAACCAGGCTGGTGGATCACCTGGGCCTATGCGACCCGCCGCGCCGAGTCCCTCCTCGCCGCCGAAGCAATCCTGCGCGAAGCCGAAATGACGCACCCCGCCGAGGCCACCATCCAATTCAACCTGGGTTGTTACGCTTGCCAGCGGGGTGATCTCGTCGAAGCCCGCCTTTGCGTCGAGCGGGCTCTGGCGCTGGATCGCGGATTCCGGGACTCCAACCTTTCCGACCCCGACTTGGCCCCCCTGCGCGCAACCGGCTACCAGCCTCCCGCCGCATAATCGAAATTATAAATAGCCTCTGAATGGCCACGAAAAACATAGCTCGGCGGAGCCGCAACCAAAGAAGATAGAATCTAGGAGCGAGGAGTGAGAATGGGCGCTGCGCGCCAAGTGCGGGGGCACCGCTTTCGGTGCCATTGGGCAAGGGAAGAACTGCTTAAATAAAAAGTGGAGGGACGACGTGGTTTTTGATGGGTAGTTTGTGTTGAAAAAAGAACACCCAGGGTGATCTTCAGATCCTTCATGCACAGTTCGATTCTCCAGCGGTACAGATAGGCCTGGGCGATCTGCTCGGCTGGGTACAAGAGAGGGTCGAGCAGAGTGGTGACAAGAAAGAT
>JBAZHQ010000146.1:0-9732 GCA_041652235.1 Opitutaceae bacterium | reverse complement strand
GATCGGAGGTCGGCGTCACTCTGCGCCACTGCGTCACTGCGCGAGAATGGATTGGATGGTTGGGGATCGGTTCTGTCCGTCTCGGATTTCCTCTCAGCCTGAGATGAATTGTAAACACTGTAGTACGAGAAGAGTCTGGGACTTCGATTAAGTGCGTAGCGCGCCTATAGGCGCATCTCGGGACTGTTTTCACTTCTGAATTTTTGTGCCTTTTCGTGGCCATCCATTCTGAGGGATTTAGCTTCAAGTGCGGCGGCGGCGCAGGAACCAGAGTCCGAACACGCCGACGAAAATCGGCGGGATGGCGAGATTGATGATGAGCAGGGAGTTTTCGAGGAAGTCGATGTCCTCGCGGAGGGCGCGGCGGATCTCGCGGCGCTCGCGGCGGGCTTCGGCTTCCTGCTTTTGGTAATCCTCGACCGCTTTCCGGACTTCAGGGGAGGCGACGAGGCTGCGGGTTTCGCCTTTCTTGCCCTTGAGTTCTCCCAGCTTGCTTTGCACATCCTTCAACTTGTTTTCCACTCCGGCGAGCTGGTCCTGGTATTTCTTTTGGGCTTCGGCTTCCATGCGCTTCACAACAGTGAAGGGACGCAGGGAGTTTCCCTTGCCCCGGATGGAAACCAGATCCTGAGAGCCGCCGAGGTATTCGAGCGAATTGGCGCCGAGATTGAGATTGTCGTTGAGAGGCTCCGCGGCCTGGACGCCGAGGAAGTTGAAGCGGCGCACGCTGAAATCGTCGAGCAGCCAGTCGGTGTCAGCCACCACGATGATCGAGGAGGTCGTCTTGGATTCCTTCAGCCCCAGCTGAGTCACATCGTTCTTCGATTGAAGGTCTTCCGGCCCGCCCTGAGCCTGTCGAACGGGCTTCTGGCCTCCGGCCTCTGGCTTCTGGCTTCCGGCTTCTGGTTTCTTTGTAGTCTCCGTCTCCTTCGGTGCTCCGTTCGGGAAAGCGGTCTTGAACTTGCCGCTGATCATCGCCGCGAGGGTTTTCGCCTTGCCTGAGGGCTTGAGCTGGCGGGCGATCTCATCGGGCTGGGCGAACTGAAGGGCCATTGCGGGCAGTTCGCCGGCTTGGTCGGTCGTGTGGATGAGGTCGGTGAAAGTGAGCGTGCTGTCCTTCTTCAAGGCGATGCTTCCCGCCTCGATGAAGAGGAGCGATGAGAGCTGTGCGGTCGGTAGCGCCTTGGGGTTGAGATCGGAGCGGTCGAGGCTCAGCCAGACGGGATAGCTGGCGATGCCGCCGGCGCCCGTCTGCACCTTTGTGGCGTTGAGCGGATCGCCTACGATGGCATCGGGTTTGTACTCGATGCCGTAGGCGGCGAAGAGGATGGGAAGATCGCTCGAGACATTAGGCTGGGGCCCGCCATACATGGACATCTGATTGCCCTGGCGCTTGAAGTGCTGGGATGAGGGGTCCACCGCGATAAACACGGGCTTGCCGGAGAGGATGAACTGATCGATTGCATATTGTAATTTCGGAGACAGATTCTGGGGGTGGATGACCGCCAGGACGTCGAGGTTGGCGGGAAGATCCGAGGCACCCGGCTCGACCGTGACGACGTCGAAGCTCTTCTCCCACTCGGTGATCACATACTGACTTTGGGGCATTCTTCCCCGCTGCATGGCCGCGGGATCCATGGTGGCGCGGAGGGGCAGGCTCGAGAGAAGGCCCAGCTTTTTCTTGTTCACCTGCTGCACGCTGTAGATGAGCTGGGAGAGATCGTATTCCAAGAAGGATTCCCGCTGCGGGTTGAAGGAGGCGAGAATCGTCTGCTTGTCGGCCTGGATGGCGACGAGTCCGAAGCTGAACTGTTCGCCTGTCTGGAGGAGCTGGGGCTGGAGGCCGGCCGCGGTGGCGCGCTCCTCCTCGGGTGTGTCGGGCCGGGGATCGATCACCTGAAGCACGAGCCTGCCCTTCGAGGCGCGCACATACTGGCGGAGCATCTCCTGCACGCGGGCGGCATAGTTTTTATAAGACACGGGAAGGCCCTTGGCCTCCTTGGAGAAGTAAAAGTCCAGGGTGATGGGCTCCTCGATCTTGCCGAGGAGCGCCCGGGTGCCGTCGGAGAGAGTGTAGATCTTGTCGGCCGTGGCGTCGAGGCGCAGGGGCAGCGAGGACGCGAGGTAGTTCGCGAGCACGAGCCCGGCAAAGAGAAGCGCGATGGCGATGGATTTGCTGCCGAGTTTCATTGAATGAGATATGAAAGGAGCTAGAAGCTAGGAGTTAGGAGCTAGGAGGAGAATGGCCACGAAAAGGCACGAAAACTCATAGCGCGGCGGAGCCGCAACCAAAGAGGCCAGATGCCAGATGCCAGAAGCCGGAAGCCAGAGTCAGCAGGGAAGTCGGAGGTCGGAGATCGGAGGTCGGCGTCACTCTGCGCCACTGCGTCACTGCGCGAGAATGGATTGGATGGTTGGGGATCGGTTCTGTCCGTCTCAGATTTCCTCTCAGCCTGAGATGAATTGTAAATACTGGTGTACAAAAATGAAGAGACCCCAGACCAGAGGCGCAGATTTCAGTTTTCTCGTTGTATTTTTCCATGTCGGGTCAGTCTTTTCGTGCTTTTTTGTGCCTCTTTGTGGCCAACGGTTCGTGGTTTTATCGTTCGAGGGCGACCACGTTGAGGAAGAGCGTAAAGGCGGCTAGGGAGAGGAAGAAGACTAGGTCCTTCGGATCGACGATGCCCTTGGTGAAGGCGTCGAAGTGAGTCGTGAAACTGAAGTTGGCCAGCAGATCCACCAGCCATTGCGGGAAGACGGCTCCCAGGGCGTCGTTGAACACGCTCCAACCGAGGAAAACGAGGATCAGGCTCAAGAGTACACTCAGCACAAAGCTGATGACCTGGTTCTTGGTGATGGCGGAGGTGAGGGAGCTGAGGCCGAGGTAGGCGCCGGCCATAAGGATGCTGCCGAAGTAGCTGGTCGCGATGACCCCCCAGTCGGGCGAGCCCAGGAATCCCACGGTGATAGCCAGTGGAGCGCTCAGCAGGATGGCGATGGCGAAGAAGGCCCAGGCGGCGAGGAATTTGCCGAGCACGGCCTCAATTGTGGTGATGGGCAGGGTAAACAGGAGCTCCACCGTGCCGTTGCGTTTCTCCTCGGCCCAGAGGCGCATGCCTATCGCAGCGGAGAAGAAGACGAAGAGCCAGGGGTGGAACACGAAGTAGCTCTCCATGCTCGCGAGATTGGCCTTGAAGAAGTTGCCCACGAAAAAGGCCAGGCCCACGCTCGCCATGAGGAAGACCACGATGAACACATAGGCCACCGGCGACCGGAAGTAACCGAGGAACTCGCGTTTGAAGATGGGTGATATCTGGGTCATGAGAGTGATTAGGAACGTCGAATTATTGGCCACGAAAAGGCACGAAAACTCATAGCGCGGCGGAGCCGCAACCAAAGAGGCCAGATGCCAGAAGCCGGAAGCCAGAGTCAGCAGGGAAGTCGGAGGTCGGAGATCGGAGGTCGGCGTCACTCTGCGCCACTGCGTCACTGCGCGAGAATGGATTGGATGGTTGGGGATCGGTTCTGTCCGTCTCGGATTTCCTCTCAGCCTGAGATGAATTGTAAATACTGTAGTACAAAAATAGGAAGGTGTCGGAACTTAGAGTTGCTTGGTTTTTTCCCGGATTGAATGGTTTAAGTATAACGATCCGGGAATAGATCTTTTCGTGCCTTTTTGTGCCTCTTTGTGGCCATTCAGTCTGGTTGAATTTGGCTAAACGTCGGATCTCGTGAGATCGCGGAAGATTTCGTCGAGGCGGGCGCCGGGTTTGCGGGCCTGGAAGGCCGCGGGGGTTTCGTCGATCACGAGTTTTCCGGCGGAGATGATGATCACCCGGTTGCAGATGGCTTCCACTTCTTCGAGAATGTGGGTGGAGAGGATGACGGCTTTCTCGGTGGACATGCTCTTGATGAGCGCGCGCACCTCATTCTTCTGGTTGGGATCTAGACCGTCGGTGGGTTCGTCGAGAATCAGCACCGGGGGATCGTGCAGGAGTGCTTGTGCGAGGCCGACACGCTGTTTGTAGCCCTTGGAGAGCGTCTCGATTGTCTGGCGGCGCACGGGATCGAGATGGGTGAGCCCGATGGCGCGCTCGACGACGGATTTCTTCGCGCCAGCGTCGCGATACCCCCGCGTCTCGGCGATAAATTCAAGAAACTCCTCGACGGACATTTCCGGGTAGGCCGGGGCGCTTTCCGGCAGATAGCCCACCTTGCGCTTTACGGCGACGGGCTCGCGGGTGACGTCGTGGCCGTCAACGATGGCGGTGCCTGCGTTGGGAGTGAGGAAGCCCGTGATGAGCTTCATGGTGGTGGACTTGCCGGCGCCGTTAGGGCCGAGAAAGCCGAGGATATCGCCGCGCTTTACGCTGAAGCTGACTCCGTCGACCGCCCGCTTGGAGCCGTAGACCTTAACCAGACCTTTAACATCGATCATGGGTGAGTGAGGTAATTGAAGTGTTGGAAAGCTGGCATCAGATGGCATGGGCGAAGGAAAGTTCCCTTGTCTATGCCACACTGAGGAACGGTTTTAGGAAATGGTCCGCGTCAATTTTTCAAGTCGAAATTGAAAGGGCGCGAAACCATCGATCTCGACTTGCATCGGGCAGAGTTTTGTTAGTTGCTCATTACATGGCAATTCCCGACAATGCTGATTTGGCAAAGGCTCTGGGCACCCCGCTTTTCACGACTGATCTGCTCCTGCCGCAGTACCGAGGCGGTGAGATTGGCGATTGGAAATTGCAGGTTGGCGGGTGCGGTTTGGATCACGGTTACCATAGCGGCCTTTGGTTTGTTCAGAGCATGCCGATCCTGCTGAGGCGAAATGCGCAGGGGTCGTGGGACTCCTGGATGTCGCTCTCGGTGCATGAGCTCGAAAGCCAGGAACTGGGTTGTCGCCATGCGACCGGGACTCTTGTTGTCATGGGACTAGGCATGGGGTGGATCGCTCTCAACGCGGCGATGCGGGCGGAAGTCACCAAGGTGATCGTCGTCGAACGCGATCCTGCCGTGATTGAGCTCTTCAGGCGCACGGGTCCGCTCGACAGCGTGCCGGACGAAGCCAGGCGCAAGATCGAGATTGTCGAGGCTGATGCGCTTCTCTGGAAACCGGATGCCCCGGTGGATTTTCTTTATGCCGATATCTGGCTGACGCTTGCCGAGCCTGAGACGCTTGATCAGGTGCGTCGCATGCAGGCCAATGTGAGCGCCCGCTGCGTTTATTTCTGGGGGCAGGAAATATCCCTTTATGCCCAGTCGGAATCCTGGCTGAGCCAGGGAGAGCCGTTGACGATGGCCCTGCTCAAACGCTGTGCCGCCGAGCGCCTGCAGCTGCCCCTGCTGCTACCGGAGGGAATCGATTATCCCGCGCTCATCGAGCGGGTCATCGCCCGTCGGCGCACCCGGAATCTACCGATCCGCTGAACAGAAGATTAAGTCTGGATTCTAATCTCATCTCCTGCTTGGCGCTCTTTGCGGGTTAGTGAGAGAGATTCAGTTTCTCGCAAAGACGCCAAGTACGCCAAGACGAATCCTTCATCCCGGCGATTTCCACTGTTTCGCATGAGGCTATTATTTGTCCTCAGGTAGTTGGCATGCAGTGCGTGTGATGCCATCCTTCATGAGCGCCACGCCAAAATTGAGAAGGAAACCCAGTTTCATCCCTGTCAGTTTCAGGTATGTCAGGATCTGCTTCTTGTGGGCGTTGTTGACTGCCTCGACAGACTTCAGTTCGAGAATCACCTTTCCTTCGACAATGATGTCGGCCCGGAAGCCCTCCTCGAAACGGATGCCACGAAACTGGATAGGCACCGATACCTGTCTCTCGATGCGAAGGCCGCGCTCCGTAAGCTCGCGTGCCAAAATTGCTTCGTACACGGTTTCCAGAAGCCCGGGTCCCGATTCACGATGCACTGAAATCGCTGCATCAACGACGATCCTGCCAATATCGTTTTCGGTCATCATTTGTGTCCTTCAGTCTCATTCCCTGCTTTGCGATCTTTGCGTCTTGGCGAGAGAATCAGTTTTTCCTCGTCTCGACATCCGTCTCCCGTTTGAGCTGCAGGTAGGGCGGCGTGCCGCCGGGGCATTCCTTGAATCCAAGACGTTGATACAGGCGCAGCGCCGGGTTGCCGGCAAGCACGCTGAGGCTCACGGTGGCACCGGCGGCTGAGGCCTGCCCGAACACCCATTTGAGGATTGCCGTGCCGAGCCCCCGGCCCCTGTGCGCGGGCAGCAGAGAGATATCCACGATACGGATATCACCATCTGCTGTATTTATTATCAGCCTGCCTGCATCATGGCCGGAGACGCAAACGATCCAGCGTTCTGCATTGGCGTATTGATTCCTATAATGTTTATCCTGCGCCTCGTGCTGTAGGGTGAGGAATTTCTTTCTGTGCGCTGCGGGCCAGCGTCTTATGGGTTCCTCGTTCTCCCGGGTGCTTGCATACAGGCCGCGCAGAAAATCGAGATCGGAGGCATCTTCCGGTCTGAGCGTCCATTTCGGGAGTGTGGGCATTGGGGATTATTTCTTCGTGTGAATCCTAGGTAGTTTTGCGCTGCGGAGTGGAACATGTCGAGAGCAAGATATCTCGCTCGCATCGCACCTCAGAATGTTGGATAAGACGATGGAGTTAAGTATAATACAACCTTTACAGGCTGGAAATTAAGAGAATGTGCGGGCTGTCGCTTTAAGGGATTCACCCTAATATAACCGAAGAATATCACCTATATTGTTACCGAGAAGAACCTGGTAATAAGGAATACCAGTACGGACTGTCCTTGAGGAGGATGCGGATGAGGATATTGAATAAAAAGGGGATGATATTACTTGTGTTCCCGCCGCCGGAGAGATTTAATTCCGCTTAATACCCCAGCGGTTTTTCTATTGATGATGAATGATTTGCCAGCGTCTTATAGATCGCACACGTCATTGATTTGTTGATACAAATCCCGGCTGGGAGTCCAACTATAAACCTTAACAAAATTATCTATGTCAGAACCGTATCTTGGAGAAGTAAGGTGCGTCGGCTTTGACTATGCGCCCGATGGGTGGGCGCAGTGCAATGGCCAAACTGTACCGGTTAACCAATACCAGGCGTTGTTCGCCCTTATCGGGACTACCTACGGCGGGGATGGGGTTAACACCTTTGGTTTGCCCAACCTCTGTGGGCGCGGCGTTGTGGGCCAGAACATCAGCAATCAAGGCACCCGCTTCGTTGACGGGCAAAGTGGCGGGTCCGAGACCGTCACGCTGACCCCCTCGACGCTTCCGGCGCATGCACACGCAGCCAGCATCACGTTCACCACGAACCCGAGCCTCAAGGCGGCCATCGCTGTGGTGGACACTACTGCGACGTTGCCGTCTCCTGCGACGAATGCATTGGCGCAAAGCAAAATTGGTGGCGGACGACCAAAAGATGTGAACACCTATGCTGCAACCCCCACAGCCGGGGCCACGTTGAGCGGTGTCAACGCCACCGGTACCAGCTATCCTGGCGGCGTTGTGGCTTTGGCAGGCTCCGGAGTCGTTGCTCCGGCTCCCATCGCTAAGCTGCCACCCGTCGTGGTTGGCAACTACATCATAGCCCTTAACGGGCTCTTCCCCCAACGTCCGTAGGCTTTTAACACGCTTTAAATCAACTATCTTTACCATGGATCCATTTATTGGTGAAATCAGACCTTTTGCGACAACCTTCATGCCTGAAGACTGGCTGGAGTGCGACGGCACTGCGTATCCTATCAGTTCGCCCTATAACGTGCTGTACGCGGTGATCGGAAATCGATATGGCGACAACGGCGCGAACACCTTCCGGGTTCCCGACCTGAGGGGGTATACTCCCTATGGTTACGGAACGAGTCCGACGGGGGGAACCTATGTGCTTGGCAGATCGGTTGGCAGCGAGACTTATAGCCTTACTGTCAATAATATTCCCTATCATGCGCACCAGGCAACCTTCACGCCGATTCAGCCGAATCCGTTTCAGGTGACCGTTCAGGTGGCTACTAGCGGGACTTCGACCAAAAGCCCAGTCAATACCTTTTTGGCGCCAAGTGACAGTCCTGTAACTACCTATGCTCTCCCCACCACGACACCCACGGGCACCCTCGGCGGCACTTCGGTGTCGGTTCAGCCCGGCGCCGCGACAGTGACGATCAGTCCGGCGGGCCAGGATCCGGTCATTCCCTATTCGGCCATGCCGTCGTTTATCGTTGTGCGCTTCGGCATTGCGTATAACGGCACCTTCCCTGTGCGCCCCTGAGGCAAGGGACTTTTATCTTAACACTTAATAATAATTCTTAACTAATCCAAATTATGGAAGCATATCTTGGTGAGATTAGGCTATATCCCTGGTCGTGGGCTCCTCAAGGATGGATGCTTTGCGACGGAACTCTGCTGCAGATCAGGTCGTACAACGCCCTCTATTCACTGCTTGGAACGCAATACGGCGGCGACGGGCAGAGCACCTTTGGCCTGCCGGATCTTCGCGGGCGTTTTGCCGTCGGTCAGGGCATCAGCAAGTCATCGGGCCATGTATTTACCATGGGAACCAAAACCACAAGCGAGTCGCTGGTTCTGGCTGCGAAGAACATGCCCCCGCACACCCATAGTGCGACCTATACGACATCAACCAACGTCCCGTCGTCGGCATTTTCCGTGACAGTGGCCAGTAATGCCTCCGGGCAGACCAGTCCCAATGGAAATCTTTTGGGACAGAGCAGTAGTTCATGCAACACCTATGCTCCCGCGCCCGCGAACCCGACCCCATGCCTGGGTGGCGTGACCTCGACGGGCGGCACTTATTCCTCGGGCATTGTGAGCGTGCAACCCGCGGGCGGCGGCACGATTCCGCTCTTCCCGCCGTATCAAGTTCTTTCTTATATGATATGTGTGACCGGGTACTATCCGCCCAGGCCATAGAGCTCACCCTGCTACGCTGTGGACGATTGAGCCCATAGCGATCCATCCTCCTCTCCTCTCCTTGGGGGAGGAGGATTTGCTCGCTGCAATATCGAGGGTCTGTCGGCAGGAATATGTCCTGTTTGTTCATAGAGATCAGTCGGCTATGCATAGGTTGCTAATAGGGCCAGGGTAGGCGATCCGTATAACGCTTCCGGTGATTTTCATCCATAGTGAGTAGGTTAGGCTACAGGGATGCAGGAGGGGCTTCTGGATATGAAACAAATGGAGTTTCTTATATAAGCTATGACATTCTGATGGTTGTGGCCAATACTGCGCCGAGCAGAAGTATAGGGCAGCAATACTGAGTTGCTGAAGTCCTTGAAGATCGTTGTCTTGATTAATAAACTAAGTCGTTGTTCCCGAACTTATTCTACAGAATATCGCAACCATCGTTTTCTGGCGATACTTTCGCCTCTTGTGCCATCCCTGTCAGCCGCCCTCCCCGGCATGCACTCAATTTTCATTCAGTACTTAATTTAGCCATCGCGCCTTTATGAAATCCAACCCCCTGTTTTTTGCCTTCCGTTTGATAAGCTTGTTCCTCGTTTTAGCGTTTTCACAGGCACGCACTAATGCGACGAGCGCAAATGGAGTGCATGACCTTGCTCGTACGTCGACTGTGGTTTCCGGAGTAGACACCGCAACCGTGACCTTGGAGGACTTCACGATCACTGGAACCGTAGCAGGATCATCTAGCCAAATTCATCAAATCATTGATGATTTAAGCTCTCCTGGAGCCGGAGACGGGTCGGGTTTATATACCGATT
>JBAZHQ010000145.1:5315-9744 GCA_041652235.1 Opitutaceae bacterium | reverse complement strand
CTCTGTCATTTTCTGCGATCCCAGGCGCTTTCCTCTGAAGCACTACATCTCAACCTCGCGCATTTTGGAGACGATAGCGGAAAGTCTGTCGAGCTCTGGTGCAAACACGGTTTTGCAGATCTGGCGGCGAATCATGCAGGCGTTTACGGGAGAAGCTGGTCTCAGCGCCTTGGTCCGGTCCTCAATCAAACCAGTGCTTGTAATAAGATTCTAACCGGTTAGTATGGTCACGTGGAACTTAGCACCTTTAGCCGAAGGGGAGGGCAGGCACGGTCGGCCGCAAAGACGGTCGCCAATCGTGCCAAGATGAGAGTCTTCTGGCGGAAGGTTCATCGCGGCGAGCTTCCTTCTCCTCGACGGTACCGCAAATTCCCCGAGACCATCCAGGCACTGGCCCGGCGCTATATCTGGTGGCTGCCTCCTAACGAAGCCTTGGCGTACCCGTTGCGTGTGGTCGCCCAAGTGATGGACATTGGAACTCTGGATGATTGCGCAACGCTTGAGAGATTCTTTGGCTCTGTAGAAATGCGTCATGCGCTCAAACGCGCCGAACCAGGATGGTTCCGTCCGCGTTCGTGGGTATTCTGGCATTATCGCCTGGGCCTGGCCAAATGGGGCGACGAAGCACCACCGCTCCCAACTCGCACCTTCAATGCCTGACAGTTTCACACCGCATCTTTCTAAGCTTCCAAAGGCCCAGCGTCAGCTTTGGCCCCTGCTGGCTCCGCTCCGGGCGCTGGGATTGGTCCTGCATGGAGGAACCGCTATTGCCCTTCGCCTGGGGCACCGGGCGTCCGTGGATTTCGATTTCTTCACAAACCGCCCCCTGGATCGCAAAGCTTTGCTTGCGACGTTTCCGTCATTCGCGTCGGCGATCATCATTCAGGACGAGCCCAACACTTGGACCGGGATTGTGCCGGCATCCGGTTCGGAGGTTAAGGTATCATTCTTCGGCGGGATCATCTTCGGACGCATCGGAGAACCGGAGGCGACGAGCGACGGCGTGGCCATTGTCGCCTCACTTGATGATCTGCTGGCCCAGAAGCTGAAAGTGGTCATGCAACGTGTGGAGGCGAAGGACTACCGTGACATCGCCGCCCTGCTTCGCGCCGGCCTTCAGTTGGAAAACGGCATGGCCGGGGCCATGGCGCTCTTTGGGACGAACTTCTCGCCCATGGACTGCGCCAAGGCACTCGTCTATTTCAAGGGAGGCGATCTCGCCACGGTCTCTTCATCTGATCGTGCGACACTCTTGGCCGCAGTTCGCTCGATCCATTTATCGATTGGCCCGGCTGCAATCCGATCGCCATCCCTGACCACCATTGCCCAAGCTGGATTCCCCTCGCCGGCGCCAAAGCCGCGTTCTCGCGGCAAACGGCGTTAGTCGCCTATTACGCTGCTCAGAAACAAGGCTCCTACGGAATGCTGGCGTGGTCGGTGTCGCGGATGCGGTACCAGCAGAGCAGATCTTTCGCGGACGGGAGCGGGGCGCCCTGGCCGCCGGGCGTGTCCAGATATAGGAACGCGGCCGACGAGTAGCAGAACGGGTGCAGGCGTTCCGGGTCCCACGGATTCACGAACGCGAAGCGGAGCCGCTCCCGGAAGCGGATCGCATCCGCTTCGTGCACGCGGTACATCGCCACGCTGGCGTTGAAGGTGTCCTTGGCCGGCACGCCGTGAAAGGGCCCGATAAAGGAGCCTTCGCGGAAGTACCACCCGCCCAGGAAATAGTCCTCCAGTCCGGTGCCGACGATCCGCGGCGTGTCCCAGTCGGAATCGACATAAACGTATTCCGGCGCCTCCAGGAAGCTGAGGTAGTTCCGATTCCGGCCCTGCATGTAGAGCAGGCAGCCGGCGTAGTGCCCCGATCCCACCGCCTCGGCGATCAGCACGGGTGCCGGACCCCGATTGTGGCCGGTGTTGAACTGGGCATGAAAGTAATTCGCGTCGGCTGGAAGATTATCTGTCAACTGGTAGAGGACGTTGCAGAAGACCTCGGTGTCGATCGTCGCATCGAGATTCTCCAGCTCGATACGGAAACCCTTGCGGAACGGCATCGGGAATTTGCAGAAGAAGCCGCCGCTCGATGTGCCGAAATAGCGCGATGCGAAATTCGAGATTTCGCAGAGGCCGGCGCCGAAAAAGTCGCCGACCGGGCACTCGACCGCCGGTCTCTCCGCGCCGTCCCAATAGATTCGGAGGATGAGAGTCTTTAGAATCGTCTGGCTGCTGAGCGCCTTGGTGTTCCAGTGCTGCCAGAACCAACCCGGAAAGGTCAGCCAGAACTGCGAAATGTAGCCGTGGCCCTTGACCTTGCCGATCGTCACGCATTTGCCCCGGGGAATGGGGAGGGTCTTGCTCTTACGCTTGAGATCGAAAGTGGTGAGCTGGTGTGTGGTCTCGTCGCGCGGCAACGCAATCGAGAGCGCGTCGGTGGAGTGTCCAAACGGATTTGGCTCGGCGGGGGAAATTGTTTTAGCGGCAGAGGAAACGAGACTGCATCGATTCATGAAGATGTGGCCCCGATTGGGGGCGATTGAAGATGCCATGCAAAACGGGTCAACTGGCCGGATCAACCTGTTTCCGCAGCTAGCCTAGAATAGGGAGTTGAATGGCCACGAAGAAATCTAACGCGGCGGAGTTGCCACCAACCCCGTTCGACGGATTCGACAAGCTCCCTCCTTCGTATGCCTGCGGCTGGAACAGCAGGACCTACGGGATGCCAGAGATCAAACCCCCGCGCCCCGGACCCAGTTTGTCACGTATTACGTGACAAAGCGGATTGGTAAATCTGTTCCGCCGTGCTGTGTCTCTTGTGTCATTCAACTGCGTTTGCCCGCATGTCGCTTGCCACGATGCCTTGGTGACGTCGATCTATGGTCATGCGTGCGCTTCCTGAATTGCTGGCGCCAGCGGGCGACTGGAACACTCTTCACGCGGCTTTGGATGCCGGTGCGGACGCTATCTACTTTGGAGTTCGGGGCTTCAACATGCGCGCCAGTGCCAGGAATTTCACGGCGCGTGACTTGCCCAGGCTGGCGGCGTTTTGCCATGAACGGGGCGCGAAGGCCTATCTCACGGCAAATACGCTTGTGTTCGAAGGGGAACTCAAGCGCCTGCGTGCCCTCCTGGCCGCGGCGAGGGCGGCTGGCATCGATGGCGTCATCGCTTCCGATTTCGCCGTGATTTCCGAGGCGGTGCGCCTCGGATTGAAGGTTCACGCCTCGACGCAGATGTCGGTCGGGAATTCCGCGGCCCTGCTGGCCCTGCACGCGCTGGGACTGCGCCGCTTTGTCCTGGCCAGGGAATGCTCGCTGGCGGACATCCGGCGCATCAAAAGGGAGCTTCGTTCCGCTCTCGGCAAGAAAGCGGCGGAAGCCGTGGGGATCGAGGTCTTCGCCCATGGCGCGATGTGCGTTTCGGTGAGCGGACGCTGCTTCATGTCTGAGTACCAAACCGGCAAATCGGCCAATCGGGGCGCCTGCACCCAACCCTGTCGGCGCGAGTATCGGATACTTGGCGACACGGAGGGGCAAGAATGGGTGTTTGGGCAAGGCTACGTGCTCAGTCCGAAGGATCTCTGCGCGCTTCCATTCCTTGAGAAGCTGATCGAGGCGGGCGTGGATTCACTGAAGATCGAGGGGCGCATGCGCAGCCCCGAGTATGTGTCGATCGTGGTCTCAGCCTACCGGCGCGCACTCGATTTCTGCGGAAAAGAGTGGGGGCATCCGGGTTGGCGCAAGCGCCTCGAAGCGCTCAAGGCAGGCCTGATGATTGAACTGCAGAGCGTCTACAACCGGGGCTTTTCCTCCGGCTTTTACCACGGGAAACCGGTGAATGAGTGGGCCAGCGGACCCGGCAGTGTGGCGACGAAGCGCCGCTATTTTGTCGGACGCGTCCTGAACTATTACCGAAAGTCCGCCGTGGCCGAGATCGAGGTGTTGGATGCGGGGTTTGAGTTCGGCGATGAACTCATCACCGAGGGCAAGACCACGAGATTCTTCCAGCAGAAGGCGGGGCTGCTCAGAAAAGACGACCAGACCCTCAAGCGGGCGCAAGCCGGAGAACGAATCACGCTCCCCATGCTTCATCCCGTTCGCCGCAACGACAAATTCTACGTCCTGAAATAGGACAACCTGGACGGGAGCGCGCCGACGAGGCTTGCGCCACGCCGCTGCTTGCGATGGTAATCATGAACACCCTCAGGGAAACGAACATTCTGACGGTGAGGCAACTCAACGAGAGAAATTCCACCATGGGCGATAGATCTCCGAAATCCGTGCAGAAACAGGCGTCGCAAAAGCAGTCGAAAGCGAACGCCTCGAATCAAAAGAAGCAGGCTCTCATCACCTCGCAGCAGGCGACAAAGGCGAAGGCCGCGGCGAACAAGAAGTAACAGGCGCACAGTCGTAGTGTGTTTGTGGTGACG
>JBAZHQ010000145.1:0-5305 GCA_041652235.1 Opitutaceae bacterium | reverse complement strand
CGCAAGATGCCCTCCTGGTGGCATTGTCTGGCGCGCTTGCGCAAGCACCAGCTTGCCATGATGCATCTTTGCCGACTTCCGCAATTCCTCAGCACAGGCGAACTTGGGTTCACTTTCTGAATTCTAGAAAAAACTCGCATCTGTTGAAAGAATAGATCTATATTTTCAACATGAAAGGACAATCTAAAACCCATAGCTCTCTGCAAGATAGGCTCCTGCGCCGTATTCGAGCAAAGGGTGCCTTCTGGGCTTTTACACCAAGCGATTTTGCGGACTTAGGAGATCCGCGCTCGGTGGGGATGTCTCTCACTCGTCTCCTACGCCGGGACTTGATCCAGCGCGTCCGCCGAGGAGTGTACGAAATTCCAATCAAACACCCCCTGCTCGGCCGAGTGGGTGCCGGGGCCGATGCAATTACCAAGGCAATCGCTCGTCGCGACGCACTCAAGCTTCTGCCATCGGGCGCTACTGCCGCCAACGATCTTGGCTTGAGCACCCAGGTGCCCGCGAAAATCGCCTATGGCATTGCCGGCCGCTCACGCGTGCAGTCCGCCGGAGGCCGGGCCGAAGTCATCTTCCGCCGGCGTTCGCCCAAGGCTATGGCCATGGCGGGTCGCGCCAGCGGCTGGCTCTCCGAAGCTTTGCGAAATATCGGACGACAGCATATCACTCATGATCGCTTGCGCGGTCTAAAGACCTCACTCGGACCCAGGCAAAAGCGTGAACTGTTGGCGGACCTCCGGTATGCACCTGCCTGGATGCGCCCCTTTTTTCAGGAGCTCGCCCGCGATGATTAAGCCCCCACTCTTCGATCTATCCGCCGCTGATCGGCGCGTCGTTTTCGAACGCACAGAAGCGACCACCGGCATCAGGCGCCATATGGTCGAGAAGGACGCCTGGGTATGTTGGACCCTGTGGCATCTTTTTGCCCTGCCGGAGGCGCATGCCCACTTCATCTTTAAGGGAGGTACTTCACTCTCTAAGATTTGGAAAGTCATCCATCGTTTCTCCGAGTTATGGAATGCATTCCATAATTCCGATGATGTAAAGTTGTCGGTTATGTAATGCTATCGTTGAGCGACGCGGCGTTCCGAAGAGGAGCGGACGAGTGCCGGTGACCATCGCCAGCTTCACATAATCAAAGAGCTTCAAGGAAGGCGAGGACGCGCGACGGCGGCTCCGCCAGTCGGCGTTTTGGAGTCGAGGTTTCGACCAGACGACGGAGGCAATCGGCCTTCATTTTCAGATCCGCCTCGATGTATCCGTGGGTAGTGGATGGCTGTTCGTGTCCAAGATAGAGGGCAATGACCTCGAGTGAGAGGCCGGCTTGGAGCAGCGCCATGGCGGTTGAATGACGAATCGAATGAGGGCCGATCTTCCGATCTTTCAACGCGGGACAATTTTGGGCCGCCTTGCGGACCGCCAAGGCCAAACGGAAAGAAGCGCCCTGGCGAGTGAGGGGAGCGCCGCGTTGATTGGCAAAGATAAGTTGGTCGGAACGCAGGGCATTGACTTGGCACCATTGCCTGATGCGGCGTGCTGTTCGGGGCCACAGCGGAACAACGCGTTCCTTGCGTCCCTTTCCGTGCAACCGGACAGCGCGATCTTGCACATCGCAGGGCCGCATCTGAAGAGCCTCTGAAATCCGGGCTCCTGTATTGTAGAGCAGCGTGAACAGGAGGTGGTCGCGGCGGCCTGACCACGTAGCCTCGTCAATGGCGGCCAGGATGGCGTCGATCTCTTCCCGCGTCAGGAAACCGAGCAGTGGTTTTGGGCATCGTTTTTCGGGAATCGTCAGGATGCGCTGGGCGGCGACCAAGAAATCCGGGGCCGTCTCATTGAGTGCAAAACGAGTGAAGGAGCGAATCGCCGCCAGGCGGTGATTGCGCGTGCGCGTCTTGTTCTGGCGAACGACTTCGAGATGGTCGAGGAAGGCGAGGATCGCCGCGGGAGAAAGTGCGGCGAGGGCAAGTTGATCGATGGGCTTGCGCAGCCGGGTGGACAAGAAGGGCAGCAGCAACCGAAATGTGTCGCGGTAGGCGCAGATCGTGTGAGCACTAAAACTGCGCTGCCTGGGCAGGTAGTCGGCGAAGAAACGCTGCAGTAGATCCGGGAAAGAATCAGTCATCGGAGTCGCGCGATTGGTCGTGAAACCGACGGAATTGCTCTGCGGCCGATTGCAGCGCGCTCGGGTCGCTGGAGACATACCACCAGGTCGAAAGGAAATGCCGGTGTCCGAGATACCGCGAAAGCAAGAGGAGACGATGCGCAACCGGAGCCTTCTGCCGAACCCAACTGGCGATCAGTTTAGTTGCGAAGGTGTGCCTCAGATCCATGAGCCGCGGCGTCGGGCGGGCGCCGTTTGAGGGGATCGTGCGGGCGAATCGTTTGAAAACATATTCCAGCGCATGGAGCTGAATCGGCCAACCATGCCGCCCGACAAAAAGCCGCTCACCGAATGGGAAGGCGCGCCAACGCGCCCGCCTGTAGTTTTGCAACGCACGCACGACGGAAGGGTGCAGCGGCAGTTGGCGGAGTGGACTGGTCTTGGCGGGCAAAACGCGGAGCAGGCCGGCGAGCGGATCGAAATCAATGAGGCGCAATCGCACGGCTTCGGTGGGGCGCATGCCGGTTGCCGCGATAAGTCCGATGATCGTCGCATACGTGCGGGCATGAAGCGGCGAGTGTTGCGTCGGCAAAGCCCGAGCGTGCCGCAGAATTAAATCTATCTCCCGGGCGGAATAAATATGTGGGGTCCGGCGCTGGATCGAGGGGCCGAGCAGCCGTTGACCCGGCACTTCCGCGCGGGGATCGATGGTAGCGCAATAACGGGCAAAATTGCGGAGGGCTCCCAGGCGGGCGGCGAGATAACCACGATATTGCGACTTCGACTCCGTGGCCCATTGCAACGCGAGCGCGGTCTTCAACGGTTGTCCGGGCGCGACGTGATCGGCGAATCGGGCGAAGGCAATGATGTGCTGACCCTGGATGGATAGTTTGAAACCCAATTTACGCCGATGGGCCAGATACTCCCGTGCAAGATCGAACATCGAAGGCATGGTCAAACGGGCCACGGTTGAGCCAGCGCCCGCAGACCCTTGAGGTCGACTTGCGCGTAGAGGTTAGTCGTCGAGATTGAATGATGCCCGAGCAGGTCGGCGATGTGTTTCAAGTCGCCACCGCGCGCGAACAGCCTCGTGGCAAAAGTATGGCGCAAGCGATGGGTGCCGCACCAATCCTGCGGAAAGCCGCAACGGCGATAAGCAGCCCCCATCGCAGCTCGCACCGCTCCGGTGGATACCGGCTGGCCACGTCCGAAATGATGACCAACAAACAAGCGGTCGCAGTGGGTGGCCGGCCTTGTCGGAATGTAAGCGCGCAGGGCTTCGGCGAGATGGAGCGGCAGCGGCAGTTGCCGACCTCGGCCCGTCTTCGTTGCCGGCACCGAAAGTATCTTGTGCGGCCAGTCGATGTCGGAAAGTCGCAACCGCACGACCTCGATGGATCGTAAACCCAGATCGACCATGCACAGCGCCATGGTATAGTCGCGACAAGCGTTGGATGACTTTTGCGTAAACGATGCAAGGAGCGTGCGTCGCTGCCGGTTCGTTAGAACCTCCGGCGGGACAGATTGTCCGAAGGTCGCGACATGGGGAACGGCTTGGACAAGTTCCGACGAGCAGGCACCCCGCATCTGCACGAACCGCAAGAAACGGCGTACAACCGAAAGCCCAAGGTTGGTCGTCCTGGGTTTGAGCCGTCGAGCGCACCACTCCGCATATGACCAAATATCCTTGGTGCTTACCTGCGACCAATGGGCCTCGCCGCTCCGGAATCGCCACGAAAGGAAGTCCCGAACAAAAAACCGGGCGGCCCTTTGCGATTCGTGCCCGAGTCCGCGATGCGTGATGATGAAGTGCGAATAATCCTCCCACCATCGCTGCCATTTGGGGACGGGGCCAGTTACGGGTCGTCGACCACGAGACTTATTGCTGCTGGAACGGCGTGAAGGGCTTCGCATGAGTCATCCAAAGCGCATGCGCTCTGAATAACTCGCGACACTTCATGACTACCCACCCATCCGCTAGGAATCAATATCGTTGGTCCACCTCGTTGGTTGGAAACCTATCTCGGCAAATGCCAGCCCTCTATCCCTTTTGGTTATGTGAAGCTGGCGATGGTCACCGGCACTCGTCCGCTCCTCTTCGGAACGCCGCGTCGCTCAACGATAGCATTACATAACCGACAACTTTACATCATCTGAATTATGGAATGCATTCCATAACTCGGAAAACCGCTCGATGGCATGAAACACCTTGGACAGCGAAGTGCCGCCCTTGAAAAGACAGGTGTCGGCGAGCCTGGGCAGTTCAAAGATTTGTGCGAGCAGCCAGCATACCCAAAAGTCTTTCTCAACAATTACAGGGTCGATGCCTCGCTGTCCCTGATACTGACGGAAGAATTGAGCTCGGATCTTGGCTGGCTGTGTTGCGAAGGTGTTCATGAGGACTCCTCAGCTGCGATGGCTCGGAGGTGTGGGTGGAGCCAAGCCGGAGCATGGGAGATGTCCGTGAGTAGCTGCTTCCGGTCAGCAGCGGACAGGGTCTTTCGAAGATGGGTGATTCGCTCGGGCGTGATGTGCTCCTTGCCTAGATAGGCGAGGGCAGTGAAAACCAAGCCGCTTGCTCGTCCTGCCGTCGCGGTTTTTTTCGGCGTACTGGATCTGAGTTCAATGGTGAGCATTCCAATCTTCACCTTGCGTGTGCGGCCATTGGTCAGGAAGACCACCTTGGCAGGAACCTGTTCGGAAAGTCCAAGCAGGTTGGCGGCATAAGCTCCAGACGGCTGCAGCTTGGTTTTTTCATGCGCCGCGAGCGCTTTGGCGACCGCTTCGATGGCGGGCGCAACTTCACCCAAATGGAGATTCGTTTCCGGATAGTCGTATAGACCTCGGCTAAGGCGCCGGATCGCGCCTTGGGCTATCAGGCGATGAAGCGATAGGTCCACGGCTCCTCTGCTGCCAAGATCCAGGAATTCACTCGGAGTGAATACACTACCCTTCCCGCGTCCATAGATACGGCTAATGACTGATCTCTCGATAGATTGTGATGATTTAGCCACGGTTTATTTGTAAGATAAATGATAGTTCATTTCTTACAATTATTCCATGTATGCAAGCTTTCTTTACGAGGGTCCGATATCAACTCACTGCCTATTCACGAAGGAAAGTGTTTCGAGGTAAGGGCTCGGATGGCGTGTTGGTCATGATTGGCAGACATGTGTGAGATAAAATCAGAGGTTGTGA
>JBAZHQ010000144.1:0-9753 GCA_041652235.1 Opitutaceae bacterium | reverse complement strand
GGAATGATTTAGAGAGGTGGTCCGATCTCTCTTCAATCCGATCTTCGATTCTTTGCCTGTCCTGAGCGTGTCGAATGGGCTTCTTTGTGTTCAACATGTCTCGTCGGGCTGGGGCGAATCCCCCTAGGATTTCCTCCGATCATTCGACCCGGAGCTGAGCCGTCAGAGGAGCGCAGGCTCCGCCTTTGAGGATGATTTCGTTCAAGCCGGGACCGACGGCGAAGGTCATGTCCGGACCCCAGATCGCGAGATCGTCGCGACCGAGTTTGAAGGAGACCGTGCGGCTCTCGCCGGGCTCAAGCGCGATCTTGGCGAATTGCTTCAGTTCGCGAGCCCGGCGGGTGATCGCGGATTCGACGCCGCGCAGGTAAAGCTGCACCGTCTCGGAGCCTGCGCGGGCACCGGTGTTGGCGACATCGACGGTGACCGTGATTGAGGCACCGGAGTTGATGCCCGAGGCGGCGATCTTTTCCGAGGACAGGCGAAGATTCGAAAGCGCGAAGGTCGTGTAGGACAGTCCGTAGCCAAACGCATACTGCGGCGTGCCCTGCGAGTCGTAATAGGGATCGTCGCCGTGGGTTTTGTAATTGTAGCAAACCGGAATCTGGCCGCTTGTCCGTGGCACGCCGATGGGCAGCCGACCCGAGGGATTTACGTCGCCCAAAAGCGCCTCGGCTACGGCGCGCCCGCCCGCCTGCCCGGGATACCAGGCGCAAAGGATTGCCGGGCAGTTCTCGGCGATCCACGGGAGAGCGTGGGGGCGCCCTTCGATCAAAACGACCGCCAGCGGCACGCCGGTTTCGCGCAGCGCTTTCGCAAGCTCTACCTGCATGGCATCAAGTTCGATATCGGCGACATCGACGCCCTCGCCGCAGTCCATCTCCTTCGGTTGCTGGTTCGCCGCCGCGGCGCCGGTTGCGGCGTAGGTCGTCCCGAGATAGCGGTTGCTCGATCCCCCCAGCACCAGAACGACGGCGTCGGCGGATTTCGCCGCGTCAATCGCAGCGGTGAAGCCCGAGCGGTCGCCGCCGCGATTCACGCAACCCTTTTCGTACACCACCTCGGTCTGCGCACCGGCCAGCGCGCGAATTCCCGCAAGCACCGTCGTGCACTCGCCGTCGCGCTGCGGCGGCGTGTAGTCGCCGAGCTGCGCGTAGCCATTGTCGGCATTCGGTCCGATGACGGCGATACGCCTGAGCCCTTTCCGGAAGGGAAGCACGCCGCCTTCGTTGCGAAGCAGCACGAGCGATTCTCGGGCGAGGCGGAGGTTGATTTCGCTCGTGCGGGTGCGGGCGGCGGCGAGCGCCGCGGGATCGTCGGTGACAAACGGATGCTCGAAAAGCCCAAGCTGGAATTTCGCGCGGAGGACATTGGCCACGGCGCGATCGATCTCGCGTTCGTCCAAGCGGCCCGCTCGAACGGAGTCCGCAAGCGTGCGGTAGGCTTCGTCCCACAAACCCACATCGACCCCGGAACGGAGACCGAGAATGCCGGCCGCTTCGGTTGTGCCGGTTTGCCGGGTAAGGTTGTCGAGCGCGAGCCCGTCGGCCATGACGAAGCCTCTGAATCCCCACTCGTCGCGCAGCATCGTGCGCAACAGCTCCGGATTGCCGCAGCAGGGGATGCCGTCGATCTCGTTGTAGGCGACCATGAGGCTCAGTGCGCCGGCGCGGACCCCGGCGAGCGCGGGCGGGAGGTGGATCTCGCGCAACTCCCGGGGACCGATGTTGGCCGTGCCCGCGTTGTGCCCGCCGAGGGCCGCGCCCTGACCTGCGAAGTGTTTCAGGACGATGATCGCTCGCGCCGGGTTTTTTAGGTCGTCCGGCGACTCTCCCTGCGTGCCGAGCGTGGCGGCGCGCGCCATGGCGGCGGCAAGGATCGGATCCTCGCCAAACGACTCCTCGGTACGGCCCCACCGGGGATCGCGTGCAATATCCAGTGCCGATACCAGAGCGAGGTGCTCGCCACTCAGCCTGATCTCGGCGGCGACGGCGCGCGCAGCCTCCTCGTAGAGGGTGGGATTCCAGGTGCTCCCGATGCCGATCGCGGTGGGCAGGAGGATGCCGCCGAGCGCCATGTGGCCGTGCGGTGCCTCGGTGCTGAGGAATGCGGGAATTTTCCAGCGGCTGTGCTCCAGCACGAGGCGCTGGACACGGTTCGCGACCTCAACGCGCCGCTCCGGCGGAATGCCGGTCTCCCAGGTGACGCCCGACCACGGATCGGCGCGCAGCAGGCCGTAGAGCGTGCCCATGCCGCGCCAGCGCTTGATCTCATCTTCGAGCTTGGAAGTCAGCTCGATCCGGTCGCCGATACGGCGATAACAATCCCAGCCATAAAGCCGCTGGTTCAACTGGCCGACTTTTTCGTCCAGATCCATACGGGCCAGCAAATCTTGAACGCGGCGCTCCACGGGAAGGGATGCGTCGCGATAGGTTCCTGCAATATCGGTATCCATGGTAAAAGCCGACATTCACCCGCCAGCCAGAAGCCGTCGATTGCGAAATTGAGAAACAAAATGGTGAAGGCTTCGCCCATCTAATCCAGCAAGGATACTGGCATCAGCCCCCGGCAGCACCTGCATTACGGTCAGAGTGTCGGGACCTTTAGGCCTGCCGCCTGGGCCACGGCACGCTGGCGTGTGTCGAAGGTAAGAAATACCCGGGATTTCGTCGCTACGGCAGCGGCGACATTAAGCAGGTCCATCCCGCGAACGCCGAGCGTCATCGTGTGCGCGGCGCCGAGGCGTTCCGCCGCGGCCATGGCCTCGCTCCATGGCAAAGCGCACTCGACCAGATTCCCGGAAGCGATGTCTGTGTCGATTTGCGCGAGAGCTGTGCGCGCATCAGCCTCTGTGACCGGAACAGGATAGGCTCTCGTTCGAAAGACAGCCAGGCGAAGCGCATTGCGCAGCTCGTGACGCTGCAGCGCAGTGAGCGCGAGCGCCTGGCGATGGCTTTTCACGAATGCCGCAGCAGCGGCCGAGTTGCTGTCGCGCACGTAAAGCGACACCAAAAACGAGGCATCAGCGTATGTCATCGCGGTCAGACGAAAGAATCTCAGCCAGGTTCAAAGCCCGGTCGGGCTGCGCCGCCAGGCGGCTGTCAATATCGGACCACGGCCGCTTGTTGGCGGGTTTTTGCGGAGGCGGGCATAGCGTTGCCACGATCTTGCGCCGGGACGTAATGGCGACCGTTTCGCCGTCCTTAACCGCCTTGAGCACCGAAGGGAACGCGAGGCGGATTTCACGAACAGATGCCGTCTTCATTGTGTAACACATATGTTTCACATTAAGTAAAAAGCAAGCCTATTTGAATAACTCCTAGAAGGCTATTTAGGTCATTGTTAATAGTTACCGCTTAGTTTGTTTCTCTTTTTAACATATACAAGATTCTTAATGGCAGAGTGTCCTGAATCGCGTCAGCTCTTCACTGCGTCTCCGACGCTGACACACTGTTTTCCTTCCTCCTTCATTCTATCCACGATGTCGAAAATCGTCGATAGAGTCGTTTAACAACCGACCAGATACCCTCGATGCATCTGAACTTCGTGCATCATCCATTCAAGATCCACATCCCCCGGGCCTTGTAGCGACATCTTGATTTCAGACGCCCTGGGATTGCCGTTATCGGCATGCTTTTGCCGACTTGGACATGGTCTCGCCGCGCCAATTCCGGTAGGATTACGCCAAGGCCTCCACCTACCTCGAATCCCTGCCAAAATGATTATGCTCCGTAAAAGCACAGCTCGCTTCCTCGCGTTACTATTGCTCATCGCCAGTTCCTGCATGATGGCGGCTGCTGCGAACAGCCCCGAGTGGACCGTCTTCATCGCCAACGATACCTGCCCGGATTTCACCTGGGGCGACGATGAGGCCACGACGCGCAAGAGCATGGCGGAACTCATCCGCTCCCACCTCGATGAGATGACGCGCACCGATGCAGCGGCGCCTGAGAACCGGGACCATTACACGATGGTCACGCACGAGGCGCTCTATTTTCTGGAGCGCTATCCCGAGCGGAAGGAAGAACTGGCCCGGCGTATCAAGGAAGGCCGGATGATGCTGAGCCCGAACCTATGCAACTCGCTCTGGGGATTTCAGAGTGCGGAAGGCTTCATTCGGAACCTGTATCCGGCGCTGCGCCTGCAACGGCAATGGGGCATGCCGCTGGATGTGATGCACCACATCGAATACCCCGGGATGCCGTGGGGAGTGCCGACGTTGCTGAATGGCTGCGGGGTGCGCTGGCTCACGATTTCCTTTCTTGATGTGGATTCGACGTTTCGTGATCTGCAAAACCCGCCGGTTTTCAATTATGAAGGTCCGGACGGCAGTCGCATCGGCGTCGTCATGGATGCATGGGCTTCGCAGAAATGGAATTATTGCCAGGGTTCCAGCCTGCTGAAAGAGCCGGCGCTGATCACAAAGGATTGGATTCCCCATTACCTTCAACTTGGAGATGCCTTCCCATCACGGACGCTGCTTGCGGCCGGCACCCACGGCGACACCCATCCCAACAGCGCCGCATTTACCCGCGAATTTGCCGAAGCGATCACAACGCTGAACGCCCGTCCCGATCGGCCCGCCAAGCTCGTCAACGGCACGTATGCCCAGTTCTGCCGGATCATGGAGGAGACGCAGCAGCACACACCGTTCATGTCCACCGTGCGCGGCAGTTTCGGCGACTCTTGGGATAGCTGGCCGATTTCGCTGGCAAAGTATGCAACCGATGCACGGGAAAATGAGCGGCGTTTTCTCGCCACCGAAACTCTCATCGCCCTGGGCAGCCTCCGACAGCCGGCACTCGCTGAAACCACGCGGTCGAAGCGCGAACGCGCCGAGTGGTGCTGGCTCATGCTTTCCGATCACGCATGGAATGGCACCGACCTTCAAAATCAGCAGGAAAATGCCCGCCTGCGACGCACCTGGAACGAGGAACTCGATTCAATAACCCAACAGTTGTGGTTGAGCGGCTGGACAGCACTCGGACTCGCGCCAAGCGACGACTCTCTGACGATTTTCAACAGCCTCGGCATTAGCCGGAATGGATTGGTTCGGTTTCCCGCTACCGGAAAATCCAAGATCGTTACCGCCAATCAGAAGGAGCTTGCCACGCAGGAAGTGATGGAAGACGGGTGCCGTTATCTCTATTTTGTCGCCCCGCCCGTTGGTGGATTTGCGTTAAAAGGCATGGAGATTAAAGGCCAGGAGGTATCTCCTTCAGGCGGAATTCTCAAAGCTACCCCCACCGAACTGGAGGGGCCGTTTTACCGATTGAAAGTAAACCCGGAAACCGGCGGCCTGGCCAGCCTGGTACACAAGGCGACCGGCGCGGAATTGGTGGTCGCGCAGAACAACCGCAGCTTGTGTCAGACCGTCTTTTTCGACGGCAAGGAACATACGCTCACCGGAGTCACCGCCAAAGTGGCCGCTATCGGACCTGTGCTCGCGCGTCTGTGCATCGAAGGCACGACGGAGGGCATCCGCGTGACGAATTTCATCACACTGTATGCGGATCTCGATCGCGTGGATATCGACCTTCGCATCAACAAGCCGATTTCAACGCAGGAACAAAGGCTGGTTCAGATTTTCCCGGTGCTGCAAAAAGGCGGGACATTAAAGGTTGAGACCACGGGTGCCGTCATTCGTCCGCAGCAGCAACCGGATGGGGATCTGCTGCCTGGCGGCGATACCAGACGATGTGTCGTGCAGGGTTTCATCGAAGTGTCGTCGCCTGGCGCACCCACCGTCACCATCGCTCCGCTGGATGCATTCCTGGTGCGGCAGGATCTGGATGCCGTGAGTTTCGAGGCGATCGGCAATGATCAGGATTACAGGGAAGTATTTCGGAATCAGGGCGGCGTCACCGATTTCAGGTTCCGCTATTCGCTGCGCGCCCATAGCGGCGTCACCGACAATGCCGCCGCGGTAGCCTGGAGTCGCGGCGTTGCGACGCCGCTTTTCGCTGTCGCGGGAACCATCGACACGAATCTGCGACATTCCATCGCCATGGATTCACGGCGTGCCATTCCCATCTGCCTGAAACCGGCTGATGATCCTGAGGAATTGGGATTGATCGTGCGCTTCTGGGAGATCGGTGAGAAATCCGCTGACCTGCAAATCGCAGTGGAAGGCTTTCAACGAGCAGTCCGCACAGACTTATTGGAGCGAGATATGAATGCTTTGCCGATCACCGATGGCAAAGTGTCGCTGCCCATCCGCGCCCGAGGTTTCGCCGGCCTGCGGCTGGTCCCGTGAGTCGGATCGATTCCAGAATCGTTCCGCCGCGCAACCCTTTCGCCAGATCGGCGCAACCTATGCGCATAGAAAGCCTGCCTACCCCATCATCTCCCGGATGGCATTGCAGGCTTGGGTGTCGTACTGGACCAAGCCATTGGGCGGCAGCGGCGTCCGGGCGCTTTCGTACCCTCCGGCAACACAGTCAAACGAACCAGGCATGTAGCCGATCCAGCCGTTCACCAAGGTGACCGTCCACAGTCTTTCGCCGAGCGTGTTGGCGCGCAGGCGATGCGAAGTTCCAACCAAAGGTTCGCTCGGCAGTCCGGCAAGGATGATGTCGCCGAGTTGCAGGAGCCCCATCTCCAGAGTCACCTGCCTCGACTGGAGCGCTCCTGCCGGGAGGGTGCGAATATCGAGCGCCTCATGGCCGAGCTGCTGCACCCGATCCGCCAGCGACCGGATCTCCCATGGTGTAGCCCGGTTAGTTCCCTCACCCTGCTGCAATTCGCGCAGGCGTTCGGTTTCGGCATCCTGGGCGGATTTCGCCGCCGCCGATGATGCCGCGTAGTTCTCCCTGATCGGCACTGTCAGATTGACGGTCCTCATGCGGACCACGGACGGATGCCGCGGTGCGGTGGCCCAGGAACGAGATTCCGTAGAAGCCTGGGCTCCTTTCGATTTTCGACCAGGCGTTCCCTTCAGTCGTGCTAAAATTATCGATGCGAGGTTCTCTCCGATGTTCTGCGCAACACGCAGGGTCTCGCCAGGCACAGCCTCTTTATGCCAGTAACTGGGCCCGAAATTTCTTTCCGTTCCGGCCGGGCGTTCCGCCGCCGGTGGCATTCTGAACTGCATCTCCTCCTTGGGAACAATATCGCCGCACGGACCAGTCAGGTAGATGCACATCCCGCCGAACTCGCGTTCAACGGCACTCCTGGCGAAACCCGGGAAATCGGGATGATAGCGCAGCTCCTGAACGTGCGAGGTCGTATGCGGGTGCGCGGAAAAGCGGATCAGGCTTCCGATAGCCTTGCCGTCGCTGCCTACGAAAACGAGCCCCTGCGCCAAAGGATCGATCTGATCGTCGAACCAGATTGGATCCGCGAATTCCGGGATCTGGGTATAGCGCTGCCCGAACATCCGCTCAGCTTGTTCCCTGATGAGAGGAGCCCCATCCGGACGCCCATTCTCCAGGCGATAGCCATACCACACGGTGAATGTGCCAATTCCGGGCAGAAATTTCCGCCGAAGCACGCTGAAGCGATTTCCAACATCGGCTGTGGCCTCGACCAATCTGAACGGTTGCAGCCGGGCCTGTGCCTCGCGTGCAGCGGCGACAGCTTGTCCCGCCAACACTTCCACTGGAAATGCGAAAAAATGATCCGGGACTGAATGCGTGTGCGTGCAATGCACGACGACCGCATCCCGCCCGCAGCCAAGCGCCGACGCGACTGCCGTGCGGATCGCCGTGCTATGACCGATGGACATGGCCGTGAGATCATACACGACCCAGCATGCCAAGCCGGAGTCGGTCTCCACGACGAAACACCGCACTTCCAAAGGCGCCAGGAATGCCTCCGCAGGCAGAACTCCGCTCTCGTTCAGTGCACGCAGGGCAAAACCGACTCGGTATATCTGTTTCATAACTGAAATCCGTCTCAATGACGGCTATGTCATTGGGTCAACAAAGTACAAGGGGGCGACTTCCATCGCCTGGTGAGCCTTCCGCCATAAAACCGGCGCTTCCAGGAGAAAGCAGTCCGCGGAAAGAACCCAGCCAGCGCGGATGCCTTCCCCCGCCATCACGGTCTCGATCCTGTCGTACCTCTGCTGCCAGCCTTTGAAATTGTGCGCCCTGACCCGCATCGCCGTCTCGCCGCCGTCAGCCAGCTTGATCCTGTAATCCACCCAATCGCCGTACAAGTAGGGAGGCTCGACGAGTTCTTCCACGCCATGCATCGACGTATTAGGCTTCAGGCCACAGCCGAGAAACAAAATCTGACCGGCCTCCTCGTTGAGCTTAGAAAAGGGCGAATGCTTTCCGCAGGGCGTGATATCCCGGGAATGCTCGCCGAGCAGGCGCCCTGCGCCGGGTCCGATCCCGCATACCGAATGTGTCGGGTGCACGCTCCGCATCGTACCCGTTCTTTTTCTGAAGAACTCGGGCAGCGCACCGACACAGGACGGTGTGTTTAGGACGTCGAAAACCGGGTGCTCAGCGCTGACCGTCTCGTAGGAGAGCGCGGGCATCAGGAGAGTTCCTTCGCTCCCCAGCGCTTCGAGCAAGCCCTCGACAGCGGTCTCGGGTCCGTCGGGCAGCACTCCGAGCGATCTGAGAGATGAATGCACGAGAAGAAGGCCTCCCTTCCTCACACCCAGGCCTGCCAAGTCGCGGGTCATTTGGCAGACAACGTCGTTCATGCCCAAGACATCCTGCACCGACGCGATTATTTACCCGGTGCGGGCAGTTGCAGCGCAGCGTCGTCGAGCACGAGCGCCCAGTCGCCGTCCCCGGGAGGCGTGAACTGTTTCACACCGTCCGTCGGGAAGGTGCCTGCCTCTGTAGCCTTGCCGTCGCGTGGATTGAACCACCAAGCGCGGGCCTGCCCTTTCGGCATCTTCGCCAGATCCACGGAGATCGTCCGAGCGGAGGTCATGTAGGCGATAATCATGTTTCCTGTCGGAGTCGCCGCCGCCGTCACAAGATCGAGCCCCCAGAGCTCGCCGAGACCGGCGGTCACCACCTTGTGATCCTGATCGGGCACGAGCTCAAACCAGCGGCGAGACCGGAATAGCTCACCCCAATGCACCATGCCCACAGAACCGGGTGCATCCATCGCCGCCTGCCAGCCGGGACCGAAATTCCAGAGGGGATTGTTGCCCATCACGTGTCCGAACCCGCCGCACAACACAGACCAGTAGGCTTGGCGCCGCATCTGCAGCTCCGATGCGAATTGCGTCTCCCCTTCGTAGACCGACTCGAGCAGGAACGTGGGCCTCACAGGCTTGCGATTGTAGTCCCAAGTCAGGGCAAGGTGCACAAGAAAGTAGCTGTAGGTGTTGCTGATATCGAGCCAGGACGATGATGGATACTGGCTGGCGGGGCTGGATTCGGAATGGCAATGCGCCGTGAACAAATGCCGCTGGTCGAACTCACGTATCCCGTATGCCACCATATCGACGTTCTCTCGTGCCGGCCCGGGATCGCGATCGCCTCCCATCACCCAGATGATTTTATCGAAGTCGCGATAGCGCTTTCCCAGAAAGCGTCCGTAGGCTAGAGATTTTTCCGGGCCGGTTGCCATCAGTTCCCGGACGAACCCATCTTCACTGCCCTTTTCACGACCATCGTAACCGAGGTAGGCGGGGAACAGCAGCACGGTCATGCGGTACTCGGCGGCTTTGCGCAGAACCCAATCGGCATGCTCGAAGTATTTCTCGTTGGTCGTTGTCCAGTCGTTCGGATCGGCAAAGGGCGCTTCGCCGTACACGTTGCGCGGCGGATTCTTCGCATA
>JBAZHQ010000143.1:0-9753 GCA_041652235.1 Opitutaceae bacterium | reverse complement strand
CGCGAGATGGGGAAGGAAAACTCCGAACTCCGCAAACTGAGAAATCGGAAATCTCCGGGCGGCTATCGTTGCTGAAGTGGTGAGTCGTTAGTCTGGGCCAAAGGCATGCTGTACTTTTGGTTTTGAACACGGAGGTCGCAGAGGACACGGAGAAAGACAAAGGACGCAGAGAAAATGCATGCGCTTATGCTTGGTTCTTCGCCCCAAGCATAAGCGCGGGCTGTCGCTGGAGGGAACCGAAGGTTTTAAACCTACACTTCTTACGCTCTTAACCGGCTACAGCCCGTGGAGGGCGGACTTGCTGACAGCGAGGGCGGCTTCCTTCACCGCTTCGCCGAGGGTCGGATGGGCATGGACGGTGCGGGCGAGGTCTTCGGCGCTGCCGCCGTATTCCATGTGGGTGACGACCTCGGAGATGAGTTCGCCCGCGCCGCGACCGAGAATCTGGGCGCCCAGAATGCGATCGGTTTTGGCGTCGGCGATGATCTTGACGAAACCGTCGGTGGCATCGGAGGCGATTGCCCGTCCGTTCGCAGCGAAATTGAACTTACCCACTTTTACCGCGCGGCCTTTTGCCTTGGCAGCTTCCTCGCCCAGGCCAACTCCTGCGAGTTCGGGATCGGTGTAGATGATGCCGGGCATGAGATCCCAGTTCACATGCCCTGCCTTTCCGGCGATCCACTCGGCGACGGCGACGCCGTCCTCCTCGGCCTTGTGCGCGAGCATGGGGCCTGCGATCACGTCGCCGATCGCCCAGATGCCGGGCACGTTTGTGCGCAGATGGTCATCGACGGCGATGCGTTTCTTCTCGTCCAGCGCGACCCCCGCCTTCTCAAGGCCGAGGCCTTCGGTAAAGGGGCGGCGGCCGACGGCCACGAGGACGGTGTCGGTTTCCACATCGAGCGCTTTGCCCGTCTGTTCGGCGCAGAGCACGAGGGAGGCGCCGGATGCCTTAAGGCTCGTGACCTTGGCTCCCGTGATGATCCTGATGCCCTGCTTCTCCAGAATGCGGGTGAAGGCGCGCGTCACATCGTCGTCGTAATTGGCTGCAATCTTCGGCAGGAATTCCACGACGGTCACCTGCGAACCGAGGCGGTTCCAGACGGAGCCCAGTTCGAGGCCGATCGCGCCGCCGCCGACCACGACCATGCGCTTGGGGATGGAGTCGAGGGACAAGGCCTGTTCGCTCGATATCACCATCTTCCCGTCGAATTTCATCGCCGGCAGTTCAACGACCGAGGAGCCGGTCGCGATGACGATGACCTTCGCGGTGAGTTCTGCGACAGAGCTTGTTGTCGGTTCCTGGCTTTTCGGGTCGGGCAGGAGTGCGACCGAGATGTCAGTCGGACTCGTGAAGGTGGCGGTGCCGGTGAAGACGGTGACCTTGCGGGCCTTGGCGAGTTGCGCGATGCCGCCGGTGAGCTTGGCGACAACGCCCTCCTTGCGACGCATGAGCGCGGCGAGATCGACATCGACCGACCCGAGCCTGATGCCGTGCTCGGCGGCGTGCTTGCGGGCGAACACCAGTTGCTCGGTGGAATGCAGCAAGGCTTTGCTCGGGATGCAGCCGATGTTGAGGCAGGTGCCTCCCAGGGCCGGTCGTTTTTCCACGAGGGCCACCTTCATGCCGAGCTGGGCCGCGCGGAACGCGCAGACATAGCCGCCCGGTCCGCCGCCAATCACGATGAGATCGAAAGAGTTCATGGAATGATTTAGCTATAAGTTTAAACCTTAATTCCGCAGACAATTGCCACGAAAAGGCACAAAAAATCACAATAAGAAATACTTGCAGAAATAGAACACTTCACTCGGAAGGTGAACGATATACGGGCGGTGATAGTATCCTAGGTCTTTAATTTTCGTGCTTTTTTGTGCCTTTTCGTGGCCATTCGGTTCGGGAGGGCTGAAGACTTGGCTCAGATTGAGAGCAGCAGGCGGGAGGGGTCCTCGATGGCCTGCTTCACCTTGACGAGGAAGGTGACCGCCTCCCTGCCGTCAACCAGCCGGTGATCGTAGCTGAGGGCGAGGTACATCATCGGGCGGATGACGATCTGGCCGTCCCGCACGACGGGGCGTTCCTGGATCGCATGCATTCCGAGGATGGCGCATTGAGGAGGATTGATGATGGGGGTCGAGAGCAGCGAGCCGAAGGTGCCACCATTCGTAATGGTGAAGACTCCGCCGTCGAGGTCGGCCAGAGCAATCTTGCCGTCGCGGGACTTGGTGGCTGCCTCCGAGAGCGATTTCTCCACGCCTGCCATCGTGAGCTTGTCGCAGTCGCGGACGACCGGAACGAGCAGGCCTTTGTCGGTGGAAACCGCGACGCCGATGTCGAAGTAGTGATTTTCGATGATCGTGTCCCCATCGATCATGCTGTTGACGGCAGGCACCTCTTTGAGGGCGTTCACAACCGCTTTCACGAAAAAGGGCATGAAGCCCAGCTTGATGCCGTTTCTCCTGATGTATTCCTCCTGGTATTTGGTGCGCAGGCCGATGACGGCGGACATGTCGATCTCGTTAAAAGTCGTGAGCATGGCGGCCTCGTGCTGGGCCGAGATGAGGCGTTGGGCGATGCGTTGACGGAGGGGCGAGATCTTGCGGCGAGTCTGGCGCGTGGAGAGGGTCGCCGGAGCGTGCGTCTCTGGCGCGTGGCCTGGATGAACCGGGGCGAAAAGGGGGGTCTCGACCTTCAGTTCGGGCTTACCGGTAACCGCGGCATCCGCTTCGGCCAGCATATCGCTTTTGGTGACCCGGCCTCCCTTGCCGGAGCCTTGGATCTTGGCAGGATCGATGCCGGTTTCCTCGGCGATGCGGCGAACGGCGGGGGATGCAGACGCGGCGGCTGCCGATGCTGCCGAAGAAGCCGGGGCGGCGGGGGCTTTGGGTGCAATGCCGGCCTCCGTGGCGATCTGCGCCACTACTTGGCCGATCTTCACCTCGGCGCCCGTCTCGACCTTGAGGGCGATGCGCCCTGCGGTCTCGGCAAGGCCTTCCGCCGTGATCTTGTCGGTTTCCAGTTCATAGATCACTTGGTCCTTTATCACGGCATCGCCATTTTGGACATGCCACTTGGCGAGGATTCCGGAGCTGATCGATTCGCCCATCGGCGGGATGACAACATCAAAGGTAGGCATGGAAGACAGGGGTTTATTTTGCTTTAGAAAACGAGCTGCTGAGCGAGGTCGCAAACAAAACCGGGGGAGGAAAGGAAGGAATCTAGGAGTTAGGAGCTAGAATATTTCTAGCGTTTATGACCTAAGAAGGGGCGAACCCCCCTGGGTGGATTTGGTGTTGGATGACTGGGTTCATTCTAGATTCTAACTCCTAGCTCCTAGCTTCCTGCCCGGCTGCTACAGCGTGAAGGCGTCCTTGAGGAGCATTGTCAGTTCGAGGCGGTGGAGCGCCAGGGTGCCCACCGCCGGGGAGGCGGCTGCATCGCGTCCGGCATAGGCGGGCTTGCGCCCGAAGATTTCCTCGAGTTGAGGCGCGATGAACGGCCAGGCGCCCATGTTCTGCGACTCCTCCTGGCACCAGACCAGCCGGGCACCGGAATAATTGTCGGCGATCTGCAACAGGCGGTTCCGATCCAACGGGTACAACTGCTCGACGCGGACGATGGCGGTATCATCAATCTTGTTACGTATGCGCGACTCGACCAGATCGTAGCAGACCTTGCCCGAGCAGAGAACGAGCCGGGAAGGCTTCGAGGCCGGGCTCTCGGGCTTCGGATTGCCGGCTGCGGCTTCGGGGCTCCAGGCCGGATCGTCGATGATGTTTTGGAAATGTCCGGAAGCGAACTCATCGAGCTTCGACACGGCGGCCGGATGGCGCAGGAGAGACTTGGGCGACATCACGACCAGGGGCTTGCGGAAGTCGCGGCGCATCTGGCGGCGAAGCGCGTGGAAAAAATTGGCGGGCGTGGTGATGTTGGCCACCTGCAGGTTGTCCTCGGCGCAGAGCTGCAGAAAGCGCTCCAGGCGCGCGGAGGAGTGTTCGGGGCCCTGGCCCTCGTAGCCGTGCGGCAGGAGGAGAACCATTCCGCTTGCGCGCTGCCACTTCGATTCGGCGCAGCAGATGAACTGGTCTATTATCACCTGCGCGCCATTTGCGAAATCGCCGAATTGGGCCTCCCACATGCAGAGCATATGGGGGTAGTCGAGCGAGTAGCCGTAGTCGAAGCCGAGAACCGCGGCCTCGGACAGCACGGAGTTGTACACGCAGAAGCGGGCTTGATCCTCGCCGAGGTGATTGAGCGGCGTGTAGCTCTCGTTCGTGTCGGCATCGTAGAGCACAGCATGGCGCTGGCTGAAAGTGCCGCGCTCGCAGTCCTGTCCGCTCAGGCGAACGGGCGTGCCTTCGATGAGGAGAGAGCCGAACGCGAGGGCTTCGCCAAAAGCCCAGTCCACGGGGCCTCCTTCCTTATGGGCTTGGATGCGGGTGTCGAGAAAGCGCCTGATCTTGGGGTTTGGCTTAAAGCCCGCGGGTAGCGAAGCGAGACCCCGCACGATGCGCTCGATTGCGTCGGCTCCGATGCCGGTCGTGACAGGGCTGAAACTATAGGCGGGCTGGAAAATGGCGGTGGAACCCCGGAAGACGGCATGAGGATCGGCCTCCATGGCTGCGCGCTTTGCGGACTTCTTCGCCTCGCTTTCCCTGGCCTTTGCGAGGTTGGCCTCAAGGGCGGCGTTGTATTCGGCACGGATGGCCTCGCCTTCCTGCTCCGTGATGCTGCCCTCGGTGACAAGTTGCAGCGTGTAGAAGCTCGTCACGGGCGGGTGCGATGAGATCTTCCGGTATAGCGCGGGCTGCGTAAATGCGGGTTCGTCGCTCTCGTTGTGCCCGTGTTTGCGGTAACAAACCATGTCGATCACGACATCGCGGTGGAACTTCACGCGAAATTCGAGAGCCAGCCTGGCCATCATGCACACGGCCTCCGCGTCGTCTCCGTTTACATGGAAGATCGGAGCTTCGATCATTTTCGCCACATCGGTGCAGTAGCGCGTCGAGCGGGCCTCCCTGGGCAGCGTCGTGAAACCGATCTGATTGTTGACGATGAAATGCACCGTGCCGCCCGTGCGATAACCCGGCAGTTGCGAGAAATTGAAGGTCTCCGCCACGACGCCCTGTCCTGCGAAGGCGGCGTCTCCGTGCACGAGGAAAGGCAGCACCTTGATCCGCTCGGCGTCATTACGGATGCGCTGGCGGGCGCGGGCCTTGCCCTCGACCACAGGGTCCACCGCCTCCAGATGGGAGGGATTAGCGGCGAGGCGCATCTCCACCCTATGCCCGTCGGCGGTTTCCAGCATTGCCTCGTATCCAAGATGGTACTTCACATCGCCGTCGCCCGCGACCGTGTCGGGAAGGTAGTTTTCCGAGAACTGCTCGAAGATGAGCTCGAACGGCTTGCGCATGACGCTCGTGAGCACGTTGAGCCGCCCGCGGTGCGCCATGCCCATGACGATCTCCTCCACGCCGGCCGCGGGGCAATGCTCCACGAGAGTATCGAGCGCCGCGATGAAAGTCTCGCCCCCCTCCAGGCCGAAGCGTTTCTGCCCCACGTATTTTGTGTGCAGAAACCTCTCGAAAAGCTCGGCCTTGTGCAGCCGGCGCAGGATGCGGATTTTCTGCTCGCGGAGAAACGACGGCTGGTTCTCAACGGACTCCATCTTTTGCTGCAGCCATTCGCGAGCGCCGGTATCCTGGACGTGCATGTACTCCACGCCGATGTGGCCGCAATAGGTGCGGCGCAGGGATTCGATCAGCTCGCGCAGGCGCATCTGGCCGCCGTTCTTGTAGGTGCCCACATTGAAGGTCTCACCCATCTCATCTTCGGTGAGTCCGAAATGCCCTGGGTTGAGCAGTGGTGTGGATCGCGGAGGATCGCCGAGGGGATCGAGGTGCGCCTGGAGGTGGCCATGGGCGCGGTGCGCATTGATGAGCCGCAGCACCTTTTCCTGCTTGGCGCTATCGAGGATGGTCACGCCCGCCGCCGCGGCATTCTGGCCGATGTCGGCGGCATTGATGGGAAGCTGCCCGCCCGAGCCGAGGGCAAAGCCCTGGAAAAACGCGCGCCACGTCGGATCAACCGAGTCGGGATTTTCAAGCCACGATTGGTAAGCCGCTTCAATGAGCGCGGCATTGGCATGCGTGGGAAGCGTAAGTGATTTCATTTGGGGAACCCTGGCAGAATGGCCACTAGAAGGCACAGTGCGGCGGAGCCCTATTAGCCCAGAAAACTCAGTTGAATGGCCACAAAAAGGCACGAAAAAGCACGAAAAAAAGACTTATGATACGATCATCGACCGTACATCGTTCACCTGCCGGGTGAGGTGAACTTTTCCTGTAAGCTTTTCTTATTGTGCATTCTTGTGCCTTTTCGTGGCAATTGTCTGCGGAATTAAGGATTAGTTGTCTTTTTTTTTGTGGTTATGTCTGATGTCGCTGCGCTCGGTAGTGATTTTCGTGGGACAGGCTTGGAAGTGACGTGTGATCCTAGCTAATCACAAAGGTGAGCTATCTCAAGCGACGAGCAGGGTTGTTTCACATTATGCTGGTGGCGTAATTCCGAGCCGAACAGCGATTAGAGCAGCTAACAGAAGCCAGAAGCCAGAAGTCGGATGTCGGATGTCGGCGTCACTCTGCGCCACTGCGTCACTGCGCGAGAACGGATTGGATGTTTGGGGATCGGTTCTGTCCGTCTCGGATTTCCTCTCAGCCTGAGATGAACTGTAAATACTGTAGTACGAAAATTGGAGACTTAGGATACCGACTCGGTGGTATGGGTCTGACCGACTTCCGGTTTCTGGCTTCTGGCATCTTCTTTCGATCCAGCCCTGCCGTGCTATTTTTATGTGGCCATCCAGCGGCGTCTTCCAACGTTGGTGATAAATCTGATGAGCAAAGAAAACATACCCACAGACGGCGGCCAGAGCATCGGCCAGAATCCCTTCGCTTCGCTCAATCTGAGTGGTCTGCCGATCGGCCCAGCTCCTCAAGCCAGGGTGGCGACCAATCCCGCCAAGGAGCCTGCGAAGAAGAACCGCGGACGCGTGGACATCATCCGCCAGACGGCGGGGCGCGGAGGCAAGACGGTCACGGTTGTGACCGGCTTCATCGGCATTGGGCTTCCGGAAAAGGAGGAGCTTGCCAAGCGCATGCAGAAAGCCTGCGGCTGCGGAGGCACGGTCAAGGTCGGCCAGATCGAGATCCAGGGCGACAAACGCGAGGTGGCCGCGAAAATCCTGACTGAGGCCGGGTTTAGGCCGGTATTCTCGGGAGGTTGAGCCGGCGAAGAAGCGAATGGGCGTAGAAGCTCGGAATTACTTTTCGAACTGCAAAGAATCTAAGAATCAGAGATCGATACTTCGTTTCTTCGCTTCTTTGTAGTTCAAAACTGCTGGCCTCCGGCATCTGGCCTCTGGCTTCTTTTTAACCAGCGGCTACGCGGCTAGGCCGGCGGCGAGAGCCAGGGCGCCTTTGGCGCGATTGAGAATGTAGAGATGATAGCCCGGCGCTCCGTGCTGGAGAAGATCGCGGATCTGGCTGAGAGCCCAGTCGATGCCCACGATTTCCACGACGTCAGCATTTTCCGCGGCCACTTCAAGTCGGCGGGTAAGCTGCAACGGAAGGCTGGCCCCGCACATCGCGGTGATGCGCTGGATCTGCTTGGACGAGAGCACGGGCATGATCCCGGGCACGATCGGAAGCGCAATGCCTGCGGCGCGGCACCTATCGACGAAACGATAGTAAATCGTGTTGTCGAAAAAGAGCTGCGTGGTGATAAAATCCGCGCCTTGGTCCACCTTGCGTTTCAGATTGTCGAGATCGATCTCGATGCTTGGCGCCTCCGGGTGCTTCTCCGGATAACCGGCGACGCCGAGGCAGAAATCGTTGTGGCGGGCCTTGAGCAGGGCGACCAATTCGCCTGCGTAGCGCAACCCATCGGGTGCGGGCGTGAACTCGACCGCGCCTTTAGGCGGATCGCCGCGCAGCGCCATGATGTTGCGGAATCCCTCCGTGTGGAATCGATCGGCGATCGCGGCCAACTCGGCGCGCGAGTGGCCAACGCAGGTGAGATGGGGCATCACCGTGAAGCCGAATTCGTCCTTGAGCAGCTCGGACACCTGCGTCGTGCGCTGGCGCGTGCTGCCTCCGGCGCCGTAGGTCACCGACATGAAATCCCAGGGGATCTTCTGAAGCGCCGCCGCCGACTGCCGCAGCGCTTCCACGCCCGCGTCATCCTTGGGCGGGAAAAACTCCAACGATCGCAAGGGACGATCTTGCGCGAACAGCGTGGAGATGGACAGGTTGGTGGTCATGGAGCTCAGTAAGAAAAGAGGGCCACCCAACCATGGAGGCAAGGAGTTCGCAAGCTATATATCAACGAATACTGATGTGACGATATGATCATTTTCAAACTGCGATGCCGAATCTCGCGAATCATTATTTTCACCGCGGAGTCGCGGAGATCGCGGAGGGAAAGCTTGTGCATTTCTCCGTGCGCTCCGCGACTCCGCTGAGACTATCACGCAGATGGCCTATTTCGTTGCGGCCTGAGTCGCGGGCTGCAGCGCCTGGAAGAGTTCGTCGGGTTTCTGCGGCAGGCTGGTGAAGCTGTATTCGAAGACCTGGAAGGCGCGCTTCAGCATCAGCGCGTTGATGGGATCTTTTGCATCGGAGTCCTTGACGAACACGTACACCGGGCCCGCGGGGATGGTTTCGGTGGAGGATTCCAATGCTTTGGCGGGCTCCTCATTCGCTGAAGCGCCGGAGGACAGGCCCTCCTTGACGCTGGAAGTGGGCGCAGCGTTGGGTGAAGGCGCGACACCAAGCACATCGGTGCCCGTCTTGCCAAGAATTGCCGCAGGCCCCACCTTCGCCAAGGCTTCGGCGTGCAGGCCTTGTTTGGTGTTGGGTTCGGGTGCCTTGATGATTTTCTGCTCCGGCTTGCGACCGAGGGCGATGGTGGTCGTCCTTCCGTCGAAGCGGGTCAGTTTGACCGTGCGGGGCGATTTGGCTGCTTCCACGGCGTTGGGGTCATCGGCGGGGCTGGTGTCCGAAAAGCGAAGCGACGAGAGCGTGTTCAGCAATCCGGTGATCTTCTCAAGTTTGAGGGCGGAGCCTGCGGGAGCATTTTCCGCGGCGAAGATATCCTCCTTCTTAGCGCGCTTCGCCACGACGGGCGACGCGCCGGGGAAAGAGATCTCCACCTGGGCGATATCGTCGGGCTTGAAACTCCCGAGCGAAGCGTCGGTCCAGTTCTTGGCCTCGGGGTCCAGCCAGGTGTTCAGGCGGCTGAGGTAGGCCTTGGGGTCGCTGCCAAAGCGAATCAAGCGCCCGCCGCCATCCGCGTATTTGCCGAGCGTCATCGACCACAGTTCCTTGCCGGTGTCATCGAGCAGGGTGATCTTCGCGTCCTTGAACTCGAAACGCGCGATGCGTTCGGCGTTGGCGGTGACGAAGCGATCGACCTTTGCCTTCTGGAGTTCGTCGACGAACTGGGAGAGCTTGGAAATATCGGCGGGAAAGCCGTAGTAGCTGGCGACCTGCCAGGAGGCATCCGCCTGCCTTGCCAGGACGATGGTCTTGCCTTGGTCGGAGAGCCGGATTTTTGAGGTTTTCTCAAGAGAGCCGAGATCGACGAGCGGGGCTCCCACGCGGGAATCCTTGGAGGCAGGCTCGGATGGGCGATTGGCGATGAACACGATGGCAGAGGCCGCAGCCAAAACACAGATGACGATAAGAAGAGTTTTC
>JBAZHQ010000142.1:0-9758 GCA_041652235.1 Opitutaceae bacterium | reverse complement strand
CCCCGCGTCGTTGCCGCCATGCCCGGGATCAAGAACGATCGTTTTCAGGCCTGGCACACTGGAAGCGCCTGAGCCGGGTTGCATGATCGGCGCGAGAAGCTTGTCGGCATCGATCAGGGAAAAAGAGGCCTGTCCTTTCACCATGCGCGCCGCTTCCCCCATGAACACCCGCTGGCCGGCAAGTTCGCATTCGCGGGAGTCCATTTCAAAATCGTATACGCCACGGACTCCCTTGAGGCGAAACTTCCGATTGGGTTCCACCCAGGAGAAGCTCAAGCCAAGGCGGGAGGCAAAACTCGCCGCAGGCACCCATTGAACGCGGAGCGCCTTATGTCCGGATGGAGCCTGAGACGGCGCATTCTCCGTCTGGCGATAATCTGAAGGGACTGCGTTGGGGCGCGTCGGACGCTGCGCCACGGGAGCGGAGCTCAGCGCGGAACACCCTGCCAGCAGGGAAGTGCAAAGCAGGGCAGCGTGGCCGACGGAGCGCACGACGAAGCGTTACGAATCGTGACCTTGCGCCTCGGGGGCGTCGGTAGGCTCGCGCACAGCAGTGTACTTGGGCTTCCGCTTGTTCACCGGATGCGGAGTGAGCATCACGTTGATCTGCTTGCCCAACTGCCTGGGCTCGCTGTCCGGATGCCCCATGCCGTCAAGCTCTGCAAGAGCCCTGTTGATCACGCCGAATCCGATATCCGTATGCGCCATTTCGCGGCCGCGGAATTTCAGGCGCAATTTCACCTTGCTGCCCTCCGCGAGGAACTCCTCGGCGTGGCGTACCTTGGTCTCAAAGTCGTTCGGGCCGATGCGGGCGGTGAACTCGATCTCCTTGATCTTGCTCGCGGTCACCTTTGCGTGGCTCGTCTTCTTCTGTTCCTCATAGACATACTTGCCGAAGTCCATGATTCGGCAAACGGGAGGCTGCGCCGTGGGAGCGACCTCCACCAGATCGAGATTGAATTGCACGGCCAATGCGAGCGCCTTGGCGGTCTGCATGATTCCGAGCTGCTTGCCTTCGGGAGAGATCACACGGATCTCGGGAACACGAATGCGGGCGTTGCGGCGGATGGCGGCAAACGGATCGTTGTTATTATAACGCCGTTGATATTGACTCGACGGGCGATTTCCAGAAGCGCCGAATGAGGGAGACGAGATAGCCATCAATGAGTTGTTGTTGTGTGTGCGGTCTTCACCTATCTCACGCGATAAAAAGACGATGACAATACAGAAGTGATAACTGGAGCAAAAGGGACCTGGAGGCTGAGCAAAGCGACTTAAGCGTCTATCTGTCTGCCCGATGGCTATCCTTGGATCGCACGGAGCGCCCATTGGAAAACATAACGCGGTTGAGCCGCAGCCAAAGATGCCAGAGGCCAGAAGCCGGAAGCCAGCAAGGAAGTCGGATGTCCGTTCGACAGGCTCAGGACAGGTCGGAGATCGGAAGTCGGTGCTGAATCCACGGTGGTATTCGTTGGTGAACGGCCAAGATCGAGCGCCACATCGCTGCATTTTTGTATCAACCGGGTGAAATCCTCTCAGCCTGCAAGAAATCGAGAATACTACAGTGCGTATAAAACCAAAGAGACATCATGCTCAGAAGCGTCCGCGCAGGAAGAGCCAGGCCAATGCCAGCAATAGAAGCAGCCCGACGTACTTCCATATGGAGCGCCGCAAGCAAGAGAATGCCGCTGATCTCTTCGAATCAAACCCGCCCTCATCCTCGCCCGGCAGATCCACGCCGTCGTAACGGGTCTCTTCTTCGTTCCAACCCGAGCGCTCGTCGGCTCCGCACTCCGGGCAGGCCCGAGCCCCGCGAGGAACTTCAGCCCCGCACACAGGACACTCGGACGGAGCGCGAAAAGACGGCTTCGGTGTTTTCATGGGCGTTTTGCAGCGTTCTCAATTCCTCAGGTTTCGAGGAAACCTTCACCGTTTCTCACCTGCCCTGCCGTGCCCGCCGTAGCCTATTGCAGGCGGGAGCCTGCCGAACGGGTTTCCGTCTGGCTTCCGGATTCTGACTTCTGGCATCTGCGGCTTCGCCGTTCCGCGCTTCTTCTTAGGCTTGGGCTCAACGCCAAGCCGCGAATCGCGTTTCCGAGCGAGTCTGACGAGTCGTTCGGCAACGGATTCGAAACGATCCGAGGACTCCGATAGATAAAGCCATTTCGAGAGAACCGAGTGAGGCTTCAACTCGGGATACTCCGCCATCAGGGACGCATGATGTGCGCGATCTGTGCAGGCAAACACACCCCGCCAGGGTTCCTGTTTCGCCGAGAAATACAGCACCAGCTTCCCATCGATGTATGCCGCCTTGCCGCCAAACATGGGCTTCAACAAGAAACCCGCATCCCCTTCCAGCGGTTCCCAGAGCCACTGATACGGATGCACGACGCGAACCTTCATCGATCGAAGGAATTCCGGCTGCGACTTCATCCCGCTATTGGCGCAAAATAGACCCGGTGAACGCAAGCTCCGGGATAGGTGAAAGCAGCTATAAGATGTAAGCTTTAAGTTGAAAGTTTCGATCCTTCCAATCCGGCACCGAAAGCGGTACCGCGCACTTCAAGCCTCGCACAGCCCGGCATGGGGCCACAGCATCTTGATGGCTTGCCTTTTGCCTTTGCCGAGAATTGCCATCACCAGTGCTGTGGCCCCCATGCCCGGCTGTGCAGCTACAGAGGCCGCTTCGCGGCCACCGTCCGACTGAGGCGACTCCGTCGCCACAGTGCCGCGCACTTCAAGTCTCGCGGAGCCGGGCATGGGGCCACAGCACCTTGATGGCTTGCCTTGTGCCTTTGCCGAGAATTGCCATCACCAGTGCTGTGACACCATGCCCGGCGGAGCTTTTGGACCTTTTCTTTTCAGTCGGCGGCCTATTAAAAGAGCGGTTCACCGCATGATTGGCACCAAACAAGAATTCGACGGCATCCTCCTCGTAGATAAACCGACCGATCACACGTCGCATGACGTGGTCGCGCGCATGCGCCGCAAATTCGGGATGAAACGCATCGGCCATGCGGGAACGCTGGACCCGATGGCCACCGGGCTTCTGATCATGCTCATTGGCAAGGCGACCAGCGCATCGCAGTACCTGATCAGCCTCGACAAGGAGTACACCGGCACCATCAAGCTGGGCGCGGTCACGAATACCCAGGACGCCGAAGGCGACATCATGGAGACGCGTCCCGTGCCTCCCCTTACCGAGGCCGAGGCGGTCGCAGTCATGAATGGCTTCCTCGGCGACCAATACCAGATGCCTCCGATGTTCTCCGCGATCAAGATCAAGGGGGTGCCGCTCTACAAGAAGGCCCGCGAGGGCGAGGAGTGAAGCGCGAGCCGCGTTTCATCCGCGTGATGCATTTCGATCTCACGCGTTTTGCCCCGCCCGAGATCGACTTCCGGGTCGTATGCACCAAGGGCACCTATGTCCGCACGCTCGCCCATGATTACGGGCAGAAGCTCGGTTGCGGCGCGCATCTCTCCGCCCTGCGCCGCACCGCCATCGACAAGCTGCGCGTCGAACAGGCCCTCACGATAGATCAGATCGAAGCCATGCCCCTCGCCGAGCTCAACAAGAAGCTCCTGCACCCGCGAGACGTGGTGCCGAGCGTCGCGCTCTGAGAATGCGGTGGAAGCATTCCTTATTTTATTTCGAATTCCTTCTTCTCCGTTAGCCTGAAAATACCATGAATATCACCGCGGAGGCGCAGAGGACGCAGAGGAAATCCCATGCAGCCGTAATTCTGGAGGCCTGGATGATCGAAGGAGAACTTGATCCTCAATCGGTGTTCCTCCGAGCCATGTCCAATGTTTCATCATGTGATCTCCGCGCCCTCCGCGCCTCCGCGGTGAAATCTCCTTGTTTTCAGAGTGCATGACGCTGAGCGCGCAACCCATGAACCTTCCTGTTTTTTTCCTGGGCATCGAAAAGGCACATCTGCCTCAGAAGCCCCTGCACCTGGCCATTGGGATGTTCGATGGCGTTCATCTCGGGCACCAGGCGGTCATCGAAGCCGCGGTGCATTCCGCCGCCCAAACGGGGGGCGTTGCGGCGGTGCTCACCTTCTGGCCTCATCCCAGCGCGCTCATCCGTCCGGAACGCCGCACGCGCATGATCATGAGTCCCGGGACGAAGCACGAAGTCCTGGCGCGTCTGGGAGTGAATTTCATCATCCAGCAGCCCTTCGGCGCGGACTTCTCCCGCATCGGCGCGGCGGAATTCCTGCCGCATCTGCAACAAGCGCTGCCCACGCTCGCCGGCGTGTATGTGGGCGAGAACTGGCGCTTCGGCGCGGGCCGCCGGGGCGATATCGGCATGCTGCTCGCCTCCGCCGCCTCCCTTGGCATCTCGGTGCTCAGCGCGCCCCGCATCCATTTCAACGGCGAACCGATCAGCAGCACGCGCATCCGCGACTGCATCGCCAGCGGCGACATGGTGACGGCCAACAAGCTGCTCGGGTATTCCTATTTCGCCGATGGGGAAACGGTTCCGGGCCGCCGACTCGGACGCACGATCGGGTTCCCGACGCTTAACCTCCCCTGGGAGCCCGAACTGCAGCCCGCCTACGGCGTCTATGTCGTGCGCGCCTCGCGTCCCGGCGGCGAAGTTTTCCACCCCGCCGTGGCCAACTATGGCCTGCGACCGACCGTGGAAGATGCGCGCAGTCCCCTCCTCGAAGTGCATCTCCTGGGCGAATGTCCCTTTGAATGTGGCGATCCCATCTTCGTGGAATGGATGCGCTTTCTGCGGCCCGAACAACGCTTCTCCGGGCTCGAGGAATTGAAGGCGCAGATCGCCAAGGATCGCGCCCGGGCGCTGGCCGATTTTTCCTTGCCATAGTCGGAAGAACTTCGCCTTACTCACCGACCTTTCAGCTTTTGGACCCTTAGCTCAGTTGGTTAGAGCGTTTCCTTGACATGGAAAAGGTCGCTGGTTCGAGTCCAGTAGGGTCCACCATTTCAGCCACCTCAAAAAGGTGGCTTTTTTGTTGGGCAATAATGATTTGTGCAGCTTCCACAAACTGAGTCAAAATGGCCCGAAACCCGCTAAACGCACAACTGTACGCACTTTTTTGTGCGTCTATTTGTGCGTATGCCTGAGCACCAAGCCAAGGAAGCTTGGCGACCTCCTGATGAAGATCCAAACCGGCAACATCGGTGTAAGCGTTCGCCGTCAATTCCGGCGTCGAGTGCCCAAGGATTGCCTGAGCGCTTCGAAGGGACACGCCTGCCCTCACGCCCATGGTCTGCCAGGTCTTGCGAAAGGAATGCCAGTCAATCACGCCTTGCCCGTTCTTCTTCTCGATTCCCGCCCGGGCAAGATCTTTGCCCAATGTGTCTTTCTGCGCCGGAAATATTCCACGGAAAACGCGATCATCCGCATCTCTTGAGTCTCGCTTGTCGGCGTAGCTGCGCAATTCGCCCGCAAGACTGGGATGCATGGGAACGCTGCGAGCTTCTTTGTCCTTGGCCTTTTCGGCTCTGACTACGGCATAGGGTCCTGTCGGGTCATCGAGACGAAGATCAGCCCATTGAATGCCCCAGGCCTCATTGAAGCGGAAACCGGTATAGAGCAAAAATAGGTATGGGAGCCGACGCTCCCCAGCCACTGCGAGCAAACGCCGTATTTCATCCGGCGAAAGTGCGCGACGCACGCGAACCATGCGCCCCTTGATTTCGGGCAATTCAAGATGAGCCAACGGATTTCGCGGGAGCATTTCCATCTTAACGAGCCAGTTTAGAAAGGCACGAAGAGAGATCTGATATTCCCTCTTCGTTTTCGCCGAACAGGTGCGAGCCGCGAGCCAGATACTGAAACTATGCGGCCCCATTTCCTTGAGACGCCGCCAGCCGATTTCTGTCACAATACTCCGGATACGGCGCAAGGTGTCCTTTACATGCTTGGCATTCAATCCCTGGGACATGAGATTCGTTTCGTACTGGTTCACCAATTCCGGCAGATCAGTTGATGCCGCCTTTCTCTCCATTCGGGGAGCGATCAAGCCTTCCTCCTCGCGTTGGCGCTCCACGATCAAATCCCTTAGGCGCTTCCGTGCTACGCCTTCGTCTGGCGTGTCGAGAGTCACGGTCAAAGGCTTCTGACCCTTCTCCAAAGAATACCGCCCCGAGTATAGGCGCGACAAAACCCGTTTTCCACGGACACGACGCGAGGGTTTAAAGATGTATTCGATCACGAATTAAGGCTGTGTGTTGCTTGTATTACAAGCGTTACATTTCTCCACAAGCTCAAATTTGCATTTTTATGCACTTTTCTTAAATTGCCGACATGCCGAAGAAGTCGTCTTCCATTAACGCCCGTATCCCTGACGAGCTACGCCAGCGGCTGGATGCGATCCACAGACGGCATATGACCAATGACAGCTCGGCCCTGATTCATTCCCTTGATGCGTTTTGCACGTATGTAGAGCGTGAAGGGAAAGTGATTCTCCCCATGCAAATGATGCCAGTTGATGAACGCGCCATGGAGTCAGGCCCCAAGAAATCTAGCGTTCAGCGTGCATCTTAGTCTTCCCCAATGGGTTGCCCTCTCATGCCACAAGATAGCATTCGTTGCTTCTGGCAAGGCATATAACTTTAAGTCATTGGTTGCCCGATGAGTTGGCTTCTTTCCCTGGACGAAAGCTGACACTACCATGGAAGATGCAGCCCCGGAGGGCTCTCATGGAGTCTTGTTCACCTAGATGGCTTGCGGCGCACAACAGCCCCCGCCGCCTAGCTGGCGTCAGTATTCTCTTCCTCGGCAGTAGAGGCTTTAGGGCCTTCCTGCGGAGAACGTCCTAAAACAAAAACCACGATCAGTCCAATGATTGTAGTGGTAAACAGAATACCAGCGACCCAATCATGCCCATTCTTGGCGAGATCCCAGCCAATCGCTCCGAAAATCAAACAGAGCAAAAAGCCAATCCATTGTCCGCGTGAAGGCAGCGACGTCTGCGCTCGAATCAGGCGTTCTTCTTGCGTTTGCCTGTGCTTTGCCTGTCCTTCGACAAGGCGCATCAAGCGATCCGCTCCGTTTGGAATAAGCCGGTTGTACTCCTCCAACATGTGAGGTGGAGGCAGAGGCCCTTGAAACGCTGCGGTTTTTACATACTGCAAAACCAACTCGCGCTTCTCCTTGGGGAGAGCTTCCAAAAGCTTGGGATCAAGTTGATCCTCTGCTTTCCCTGCCAGTGCCTGAGACTCTTCAGGCTCAGGCATTTTGAAGTTGTTCAAGCTTGGTTCGTGTCCGCGAGAGCACCGTCCTAAAATCTAGTCCGATTGTCCTAGCGTCGCCTTTCAAAGCCTTCAGATCGCTCTCAATCCCTTGCAGTCTAATCGGCTTTCTCAGAGTGCTTGCGCTCAGATCAAAGAGTGTCGAAGCACCATAAAGCATTAGCCTCCTGGAGCTTAACCCATTGTTCTTTTTGATGCGAATACTAACCATGCGCACACATTACGCCCCTGCTTCTACCTCGCAAGTCTTTTTACCCCTTTAGCGATGAGACCCGGAACCAGAGCATTCCCGACCTCTTCAAATCCAGGCAATAAAAAAGAGGCAACGCGTTCAGACCCACCTCATCGCTGAAGTCGATCTTGGGCCGAGCCTCCATTTGTTAATAAGCCATTTAGAGTACTGAGTGTCAATCCGATTACCCGCGTAAACTTACATTTACAAATCGTTCGGGCCTACCGCCACCTCAATAATAAAAAGTCCGTTCTGGTCAAAATACTGATGCCTCAATGTCACTGATAGGGCTCTAAGCCTACTCATGGACGGGCTTGTCTTATAGAAATCAACAGCCTTTTGCCGTGCAACACTCACGAATTTTCCCTTGTCAACGTCTGTACTCGAGACACCCAACAATGTATACTTATATATCATTGCCTTGTTTGGCGCAGCATAGACGCCGTCAAGTCGCGAAAGATTATCCGCCGCCATCATGGGAAGCTTCTTGTTCACCTCGTTGCTTACCTGAACAAGCAGCTCATCAACGTTTGCTGGCTTATCGAAGACCGCATGGCCCACTCGAACGACAAAGGAGCCGAACACCACCGCAAGGACCGTGATAATAGTGGCGAAGATGGATGTTTTCTTGGTGGGCATGGTTTTTTGCCGAGACACTATAGCTGCGGTCGTTGGCCCTGGCGCCTAGTTCAGCTCAGTTTTCATCGCAGTAACTCAACAACGTTTCCGATCTTTAGCTTCGAGCTATCGCTCGCCGTTTCTAACTCGAAGATAAACGTGGTCGGACTCGCCTCGTGCAATGCGGAACGCAGGCGAATACCACCAAGCTCAGAACCTTTGGAGACGGCGAAAAACTCGCCTTCAACGATCGAGGCGTGCACTTGGCAGTGCGGCCCGTCGACATGCACTCTTTCGATTTTGAATTTGGTGCTCATAAGATCTTTACTAAACTGTGTAATTAGCCTGCCCAAATGGGGATGGGCTTCTGGTTACTTAAATACATGTGTAACTTGCTGATGGTATATTGCAACACTTACTGGCAAGACCCAGCGTAAAGACGGTTCTCCTCGAAAATCACGTTTGTCTTCGGTCTGAGGTCTTCAGTTTTGGGTTCTACCATCCGACCGTCTTCGAGAAATAGAACAGTTCCACGTTGCAACCCGACTCGTAACCATTGCTTTGATACGAGTACATGGGTCCCGTTTCCCGCCGTTACAATTCCAGTGTAAATCAGAGGCTCTTGCTTCGCCACTGCGCCAGGATGCGCTTGCTTCACTTCCCTCGGCTGTTGTGTCTGCTGGGGTTTATTCACCTCTTTCCCGACACTCGCCCCAACCGTCTCGCCGATCAGTTTCCGCGTGGCGAAGTCCGTTCCGAAATACAGAAAGACCGCCATCATGACGAGCGCAGCAAGACCAAAGGCATAGATCCATTTCAGATTCAAACCGCGCTTCTTCGCTCCGCCGTCGCCCGTACCCATCGCACCAATACCGACGCCTCCTGCAGTAAAATAGCACGAGGCCAAGCCGGCCACATCGAGACGGAAGGCGCTGCTGTCGATCGCCACAGCCGCATCGGATGACGGCGGAACAAGGTACACTGTCCGGCGAAACCCCTCGCCACGACGAAAGCCCTTGAATGTCTCCTTCCTTTCGTTGCGGATGTAGTTGAACTGCTGCCCGAGCCTGCGCACCTGGACATGCACGTTTTCCACGCTCTGCGTGACAAGGTAGCAAGTATCCTTCAGCTTTCTGTGCTGTGTGGCATACTGCATCAGCGGATGCTCTGGCGTCAGTTTCTGGCCAAATGCATTCGGATGAAGGTAATTATGGCATTCGTCGATCACGTACATGACACCACCTGCGGTCCTGGCGTCCCGCTGCGATGGGGTCCAGTCCATGAATCGCTGTCCTGCGGGCGGTAGTGACAGGACCAAGTCAACGCCTCGATAGAGGTAAAACTCCGTGATTTGCTCCTTTTCGAGGAGTTTCACGCGATCGATGACGTGAACCGAATGCCCCAGTTCGTCCAGGTACTCTTGAAGCCTAGTATAATGTTTCTCTAAAACTTTTACAGATCAAGCGACCAGAAGATCGAACTTCTTCCATCGGTGGACGACCGGAGCAGCGTTGATTTCCGCAATCCCCAGGATGATGCGTTCTTTGAGTTCCGCTTTGGAAGCAACCCGGATATGGCGCAGGAAGGTACGGGCCATCTTGCCAAACAGCGTCTCGACCAAGTTCAGCCATGAGCCGTGCTTTGGGGTATGCACATAGTTGAACCGGTTGGGCCG
>JBAZHQ010000141.1:0-9803 GCA_041652235.1 Opitutaceae bacterium | reverse complement strand
AAGGGCACACGCCCCTCCACCGCCCTTCAAGTCAATTTTCAAGGTGGTTTCTCTCGACACCGCCGTCTCTGACACTATGAACATGAGCCACTACGGGAGCCAGCATGCCTAGCGAACCACAACCCTTGATCGTGATCGTTGAGGACGAGGAGGAACTGGCTAAAGTCATTGCCACTCATCTCGACACAGCGGGGATGCAGACTCAGATCTGCCTCCGAGCCGCCCACGCCCTGCGCTTCCTCGAGCGCAATTTCGCCAACCTCATCCTGCTCGATCTCAATCTTCCCGACCAGTCGGGATTCGCGCTGCTGGGGGAACTGAAAAAGCACGACATCAACGTGCCCGCGATCTTCCTCACCGCCAACGCGCAGGAGTTGAGCAAGGTCAAGGGCCTGGAAATGGGAGCCGACGATTACGTCACCAAGCCCTTCAGTTATCCCGAGCTCATCGCCCGAATCAAGGCGGTGCTTCGAAGGGCTGAGTCAACGCGGGACCAGAATATCACTCATAATGCCAAAGTCTCGGACAAGCCCTTTGCCTTCTCCGGGGCTCAGGTCATCCCGGAGCGACTCGAGATCAGATTCCCCGACAAGGTCGTGGAAAAGATCGGGCGCAAGGAACTGGGAATTCTCGCCTTCCTCAATGAATCTGCCGGACAGGTGGTGACGCGAAAGGCGCTCATCCATGCCGTATGGGGGCAGCATGCCGACATACGCAGCCGTTCCCTCGACCAATACATCGTGAAAGTGCGCGAATTGTTCCATCTGCACGGAATCGTCCTGAATGAATTCCGCACGGTGCACGGCGTGGGCTACATCTACGAGCCGAAGATGTGATTGAGAAAAACGGATTGTTGAACTGCTAAGAAACGAAGAAACAAAGGACGAGCCCTTCGATTCTTTGTTTCTTGGCAGTTCAATTAATTCTGTGCCTTTCCGAGGACGGTTAATAAAAAAGCCACCCAGTTGCCCGGGTGGCTTTGTGAAAGAAACGGATCAGTTCCAACTCGCCTATTTCTTCGCGGCTTTGATGTCCGCGACGGCCGATTGGGCGGCGGCGAGGCGGGCGACGGGAACGCGGAAGGGCGAGCAGCTCACATAGGTGAGGCCCAGCTTGTGGCAGAACTTGACCGAATCCGGATCGCCGCCGTGCTCGCCGCAGATGCCAAGCTTGATTCCGGGGCGGGTCTTGCGGCCCTTCTCGATGGCAATCTGCATGAGCTGTCCGACACCGGCCTGATCGATCGAGGCGAAGGGGTTCTTCTTGAAGATCTCGGCTTCGACGTAGGGCATCAGGAACGAGCCCGAATCGTCGCGGCTCATGCCCAGGCATGTCTGGGTGAGATCGTTCGTGCCGAAGCTGAAGAACTCGGCTGTCTCGGCGATCTGGTCCGCCGTGAGCGCTCCGCGCGGAACCTCGATCATCGTGCCCACCGTGTATTCGAACTTCACATTCTTCTCGGACATGACCTGCTTCGCGACCTGGTGGACGATCGCGACCTGGAGATCGAGCTCCTTCTTGAAGCCGACGAGCGGGATCATGATCTCGGGCTTGGCCTTGATGCCCTGCAGCTTCGCATCGGCGGCGGCCTCGAAGACGGCGCGAGCCTGCATCTCGGTGATCTCGGGATACTTGATTCCGAGGCGGCAGCCGCGGAAGCCCAGCATCGGGTTGAACTCATGCAACTCGTGCACGCGGCTCATGATCTTCTCGACCTGGATGCCCAGCTTCTTGGAAAGATCGAGCTGTTGCTCCTTTGAGTGGGGCAGGAACTCGTGCAGCGGGGGATCGAGGAAGCGGATCGTGGCGGGAAAGCCCTTCAACTCCTTGAATATTCCGAAGAAGTCGCTGCGCTGGTAGGGCAGCAGCTTCGAGAGGGCGGCCTTGCGGGCCTCTACGGAGTCGGCGAGGATCATTTCGCGCATCGCGTCGATGCGGTCGCCCTCGAAGAACATGTGTTCGGTGCGCGTGAGGCCGATGCCGGTGGCGCCGAAGGAGACCGCGTTGCGGGCCTGCTCGGGCGTGTCGGCGTTGGTGCGTACCTGCAGCTTGGATACCTTCGAGCACCAGGACATGAGCTGGGTGAAGTTCTTGTAGGTGCGGCTCTGCTTGGCCTCGGAGTCGCCATGCAGGAGACCCTGGATGACCTCGGAGGGGGCCGTGCGGACCTCGCCGACGTAAACTGCGCCCGCCGTGCCGTCGATGGAGAGGAAGTCCCCTTCGTTGAAGACGGCGCCACCGACGGTGAGCGTGCGCTTATCGTAGTCGATCGAGAGGGCGGCGACGCCGCACACGCACACCTTGCCCATCTGTCGGGCGACGAGGGCTGCATGGGAGGAAACGCCACCGCGGGCGGTGAGAATGCCCTCGGCCGCGATCATGCCGCGGAGATCCTCGGGGGAGGTCTCGATGCGGACCAGCAACACCTTTTCGCCACGATGAGCGCCATCGACAGCGCGATCGGCGTTGAAGTAGATCTTGCCGCAGGCTGCGCCAGGACCGGCGGGCAGGCCGGAGGCGATGACCTTGGTGGCCTTGATGACGTTGCGATCGAAGATCGGGGCAAGCACCTGGTCGAGCTGGTCGGCCGGCACGCGGGTGATAGCGGTCTGCCAGTCGATGAGCTTCTCATTCACCATCTCGACGGCGATGCGGACGGCGGCGACGCCGGTGCGCTTGCCGTTGCGCGTTTGAAGCATGAAAACCTTCTTGTCCTGGATGGTGAACTCGAAGTCCTGCATGTCCTTGAAGCGGGCCTCAAGCACCTTGCGGATGCGCTCAAGCTCCTTGTAGGCGCCGGGCATGACCTTCGAGAGCGCGAGAACGGGCTGCGGCGTGCGGACGCCGGCAACGACATCCTCGCCCTGCGCGTTCATCAGGAACTCGCCGTAGAACACCTTTTCCCCGGAAGCGGGATCGCGGGTGAACGCGACGCCCGAGCCCGACAGATCGCCGGTGTTGCCGAAGACCATCGCCTGCACGCTGACCGCGGTGCCCCACTCGGTGGGGATGTTGTACTTGCGGCGATAGACGATCGCGCGGTCGTTCATCCAGGAGCCGAACACGGCGCCGACGGCGCCGTAGAGCTGCTCCCAGGGACTGGCTGGAAAGGCTTTCCCGGTGCGATCCTTCACGAGCTTCTTGAAGCGAACGACGAGTTCCTTGAGGTCCTCGGTGGTGAGCTTGGTGTCCTCGATCTCGTGGTTGCCGTAACGCTCGTCCTTGAGGGTGCCGATGACGGTCTCAAAGGGTTCGTGATCCTCATTGGCGGCCTTCTGCACGCCCATCACGACGTCGCCATACATCTGGATGAAACGGCGGTAGCAGTCCCAGGCAAAGCGGGAGTTGCCGGTGGCGGTCTCGAGGGCGACCACGGTCTCGTCGTTGAGACCGAGGTTGAGAATCGTGTCCATCATGCCCGGCATGGAATCGCGGGCGCCGGAACGCACGGAGACGAGCAGCGGCATGGCCGACTTGTCGCCAAACTTGGTGCCCATGATCTTCTCGATCGAGGCAACTCCGTTTTCCACCATTGGATTCAGGCAGGACGGATAAGTGCGCTTGTTCTCGTAGTAATAGGTGCACATCTCCGTGGTAATCGTGAATCCCGGGGGCACCGGGAGACCGATGCGGGCCATCTCGGCGAGATTGGCGCCTTTGCCACCGAGAAGAGGCTTCATGGAACCGTCGCCATCGGCCTTGTTATTGCCAAACAGGTAGACGTACTTGGGCGTCTTTGCCTTGGTGGCCTTTTTATTCCTGCCAGCACGTTTGGCTGCTGGAGTGGATGTTTTCTTTTTCGCGATTTTCTTCGCGGGGGATTTTGATTTTGCTGCCATAACTTGGGATGAGAATTGAGAATTCTTAGGAGCACGTGCTGGCACGTGAATCCCCGATCCAATCCGGCGAGGATACCGGTGTCAACGACCGGACATTGAAAATCCAGCGGCCGTCATCCACATCGCTCTTTCATTTTTTCTCGAACACCCCACACTGCCGCTTCGCCCCGATGGGCGCACTTAACCGGCAATCAAAGTGAGCGATCCCGATCCAGTCTTTCCCAGCCTCCTCGACGAAGGTTCCGACAAGGAATCCAACCCGAGAGAGAAGCCCATGAGTTTCTTCGGCCATCTGGAGGAACTGCGCTGGACGCTGGTCAAATCCGCGGGTATCTACCTGGTGTTCGCGATTCTTATCGGTATCTACATGAAGGAGTTCAATGACATCCTCATGTGGCCCTTCCGCCATGTAAGCGCCGCCAATCCCGATCTTAAGATCGACCTTGGCACGACCACGATCATGGAGGGATTCACGGTTGTCATCCAGATGTGCTTCCTCGGAGCCCTTGCCCCGGCCGCCCCTTTTATCCTGTATTTTATCGGTCGTTTCATATCGCCGGCCCTCTCCGCCAAGGAACTCAAACTCGTGACGCCCACCTGCATCGCGGCGATTGTTTTATTCCTCCTGGGCTGCTCTTTCAGCTTTTTCCTTCTGGTGCCCAGCACCCTTCGGGTTTCCATCGAGATCAACCAAATGCTCGGGTATGTGATGCGCTGGACGCCCGGCAGCTATTACAGCCTGCTCACTTGGCTGGTGCTCGGCGTGGGTTCGGCCTTCGAGTTTCCCCTACTCATCGTCCTGCTGGTTTACATGGGCATTCTCAAGGTCGCGACCCTTACAAAGTATCGCCGCCATGCGATCGTTGTCATCTTCATCATCGCCGCAGTAGTCACCCCGACGCCCGATCCCGTGACACAGACGATCTTCGCCGTACCCCTGTACGTGCTCTTCGAAATTGCCGTGTTTATCGGTTGGCGCATTGAAAAACGCCGCGCCCTTCGATAAGCTAAACCCTCAATAGAACCATAGAAGGCGCTCTGCGGCCATAGTGCGCTCTGCTGGCCAGCAGAGCGCCACCGTCCGACAGTCCTGCCGTCCATAAGCCCTTCCCTTTCATGAAAAAGATACGCCTGGCTGACCTCCGCACCGCCTTCATCTCCGGCCTGTTGCTGCTCGCGCCCATCGCGATCACCTGGATGGTGTTCTCCTGGCTTGTGGATTTCGTGGGAGGAGCTTTCCGCCCCATCCTTTTCCCTGAAACGCTTCAGGTGCATCCGATGCTCCAATTCCTCTGGAACATCCTGACCATGTTCCTGGTGATCGTGCTGATCACCGGCCTCGGCTGGTTGTCCCGCTATGTGCTGGGACAATTCTTCGCGAACCTGGCTGAACGTTTCGTCCTAAGCATTCCCGGAATCAACTCCGTTTATACCACGGTGAAGCAGGTGATCGACACCTTCTCCGCTCAAAACCGGAACACCTTCTCCAAAGTCGTGCTCCTGGAATACCCGCGCAAGGGGATCTGGACCGTCGGTTTTGTCACGAACAAGCACCAGGGCCTGCCACAACGGATGCTGCTCGTCGAGACCTGGACGGTCTTCGTCCCCACCACGCCTAATCCCACAGGTGGTTTCATGCTGCTCGTGCCGAAGGATGAGCTCATTGAGCTGGATATAAGCGCTGGCGAGGGGATGAAGATGGTCATTTCCGGCGGTGCCGTGCTGCCGCAATCGGCGCCGGTCGAGGAAACCCGCTAACCCAGGCCGAGGATCGCTCGCGATGGCCACGCTCTCGCTCCAGACGGAGGCATGCGTTCTAGCAAAAAGACAGCCAACGGAATCCCATCTGCCCTACACCCTGTTTTCGCCCGAGCATGGCACGCTTGCCACCTGGCTGCGCAGCGGCAAGAGCGGCAGCCCCTCTTTGGTCGCGTTGGATCTCTTCGACGACATCGACGTGATGCTCACCAGTTCCAACCAGGGGCAAACATGGTTTGTGAAGGAGGCCCGGGTGCTCGTCCGGCGGGTTGCCATCGGTCGGGGCTATGACTCGCTCAAGTACGCATCGGCCTTCACGGCAATCGTGGCGCGCAATCAGGTGCCCCTGGAAGGCAGGGCCGCGACGGCGGCGCTTCTGCGCCAGGCTCTCAATGCCTTTGCGGATGACTCCAAAGCTCCCGAGATCGTCTATCTAAAAGCCCTCTATACCTTCGCCCGGGACGAAGGCTATCCCGTAAAGCAGGAGTGGATGGAGCAATTGCAGCCCGCCCTCAAGGAGGCGTCGCAGCTCCTCATCCTTCGCCCCTTGGCCGCCATACAGCACGACCCACCGGCACGCGTCAGCGCCTCGAAACTCATCCGCCGCCTGGAAGATTACCTGCGCACCTGCACCGAGATCCTCATGGATTAGAGCTGAAATCGCACGGACTTCGCCAGGAACAAACCCAGCAGAACGCATTCTTCTGTTTTCTATCACATTATATATCAAGGCCTCCGCCTGGAATGACCAGGAGAGTCAGCTATGGATAACATTACAGAATCCGGGTATTTATCAATAACATAGCACTCCCCTTTCTCATTCCATATTTTTTTACCTAGAAAACGCAATTGAATGGCCACAAGAAGGCACGGAAAAGCAAGAGAAATGAGACATAGGATACCATCAGCGACCGTGCATTGTTCACCTTCTGGGTGAAATGCCCAATTTCTGTAAGTTTTTCTTATTGTGATGTATTGTGCCTTTTCGTGGCAATTGTCTGCGGAATTTAGGTTTAATGGTAGAGCGGTATATTTAGTCTATGAAAGTAGCTGTTGATAATCACTATAAGAAATTATCTACCATTTATGTTGTAGATACTCGCATTGCCAACTTATGGAATTTCTGATAAAGAAATACCCGACCCTGCCACAAATATCGCTCTGAGTGGAGTGGTAACTAACAACGTATAAACACACAAAAAATAGGAATCCTATGAAAATGGTTTCAAAATTCATTGTGATAGCATTGCTGGCAGGTTTCAGCTGCGCAGTTGCCCGCGCGGAATACTGGGGTAATTTCCTAGGTGGCCCAGGCTTTAATTATTATCCCAGTGTATCGGTTCCTGTCGCTGCGACCTGCGACCAGTTTGGAGAACCGATGATCGAAGGCGCCATCGTTACGAATTCAGGTCCGCTAGGCTACTTCAATCATCAATATTACCAAGGTGCATTCGACACTTCAGGACCGATCTCGGCCGGCACCTATAGTGTTCTTCAGATTGTGCAAGTGAGCGGTTATACAGGCACCTTCATATATTGGTGATCTTAGGATATCATGGGCAACCATGATCTGACTGAACTATCTCATTCTGCCGCCGCCTCTAAATGGCGGCGGCATTGCTAATGTTGGAGCGATACTGTGGGGCTAGGCCGGAATAATATTAAGTTAGTGCGAGACCTCCATTGGTGATAAACGCCTTTATAGCGCCTTAAACAGATTACGCGCCTAATTCATGAGGTTCCGACAGCCGGCGGAGAGGAGACTGCGATGCCAGGATTGGATTTGTTCCTGACCGGGAACCGGGGGGCGCAGGGCGGTATCTCCTCGGCCGATGCGGTCGTACTTGGCGAGACCGATCGAGTGGTATGCCAGGATCTCGACGCCGCGCAGCCCCTGCAGTTCGCAGCTCAGGGCGGCGATGGCGCGGAAATGCTCCGGGTTGTCGTTGACGCCGGGGATGATGGGGCAGCGAAGGAAAATCGCGGCACCCTGGGCATGCAGCCACCGCAGGTTCCTGAGAATGGGCGCGAGAGGAGCGCCGGTGTATTTCCGGTGGGCGTCCTCGTTGCTTGCCTTGTAGTCGTAGAGGAAGAGATCACAGAGCCCGAGCAGTTTGGCGTAGGTGTCCGGAGCTCCGATGCCGCAGGTTTCGACGCAGGTGTGAATGCCTGCGGCCTTGGCTGCGCGCAGGAGGGCCAGGGAGAATTCGAGCTGCATCGTCGGCTCGCCCCCCGAGAGGGTGAGCCCGCCGCCTGAGCTTGCGTAGTAGGCGCGGTCCCTCAGCGCGATCGCCATCACCTCGTCCACGCTTTGCGCGGCGCCATGGATCTTGAGCGCGCCGGAAGGGCAGACGCCCACGCAAGCGGCACAGCATTCGCAGCGGTCCCAGGCGATTCGGTGGCGGCCCTCGGTATCGAACGAATGGACGCCCGAGGGGCAGGTTTCAACGCAGGCCCGGCAGGCGGTGCATTTTTCGGCGTCGAAACCGAGTTGCGGACGGAGAGCCTGGGACTCCGGATTGTGGCACCACTGACAGCGCAGCGGGCAACCCTTCAGAAACACGGTTGTGCGCAAGCCCGGCCCGTCATGAAGCGAAGAGCGCTGGATATCGAATACGATGCCCGTCGGGGAAGGCATGCTGAACTTAACATCCGCAGAAAATTGCCACAAAAAGGCACAAGAAGGCGTAATAAGTAATACTTACAGAAGTAGTTATATTCATTCGGAAGGTGGATGTATTGCCGACATTGATCGTATCCTAAGTCTCATATTTTGAGTCTGTTGTTTGCTTGCGTACATATTACTCTCAGAAGTTTCCAGAAGCATATAAAATCGAAACCGATCTGAATTCTCGCGCAGAGGCGCCAAGTCGCAAAGATTCGATCCAATCCTCCGCGCCTCCGCGTCTCCGCGCGAGAATGGATCGACGTCCTTCTTCATTGCTTGTCTTGGTTCTTCGTTGCCTTCTGTTCAATCTGAATTGATTGGTTAGTTTTGGTTACGGCTTCATCGCTCCAAGCCTCTGTGTTTTAATAAAGGTTTTCAGGTTTCTTCACTCATTGCAGGTGCGGCGGAGGATGTCCTGCTGGCAACTGAGGGGGAGATCGACGAAACGGGCGCTGAAGCCGCCGACGCGGATCATGAGATGCCCCCATTTTTCAGGTTCCTTCATGGCGGCTTGCAGATCGGTCGGAGAGACGACGTTGATCATGGCCTGGCTCCCTCCTTTCCGCCAATAGGTGCCGAGCAGGGCTTCAAGCTTGGGACGGGAGCGTCCGAACAGCTCGCGGGAGAACTTCATGTTTTGCACAGCGCCCGCGTGAATGCCCGGATCGAGTTTGACGAGGGAATTGAGGAAGGCGGTGGTACCCTGGCGGTCGGCGCCGGCAGTCGGATTGTTGGCGTTGGAAAGAGGCTCGCCGGAGAGCCTCCCATCGGGGGTGGCGTGGGTTGTCTGGCCGAAGACGACATTGGCCCAGTTGTTGATGACGACAACGAGGTAGCTGTGGAGACCCACGCGTGCGGCCTGGTCGCGGGTGAAGCGGCAGACGTGCTCGTGCACCTTGCAGGCCATGGCATCGGCCCTGTCCTCATCGTTGCCATACTTCGGCACGGCGAGCAGCAGACGGCGCGCGGCGGCGCCTTGAGTCCCTTGGAAGTTGGCGTCGCAGGCGGCGACCAGATCGCGGAGAGCAATGCTTTTCTGGCGGAACACGAGTTCCTCGATGGCGCGCAGGGAGTCTGCGGTGGTGATGTTGCCGTAGGTCTCGATCGTGCCTCCAAGGTATTTCACGCCGCCGGAAAGCAGCGGACGGGCCTTCTTGAAGCAATCGTCGTAGAGGGCGCTGATGAAAAGGAAGGTGGTCTCGCGGCCGGCGATCTCGTATTCGATTTTCTCCTGCTTGGCGCAAGCGGCGACGTGGTGTTCGACCTGGGCGGCGTAGGCGGCCCAGAGTTGTTCGAAGGACTTGAAGCTCTCGACGGACGGCGCCACCGGTCCGGTGCGGTTCCCGGTCCAGGGATCGCGCCCCTCGTGCAGGGTGGCTTCGAGGCATTTGGCGAGATTGATGACCCCGTTGGGGGATCCGATGGAACGGGCGGCGATGATGTATTCGCCGCAGCCGAAGGGATGATAACGGACGGCCTCGTCCTCGGAGATGGCGAAGGATCTGACGACGGCGGGGATGTTGACGTCGTCGTTGTAG
>JBAZHQ010000140.1:0-9828 GCA_041652235.1 Opitutaceae bacterium | reverse complement strand
CCTGGCACCCAGCTGCGAGCGGCAACGTTCACGCACCCTTCCCCAAATGCACCGCCGCATGGCAGCAAAGCCCCAGCGCGCTATTGCCTTGCTCGTTGAGGGGTGGAATTAGAATGAATCAGCCCTGTGCTTTTGCCAGCGAGTGCATCAAAAACTGTTGGAGACACAATGCCAGGTCACATCCGCTGGAGTGTGCGGAGGCCCAGCAACCCGACGCCGGTTTCCAATACGAGCAAGGTGCGGGCGCAGAGCAATAGACGGCGGTTGCGGATGGCGGCATCCTCCACTGCGACCTTGTCGGCGGTGTAGAAGGCGCTGAATTCGCCGGCCAGTTCGTACAGGTACATGCTCAGGAAATGGGGGCGCAACTGCGCCGTGGAGAGCTGCACGGCATCGGCGAACTTCACGAGCCTGCGGGCAAGGGCAATCTCAGTGGGAGTCTCCAGGGCGGATGCCTTGCTCTCATCGTCTCCCGGCTTGATGCCCAGCTTGCGGAAAATGGAATGGATGCGGGCGATGGCGTAGAGCAGATAGGCGGCTGTATTGCCATCGAGGGAAATCATCTTGTCCCAGGCGAAAACGTAGTCGGTCGAACGATTTTGGGAAAGGTCGGCGTATTGCACGGAGCCGATTCCCACGATTGAGGCGATCTGGGCGCGCTCCTGCTCGGAGAGCTCGGCGCTTTTCTCATCGACGAGACGACGGGCTCGCTCGACGGCTTCGCCGAGGAGGTCCTTGAGCCTGATGTTGTCGCCGCTGCGGGTTTTCAGGGGCTTGCCGTTTTCACCGAGTACGGTGCCGAAATCGAGATGCTCGAGGTAGGGGAGAGGACGCCCCTCTTTCTCGTACCACTTCCTCGCAGTGATGATGAGCTGCTCGAAATGATCGCTCTGCCGTTTGTCCACGACGTAGAGAACGCCCGAGGCATGGAATTGCTCCGTGCGGTAGCGAATGGTGGCGAGATCGGTGGAAGCGTAGTTGGCGGCTCCGTCCGATTTGCGGATGATGAAGGGTTGAGTTTTGAAGCGCGGATGCTCGGGATGAAATACGACCAGCGCCCCCTGGCTCAGTTCGGCGAGGCCGCAGTCGGTGAGCGCCTTGTAGATGGCCTCGACCTTGTCGTTGTAGAAGCTTTCGCCGAGAGCGACGTCGAAGGTGATGCCGAGTTGATCGTAGATGACCTGAAACGCCGCGAGGGACACGTCGTTGATGCGTTTCCAGATCGCAAGGTTTTCGGCGTCGCCCGCCTGCAGCTTCACGAGTTCCTGCCGCGCCTCTTCGAGAACGGCGGGATCGGCATCGCTGGCATTATTGCCCAGCTTGTAGAGCCGTTCGAACTCCTCAAGCGGTTCGCGCTCGAGGGCGGCGGCATCCAGGTGCCGTTTGTAGGCCCAGATGAGTTTGCCGAACTGAGTGCCCCAATCGCCGATATGGTTGTCGCGCACGACAGACGCGCCGCCAAAGGCCAGGAGGCGGCAGATGGACTCTCCGATGACGGCGGAGCGCAGGTGGCCGACGTGCATCTGTTTTGCGGTGTTCGGCGAGCTATAGTCGACGATCCAGGTCTGGCCTTTTTTGCCGGATGTCACTGCGGCGCCCTCCGAAAGCGCGCCTTGGTTTGAGTAAGTCAGCAGCCAGGACTGAAGAAGACCGGGCTTTGCCGTGAAATTGATGAACCCGGGACCTGCGATGGCCGTATCGAAGCCGGTGCGGATGTCGGCGGGGAGCGCGGTGAGGAGTTGTTCCGCGGTGGCGCGCGGGTTGAGCTTCCTGCTTTTGGCGTAGGCGAGCACTCCGTTTGCCTGATAGTCGCCGTGGCGCGAATCCGCCGGGCGCACATCGGGCGAGAACGCATGGGCGTCCATGCCTGCGGCGACGGCGGCTTGCTTGAGTGCCGCATCGATGGCGGTGGCGAGATTGAAGGCAACGGTCATTCCGTTACTCAACATAGCCCGCCGAAGGAGGCGCAAGCGTGGAATTTCAATCTCCCCGCTCAATTCCCGGCGAGTATCGCGCACTCTAGGCGGGCGGGAGAGGCGCGAAAAGGCGCGCGAAGTTATCGGCGCACCGAGTGGCGAGAGTTTCCACCGGGATGCCGAACCGGGCGGAGAAACCTTCGTAGATGCCGACGATATTACCCGGGTGATTGACCTTCGTCCCCGGCGCGGCGGGAGGAAGCATCCGACGGCGCCATTCTTCGGGCGGCATCATGGCCGGAGCGTCGGTTTCCATCAGGAGGCGCTCGGCGGGCACGAAGCGGAAAGTCTCGTGAATCCGTGTTTTCCTCGGATCGAGAAACGAGCCGTTGAAGGAGAAGAAGGCCCCCAGCGCGGCGAAAGGGGCGACCATCTCCGCAGGTCCGGCATAGGCATGAAGCAAAAAGCCCCGCCTTGGAATGCGCGCCTTGCGCAGGAGCTCGAGCAGAACGCCCCATGCATCGAGACAATGGATACTCGCGGGACGATCCAGCTCGTAGGCCAGGGAGAGCTGCTGGAGGAACACCTCGCTTTGTTCCTCGATTGGGGCTCTTCGCAGGCCCGCCAGCCTGGGGTCGTCCGGCTTGGCCCTGTCGAGAATCCAGCGATCGATTCCTATCTCCCCGACAGCTGCGTTTGGATTGCCAGTCAGGGAGCGTCTCAGGAGGGACTGCCAGTCGGGCGTGCGGTTGCCGCAGTCCCAAGGGTGCAGACCATAGCTTGGCACGATCCATCCGGCCCTGCCTGCGAGCGCGGTCACGTTCGGCCAGTCGCCTTCCGAAGTCCCATTGATCACCATACCGGTCATACCTGATGCGGGAAGATCCTTCAGCAAGGCATCCCGATACGGAACGAGCCAGTCGTCCTGCATGTGGTTGTGCGCATCGAAAAAGCGGAGGGCCATGGCGAGAAGGTGATTCCGACAATGTGGCGTCGCGGCGTTTTTTTGCCAGCTTCTCCTGTCGATGGCATCGCTGGAGGCGGCCCTCAATTCGAGGCATCCTGTAAAAAACCGCATTTGACGCGCAGCGCGCTCATGACATGAAGCCCTAGCATGGAAGATTTCCTCAAGGTCAATCTCGGTGACCGCAGCTATCCCATCCATTTCGGCACGGATCTCACGTCCTCGCTCCGCGCACAGATTGCGGGAATGCAGAAGGAAGGCCGCAAAGTCGCCGTGCTGACCGACGAGAATCTTATGCGCTGTCAGGCGGAGGCCCTGAAGCCTCTGCTCGACCCTGTTCCCGTCATCTCGGTTTCACCGGGGGAAGAATCGAAATCGCTGGAGAATTTCGGACGGGTGCTGGACTTTCTTGTAGCCAATCGTCTTGACCGCACGAGCGTGCTTGTCGCCATCGGAGGAGGCGTGATCGGCGATCTCGGCGGCTTCGCCGCCGCAGCCTATCTGCGCGGCATCGATTTCATTCAGGTGCCCACCACGCTGCTGGCGATGGTGGACAGCTCGGTGGGCGGAAAGACCGGCATCAATCTTCATGCAGGCAAGAATCTCGCCGGGGCCTTTCACCAGCCCCGGAGCGTCACCATATCGACGAACTTTCTGCGATCGCTGCCCGCCCGCGAGTTTGCCGCCGGAAGCGCCGAGGTCATCAAGTACGGGCTTCTAGGCGATGCCGAGCTCTTCGCGAGCCTGTCAAAGTATCCATTGAAAAACGATTCGCCAGAGCTCCCATCCGTCATCAGACGATGTTGCGCGATCAAGGCCCGCGTGGTGGAGGCCGATGAGCGGGAAACCGCACGGGAGGGCGGGAGGGCGCTTTTGAATCTGGGGCACACCTTCGGCCACGCGGTGGAGCAGGTGGCCGGCTACGGCGTGTATCTGCATGGAGAAGCAGTTGCGATAGGACTATGCGCCGCCGCGCGCCTGTCGCAGAGGCTTGGCGCCATCGATTCCGCGGCGGTGGACGGCATCGACCGGGTTGTGGCGGCCCACGCCCTGCCCGTGCGCCTTCGTGAGCCCCTCAGATATGCGGATCTTCATGCCGCCATGGCTCGCGACAAGAAAGTCCGGGCGGGAACTCTGCGTTTCGTCGTGCTCCAGCGTGTCGGAGAGGCGGTCACCCGGGACAATGTCGCCCCGGCGCTCGCGGAAGCCTCTTTCCGGGAGGTTGGCGCCGTTTAGTGCCGTAATTTAGCCTTCATACCGGTCTTATTAATCCCCAGCATAGATAACATGTCAGCCATCGATGAAGGTATTGTCAGGGAGTACTTCGAACAAAATGGCTTTTTTGTCCGCCAAGTGCGCAAGTACCAGGTTCAGTCCCGCAAGAAAACCGGAGAGGAGGAGATCGACCTGCTGGTTTACAATCCTGCGTGGCAGCCGGGAAGCCGCCGTCCCGATTTCTTCCTTTTCCCAAGCGAGCTGGCATTCATCCAGAGGGCCGTCGTGGCGGTAAAACCCTGGCATACCGAGGTATTCTCTCCGGGAATGCTGAAGAGCACGCCGGAAGTATTCGGATTCCTGGAGAAGAATGTCGTCAAGCAGGTCACCCGCTTTTTTCCTTCCGCCACCGGTCCAGTCGCCGAGGGCGCCGAGGCAGGCGACGATATTGTAAAGATTCTGGTTTTGCCGGCGCTGCCGACTGCGGAACCCTTTCGGTCGCAAAGCGTGCAGTTGCTCAAAGAGGCAGGCGTGGATGCCATCATTTCCTTCCGATCGATGCTGATCGATCTCATCGAAACGGTGGAAACAAACCGCAACTACGGGAAAAGCGACACGCTTCAGGTCATTCGCGTACTGAAGAACTACGATCTGCTCAAGGATACCCAGATGGATTTGCCGGGCGGGCGCGCCCAACGTTCGGCGCCGCAAAAGTAGGAGAGGGGATCATATTGCCTGCATCATGATCCATCCCACGGCCATTATCGAATCCGGAGCCCAGATCGGGGCGGACTGCGAAATTCACGCCTACGCCGTGATCACCCGGCATACGGTGCTTGGCGACCGGGTGGTGGTGCACCCCTTCGCGGTGATCGGCGGCGATCCGCAGTACCTGAAGTTCGACCCCGCGATCTCCAGTTTTGCGAAGATCGGCAGCGGCACGACAATCCGCGAGCACGTCACGGTGAATCGTTCCATCCATGCCGGCAAGGCGACGAGCATCGGCGAGGACTGTTTCATCATGCAAGGGGCGCACGTAGGCCATGATTGCGAGGTGGGAAGCAACGTCGTGCTGGCAAACCAGGCGCTTCTCGCAGGTCATGTGAGCGTCGGGAACCATGCGTTCATCGGGGGGAATGCCTCCATTCATCAATTTGTTCGGATCGGGGAAAGCGTGATGCTGGGCGGCCTTGCGCGCATCACGAGGGATATCGCCCCGTTCACGATGGCCGCCGAGCGCGACGAAGTCAGCGGCTTGAACCTCGTGGGGATCAAGCGCCGGGATTTTCCACGCGAGACGATCAGGGAGCTCAAGGATGCGTTCCGCGAAGTTTATTTCGCCAAGGGAAACATCCGCGAACTTGCCGCGAAGGCGCTTGCGGACGGACGCTACACGACGGCCGAGGCGCGGCGGTTCCTGGCGTTCTTCTCCGGAGGAAAGCGCGGTTTTGCGCGCACCGGACGTGCCTCGAAGATAACTGAGTCCGACTAGAGAATCACACTTCAATCCCTGCCACCATGATTGCGTTTACCTGCGGCGATCCGGCCGGAGTGGGACCGGAGATAATCGAGAGATGGCTCGCGGAGCATCCCGGCGAGGCAGGCGGCGTTGCCGTCATCGGCCCGGCCCCCTGGCTATCCAGGCTTCCCGCCGCCGTGAGCAAGATTCCCGTCGGCATCGAAGCTTTCGATGCGATACCCGGGAAGCCTTCGGGCGAGGGAGCCCTCGTCGCGTGGGCCGCGATGGAACATGCGGCCATCGGATGCAAGGACGGCACATTCGAGGCGGTGGTCACCGGCCCGGTGAGCAAGGAATGGCTTTCGCGAATCGGCTATGAATATCCGGGACAGACGGAATTCTTTGCGGCGCGCTGGGGCGGCGAGCCGACGATGGCGTTCAGCGGAGGGAAGCTGCGCGTTGTGCTGCTTTCCTGGCACATACCGCTGCGCGAGGTTCCGTCGCGGCTCACTCCCGAGGCGTTCGCCCGTGCCATCGGGGCCGCGGACGAGCTGGCGAGGGCGGAAGGCGTCGCATCTCCGCGCATCGGCATCTGCGGCCTGAATCCCCATGCGGGGGAGGGGGGGATGCTGGGCAGGGAAGAGATAGACATCATCGAGCCGATCCTGCGTCACTTGCGCTCCAAGTACCCCGGGGTTTCGCGCTGCGAGCCGAGCGACACGATCTTTGGCAGGCAGCTCAAGGGCGAGTTCGACGTGATTGTCGCGCTCTATCACGACCAGGGCCTGGCGCCGCTCAAGGCGATCGATTTCGACTCGGCGGTGAACATCACCCTCGGCCTCGCCCATGTGCGCACGAGCCCGGATCACGGAACCGCCTTCGCCATCGCGGGCAAGGGCATCGCCTCGACGAGCAGTTTCTCCAACGCCGTGACGCTCGCCCGCCGTCTGGTCGACGCCCGCAAAGGCTAAGGTCCGGCCCGGACGACGCGTTCTTTGCGGTGTCAGTTTTACGGATACGCGAAGCGTTCGTTTCTACGTGGAAATCCCCATTCCTGTTTGAAGATATTAAGTTGCGCAACGACTACCTGTGGCGGATAGATTTAACCACACTAAAACAGAACTGGTGAAGCCCCACTCCATCCGCGTTTTACTCATTGAGGATTCTCCGTCCCAGGCCGTCATCGTCCGTGATGCCCTCTCTAAATGGAAGTATCATTCGTTCGAGTTGACGCACGCCACAACCGTGACCGCGGGATTGGCGTTGCTCGATACGTCAACCTTCGACGTATGCCTCCTCGACCTTACGCTGCCCGACAGCATCGGCGAGGAGACCTTCGAAAAGGTTTACGGCAGCTCTCCAGAACTTCCCATCGTCGTGCTCACGAGCTTGGAGGATGAGGACGTGGGAGACAGGCTGGTCCAAGCGGGAGCACAGGAATTTCTCCTTAAGACCGAATTAAACAGCGCCTCGCTGCCTCGGATACTGCGCCATGCGATTGAGCGCCGGTTTACGCAAAAGGAACTGGAGCAATCGGTCGCAATGCTTCAGCACGCCCTTGCCGAAGTAAACGCGCTCAGCGGAGTCATTCCGATCTGCTCCGGTTGCAAGAAGATCAGAAACGACAAGGGGTACTGGGATCAGGTGGAAGCCTATATTTCAAAGCACACGCTGGCGAAATTCAGCCACAGCCTGTGCCCCGAGTGCATGGCTAAAAATTACCCCGGCGTGGATCTTGCCGAGGGAAGCGCGGACCAGATCTGAGTTTCAGGCCTTCTTCTTTTTTCCACTACGCTCGATGTTCAAGTAGGTCTTATTGAGCATCTGGCTTTCGAAGAGCTCCAGGAGGCGCACGCCTTCGCGGGGCTTCACCTGATCGCGCCGGGTGGCGGCGTCGATCTGGGCCTTCATGCGGCGGCAAAGCTCCTGCTGCTGGTATTGCACGCCCTCGATGACATCCGCGATGCGGCTGCCGCTCAGCGCTTCCTCGATGTAGAAACCATTGGGCTCGTCATCCTCGAGGAAAACATGCACCTCGTTCACACGCCCGAAAAGGTTATGGAGATCCCCCATGATGTCCTGGTAGGCGCCGGTGAGGAATATGCCGAGGTAGTAGGGCTTTCCGTTCAGGGGATGCAGGCTCAGGTAGTCCTTGGTGTCCTGAAGGTCGATGAAGCTGCTGATCTTCCCGTCGGAGTCGCAGGTGATGTCCACCAGGATGGCGTTTACGCTCGGTCGCTCCTTAAGGCGGTGCAGGGGGGTTATCGGGAAGAGCTGCTTGAGTGCCCAGTGATCGATCAGCGACTGGAAAACCGAAAAGTTGCAGACGTACTGGTCGGCGAGCAGGCGGTCGAGCTCGCGCAATTCCTCGGGTTGGTACCCCGGGTCGCGCCCTTCCTTCACGATCTGTTCGCAGACCTGCCAGAAGATCTGCTCGGCGGCGGCGCGGTTCTCCAGGTCCAGATACCCGAGGTTGAACAAGGAAAGCGCCTCCTCCTTTTTCTGGAGCGCGTCGTGGAAACGTTCCAGGCGCCCCAGCCTGGCCTTGTTCTTCAGCATCACTTCCAGGTCGGTGACGACCTTGTGTTTCACCTTGGGCCGGTGCTGCTGACCGAGGGATTCGCGCTTGTTGATGCGCTCGAAGACCTCGATGACCAGCATCGAGTGGGGCGCGACGACAGCCCGGCCGCTCTCGCTCACGATGTCCGGCTCCGCCACGTCGCGCTCGGTGCAGATCTCATGGATGTTATGCACCACGTCGCGGGCGTACTCCGCCATGGAGTAGTTCATCGAGCTTTCGAAATTGGTGCGCGAACCATCGTAATCGATGCCGAGTCCTCCGCCCACGTCGAGGTAGCCCATCGGGAATCCCATCTCGGAGAGCTGGCAGTAGAAGCGCGTGGCCTCGATCACGGCGTTCTTGATCGTGATGATGTTGGGCACCTGCGATCCGACGTGGAAATGGACGAGGCGCAGGCATTGCGTGAGCTTGGCCGCCTTGAGCTGTTCGCAGGCAAAGAGAATCTCGGAGGTGTTGAGGCCGAACTTGGCGTTTTCGCCCGTGGAAGTCGCCCACTTCCCGTCGCCGCGGGTTTGCAGTTTCAGGCGGAAGCCGATCATGGGCTTTACGCCTGTCTCCGCGGCGATGCCGATAATGTCATTCAGTTCGGAGAGCTGCTCGACCACGAGGATGGCGCGCTTGCCCAGCTTGCGCCCGAGCAGGGCGAGCCGGATGTAATCGTGATCCTTGTAACCGTTGCAGATGATCAGGCGTTGGGTGCCTTCATGCATCGCCAGGGCGATCATGAGCTCCGGCTTGGAACCCGCCTCGAGGCCGTAGTTAAAGTCCTTGCCTGCCGCGATCACTTCGTCGACCACTTCGCGCAATTGATTCACCTTGATGGGGAACACGCCGCGATAGTGGCCCTTGTAACCTTCCTCCTTGATGGCTTGGATGAACAATTGATTCAGTTGCACCACCCTGTGGCGCAAAAGATCCTGGAAACGGACCACCATGGGCGCGCGCAGCCCCATGTCCAGGGCCTCGCTGATCACATCCATGAGCCGGATGCTGCGTCCGTTGATGCGGGGCTGCACCTGCACGCAGCCGTCCGAGTCGACGGAATAATGTCCGGCGCCCCAGCGTTTGAATCCATAGAGTTCCTCGGACCTTGCGGCCGACCAAGCGGATGATGCTTTGCTTTTCAACGGGGTGAGAAAGGGGAGTTATGGCTTGCTTTCCAGGATAGGGAATCCGTTAGATGCGTCTTTCATTTTTCCAAACTACACAACACGCAACGATGAAAATCGCTTCCTTTAACGCTCTTTCCACTTTTCTCGCCCAAACAGGCGCCCCGACCCAGGGCGGCAGCGGCAATGGAATGCTGGTCCAACTAGGCTTCTTCGGCCTCATGTTTGCGGCCATGTATTTCCTCCTGATCGCTCCGCAACGCCGGAAGCAGAAGGAGCATGAGAAAATGCTCGCAGCCCTCGCAACCGGCGACGAAGTCGTCACGAGCGGCGGCATTTATGGCGTGATTACAAACGTCAGGGAAGACCGTTTTATCCTCAAGATCTCGGAAAACACCAAGATCGAGGTGGGCAGGGGTTTTGTCCAGGGCATCGTGGCGAAGACTGGCGAAGGGAAGAAATAATTCCCCTGCTGTTTCGGCCCCCGTGGACAGCATGCCCTCTTTCTGCTGGCGACGCAGCCTGGGCCGGGGCGCATCGCATCATCCAATTTAACCCAATAGACCCATGCTAAAACGCAACCT
>JBAZHQ010000139.1:0-9840 GCA_041652235.1 Opitutaceae bacterium | reverse complement strand
CACAATCCCGGTCCAAGTGTTGGGCTCGTCCTGAATGATGATCGCCGACGCGAATGACGGAAACGTCGCAAGCAAAGCTTTGCGATCCAGGGGGCGGTTTGTGAAGAAATCGAAATCCACGGACGCACGGTGCCCCAGGCGAAGGGCAATGGCGGTTCCTCCATGCAAGACCAATCCCAGCGCCCGGAGCGGAGCCAGCAGGGGCCAAAGCTGACGCTGGGCCTTTGGAAGCTTGGAAAGATGCGGTGTGAAACTGTCAGGCATCGAAGGCGCGAGTTGGGAGCGGAGGTGTTTCGTCGCCCCATTTGGCCAGGCCCAGGCGATAATGCCAGAATACCCACGAGCGCGGACGGAACCATCCCGGCTCGGCGCGTTTTAGCGCATGACGCATTTCTACAGAGCCGAAGAATCTCTCAAGCGTTGCGCAATCATCCATGGCTCCAATGTCCATCACTTGGGCGACCACACGCAACGGAAACGCCAAGGCTTCGCCAGGCGGCAGCCACCAGATATAGCGCCGGGCCAGTGCCTGGATAGCCTCGGGGAATTTGCGGTACCGTCGAGGAGAAGGAAGCTCGCCGCAATGAACCTTCCGCCAGAAAACTCTCATCTTGGCACGATTGGCGACCGTTTTTGCGGCCGACCGCGCCTGCCCTCCCCTTCGGCTAAAGGTGCTGAGTTCCACGTTATCATACTAACCGGTTAGTATCTCATTACAAGCACTGGTTTGATTGAATATCGGATCAAAGCGCTGAGACCGACTTCTTCCGTAAATGCCTGCATGATTCGTCGCCAGATCTGCAAAACCGTGTTTTCACCAGAGTTCGACAGACTTCCCGCTATCGTCTCCTGTGCAAGCGCCTGGGATTGTCGAAAACGACAGGAGGAGATGTTTTTAAGATTTGACCCTTCTACCGTACATGGAAACCAAGGTAAGTGCGTTTCCGATTCCATCGAGACTCAGTCTTGAGACCTTTGCCCAAGGTCCTCTTCTCGAGGGATAGGTGAACGTCACAATCCAATCCCGGTTACGCGCTTTCACTATGATCCCAAAATCAGGCGTTTTCATCGGCACCGACAGCGGCGCCACCACTTCAAAAACTGGGGGCGTCTGGATGGACGGCTCCACCATTTCGACAAAGCTCCGCCAGAGCTCAACGAACTGCCAGGCCGGCACTGCGGCCGTCATCAAGGGTTGGATCGAGGGCGTTGAGGGCTTCCTTGCCGAAAACAATCTCACCTGGAAACAGGTCCAGGGCGTGGGCCTCGCGATTCCCGGCCCCTATCTGCGCTATGGAGTGCTCGGACACGCCGCCAACCTGCCCGCCGCTTTCGAGGGCTGGGAGTTTGCCGCCGATTACAGCAAGGCGCTCGCCCAGGCAGCGGGCCGGCCCATCGACCTAGTGGCAGGCAACGACGGCAGGCTGGGTGGCGTCGCGGAGGCCAAAATCGCCCGCGGCGATGCGAAGGCTTCCGTGCTTATGCTTGCGCCAGGATCGGGCCTCGGCAGCGCGTTCATCGACGCCAACGGCCTGCCCCTCGACGGCGACACGCTCGGGGGCATGGAAACGGCCCACATGCCCGCGGCCCTGCATCTGCTGGGCATGCGCGCATTCCCCTGCGGCTGCGGCCGCACCTGGGGTTGCGCCGAAATCTACACGACTCTCGCCGGTCTTCCCTTCCTGCTTGAGGAAATCCTTAAGAAATATCCCAACCACGAGCTCGCGAAGTCCACGTTGAGCCCCAAGGAAAAAGCCTTCACGCTCCGCACACGGGCTCAGAACGGCGATCCTCTTGCCGTCGAGATCTTCGATTTCCAGGCCAAGGCCATGGGTCTCCATGTCGCATCGCTCGTGATGGCGCTCGATCCCAGCTATGTCGTGATCGGCGGCGGGCTGATGGACCCTGAGTCAACCAGCTTCGAGTTCCGCGAACGCTACCTGCGCATCCTATCGGAATCGGCGCAGCCCTACTTCTGGCCCGTGCAGCGGGGTCGGATTAAGATCGTGGCGGCATCGCTGGGCGAACTCTCCCAAGCCATCGGCGCCGCCCTGGTGGCCCTCTATACCGCCAAGGCAAGGGGAACGGCTTCCTAGGCTCCAAAGGAGAGCGAAGCCAACGACACTGACATCTGTTCTGGACTTGTTGAACAGAAGATAACCAAGCGCTCCTCTGAAAAGCCGCATCAGAGGATACGTTGGATACATTCAACGCCGAGACCTCTGAGACAGCAGAATTTGAGACGCTTCGTTCTCTTTTGTTCAAATTTGATTGATTGATCGGATTTGGTTGCGGCTTCATCGCTCCAGGCAATCTCCCTCCCCGCCCGCATCGCCCTTGCACTCCGGGCAGGGAGGGCGCTTTGATGGCGGTCCATTCTCCCATGTTCGAACTCAAGAGACTCATGCTGCAGGAGCCGCGCCTCACGCTCGCCGTGGCCGAAAGCGTCACCTGTGGAAGGATACAGGTCAGAATCGGGCTGATCGCCGGAGCCTCCTCATTCTTCCACGGCGGCATCACTACCTACAATCTCGAGCAGAAGATGCGCCACCTGGGGGTCTCGAAGGAGACGGCTGAACCCGTGAATTCGGTCTCAATGGAGGTCGCGGAGCAGATGGCTCGGGGAGCCTGCGTTTTCTTTGGAGCAAAGCTCGGCCTCGCAACGACCGGCTTCGCAGAACCCGATGTCAAGCGCGCCAACCCTGTTCCGTTCGCCTGGTGGGCGCTCGCCCACGATCTTGGCGACGGACGCACTGCCTTGCAGAGCGGCATGGTTGAGTGCCCCGGTTTGAGCCGCGCCGTCGCCCAGGAGGCCATTGCCACAGCCGCAACCAGGGCCCTGCTTCAGTACCTGCATCAATTCCGCGGACGGTAAGACAAGAGGCCAGATGCCAGAAGCCGGAGGCCAGCAGTAGGACGGTCGGACAGTGGTGCTCTGCTGGCCAGCAGAGCACACGGTGGCAGCGGAGCCGCCTCGGTCGGACCGTCAGACAGAATATGGGCTTGGCTACGGCTGCGCCGCTCCAGGGTTCAGCCCGGTTTCCCGATTGAAGAGGGCGCAAAAAAACCGCCAGATCAGGCTAGCGGTTTTTGTTGGGAAATCTGTTTTTCAGGGCGCGAGCCTTTGCACCAAGGCCATTAGCGGCTGCACTTCGGGGATCGGCTCCACCCAATCGCTGTAGAGAAGCTCGGGTAGATTGAAATTCGTCTTGTAGAGGATGCGGTTTGCACTGTCGTCGCGCTTGATAAAGCCCGTCTTCACGGTGGCGCCGGCAAAGAGGCCCTTCTTCTTGGTGTAAACGAGCACGGGCACGTTCATGATCGGAAGATTGTCCTTCTCATTGTCCTTGAACCTGACTCCCGCCACCGCCTTCGCATCGACGCCGATGTTGATCCGCTGGCGGAAAAGAAGACGGGGAGTCTGGTCGTCGGTGATGATGTAGATCGTCTCGACAGTGCTGGCGCCAAGCTGGAGGCCAAGGCTCGCCTCACCGGCCTTGATCAAGGCGGGAAGGCTCCAGCGGCCGTCTGCGCGCTTAACGAGGATCACGCCGTATCCGTCCTGAATCCCAAGGAGGAGACCCGCCTTGAATTGATTGACGATAACGATGGCGCGGGCCTTTGCGAATACCCCGGGAGGGATGGCTGTCTCGGGCCTGCGTTGGAAATCCTGAAGCACTGCTTCGCAGGACTCCACACGCGTGATCATCTCCTTGAGTTTGTCAGACGACGCTCCGGCGCGGGATGGCGCCAGGCAAAGGACAAGTGCGGATAGGAATAATACAGACAGCTTCTTCATGCCGATAATACTTGGGTTGATGCGCAGCCATAACAGGAGGGCAGGCGCTTGAAAAGAGACAAAAACAAAAGTCTTTGGTGCCGGCCATCGTCTTGGCGGAGCTCCAGAGGCAATTAATCGAGGTTTCTGGCTGTAATTTCGTCCTCGTCCCAGCCGAGATAATGCCCCAATTCGTGCAGATATGTGATCCGCACTTCATCTCTGAACGAGGAGAGGTCGCTATCGGCATAATCCCATAGGTTCTCAAGATAGAGGATGATCTGGGGCGGCATCGGATTGTCATGGGCGAGTTCCATGCCATGGGAATCCCCGACGAAAAGACCGAGAAGATCGGGTTCAAAGCCCTCTTCCAAAATATCTTCTCCAGGTTTGCCTTCATAATGCACCCTCACGGAGCGTGCCAATGCACGGATATCGCGCGGAAGCCTCCGTTGCATGGCTTCGACAACCCCGGCAGCGATGGAAATGAGCGATGAATCCCGCATGGATGCGCAATAAACCACAATTGAAGGGCCACGAGAAGGCATAACGCGGCGGAGCCGCAACCAAAGAGGCCAGATGCCAGAAGCCGGAAGCCAGAGGCCAACGGTCGGACGGTGGTGCTGCTGCACACAGTGGCGGCAGAGCCGCCTCGGTCGAACAGTCGGCGCTGTTGCGCACTGTGGCAGCGGAGCTGCCTCGGTGACGAGCTTTGCTCGTCTCAGTGGTGCCCGGAGTCACCTCGGTCGGACGGAACGGGGCTGCCAGCGGTCGGTTTTCTGCTATCGGAGAAACCCCATGATTCAGCGGACTGAAGGCAACACAGCCGACGTAACCAATCCTGCTTGGCAGCCGTCTTGAGGCATGTACGGGAAACATTAAGGTAAAACAAGCACATCGTATCCATCATGAAATCTTTCACTAAATCTCTCATCACCCTCGCAACCCTCGCGCTTGCGTTCTCGGCACCCGCCCTCCGTGCGAAGGACGGCGGCGCCGAGCCTGCGAAGCAGCACCCGCAACACATGGGCGAACGCATCTCTCCCGCAGAACGCGCCGACAAAATGGCCAAGCACCTCGGCCTTACCGACGACCAGAAGCAACGCATCCTGGCAATCCTGCAAGAGGAGGCAACCGCCGGCAAAGCGCTATGGGACGACAAATCGCTCTCGAAGGAAGACCGCCGCGCCAAGATTAAAGCCCTGCGCGAATCCGATCGCGAGAAGATCGCCGCAGTTCTCACACCCGAGCAGAAGGCGAAGCTCGAGAAGGAACATCATGGCAAGCACGGGCCTGAACCCAAATAATCGCGCCTTTCATCAAACTGACAGCATCATGCCGGCGATCCCAAGGGACGCCGGTTTTGTTTTTCGCAGGGAGAAACGCCTCGGAATCATGGCGGGAGACTTTTTTGCTGCTCGTTCCGTTTTATGCACTAGGTTGCCGGGGCTCTCATGTCGTCCTACACGCAACTACTCGCCATAACGCTGCCGATCTTCGCCCTGTTCGCGCTTGGAATCGCAGTGCGACGCCTGCGCTGGTTTGGCGATGAGGCAGAGGCGAGCCTCCTGAAGCTGGTCATCAATCTCTTCTATCCCTGCCTGATCTTCAAATCCGTCCTCGGCAACGCCGCGCTGCACGATCCGGCGAACCTCTTCGCTGCGCCGCTGATGGGCTTTGGCACGCTGGTGCTGGGAATGGGGGCGGGGCTCTACATGGGGCGCATCCTGGGACTCGGCGTGGGGACAGGGCTTCGCACCTTTGCCTTCGCGGTGGGAGTCTATAATTACGGTTATATTCCAATCCCGCTCGTGGATTCTCTTTGGGGCCGGGAAACTCTCGGTGTGCTGCTCGTCTATAACGTGGGCATCGAGATGGCGTTCTGGACCGTGGGCATCCTCCTGCTCTCGGGTCTCTCGCCTCGAGAGGGCTGGAAGAAGCTGGTCAATCCGGTCGTGATTTCGCTCCTTGTTGGCGTCGCGCTCAACATGTTTCACATCACACTGCCCGCGATCATGCTGCGAACGGTGGACGCCCTGGCAGGATGCGCCATTCCCCTCGGACTGCTGATGGCGGGAGCGGGAGTCGATAAACACCTCCACAAGCCGTCGGATCTTTTCGAGGCGCGCGTATCGATCGGGGCAAGCCTGCTGCGCCTGGGTATCCTGCCTCTAATCTTCCTCGCGCTAGCCAAGTGGCTGCCGCTTACGCTGGAACTGAAACGCGTGCTCGTCATCCAGGCGGCAATGCCGTCAGGGATGCTCTCCTTGGTCATCGCCCGCCATTATGGAGGCCAGCCCCTGGTAGCGGCCCGGGTGATCGTGATCACCGCTCTTCTCGGTCTGGCCGTCATCCCCCTCTGGATCGCCTTCGGCCTTCGCTGGGTTGGAGTATAGCAATGGCCGCAGGCTCGCAGTTGAATGGCCACAAGAAGGAACCAAAGAGGCCAGATGCCAGAAGCCGGAAGCCAGCAAGGAAGTCGGCGATCGGAGATCGCCCGTTCGGCGAGCGCAGGGCCTTCGGGAAGTCGGGCAAACCGGGGCTGTCAGCGGTTGGCTTTCGGTTATCGGAGAAATCCCACGAGGCAACAATGCCGATAGTTTTGGAATGCCTCTCAGGCTGCGAGGATTTGAAAACACTGTAGTACGAAAAGAATCAATGTCTTCGACACAGACCTAAGCGCGCCTATAGGCGCTTCTTTGGTTCAATTTCCATCTTTGAGTTTTTTGTACCTTTTCGTGGCAATTGTCTGCGGAATTAAGGCTGAATCCCGCACTGACAAAAAAGCGCGGACCTTGAGGGTCCGCGCTTGTTGAAAACCGATTTTAGAGCCTTCCTTAGCTGGCGCTGGCAGGCTGAGCCTCGGCTCCAGGAGCATCCCCTTCCTCAAGCGGAATCTCGCCACCGAGCGGGAGCGTGATCTTGAGCCTCTTGTACGACGGCAGGCCCGTGCCCGCCGGGATCAGATGGCCCATGATGACGTTTTCCTTGAAGCCCTTCAGGAAGTCCACCTTGCCCAGGGTCGATGCGTCGGTGAGGACGCGGGTCGTCTCCTGGAAGGAGGCGGCTGAGATGAAGCTCTCCGTCTCAAGCGAGGCCTTGGTGATGCCAAGGAGGATCGGCTCGGCCTCGGCGGGCTTGCCGCCGGCTTCCTCGATGCGCTTGTTGTCCCCAAGGAAGATGCCGCGGTCGACCTGCTCGCCCCAGAAGTGCTCGCTGTCACCCGGATCGGTGATGCGAACCTTGCGGAGCATCTGGCGGATGATGATCTCGATGTGCTTGTCGTTGATCGTCACGCCTTGCAGACGGTAAACCTCCTGCACCTGGGCGATGAGGAAATCATACAGGGACGCCGGCCCGAGGATCTCGAGGATTTCATGCGGATCGGCGGCGCCTTCGGTAATGTGCTGGCCCTTGTGAACCACGTCGCCCGGCTGCACAATGATGTGCTTGCCGGTCGGGATGAGATGTTCCTCCTCCTGCGCGGTCTCCTCGTTGCGGACGACAAGCTTGCGCTTGCCGCGAACAGAGCCCTCAAAGGACACAATACCGTCGATGCGCGCCATCTCGGCGGCATCCTTCGGGCGGCGGGCTTCGAAAAGCTCGGCCACACGGGGAAGACCGCCGGTGATATCCTTCGTCTTGGAGGCCTGGCGGGGCGTCTTGGCGAGCAAGGCACCGGGATTGATGACGTCCGCTTCACCGACGACGATCTGTGCACCTACGGGGATGGAGTACGAGGCAAGCGGCTTGCCTGAAGAATCGCGCACTTCGATCTGCGGATTAAGATCCTCCTTGTGCTCGATCACCACGGTCGCAATGCGTCCGGTGGCGTCGTCGAGCTCGCGCTTCACGGTGACACCGGGGATCATATCCTTGAAGACAAGCGATCCTCCCTTTTCGGAGAGCACGGGGACGTTGTAGGGATCCCACTGGGCAAGAACCTCGCCCTTGGCGATCTTGGCTCCGTCCTGCACGTGCAGGAAGGATCCGATGACGATGTTGTAGTTCTCGAGCTCCTTGCCATCGTCGTCGATGATTTGAATCGTTCCGGTCTTGTTGAGGACGATGTTGGCTCCATCGGCAGTCTGCACAAGGCGCAGGCCCTTGTACCTCACGGTGCCTGCGGTACGCATGCGGATTTCGGGCTGCTTGAAGCCGCCGGAGGCGACGCCACCAATGTGGAACGTACGCATCGTGAGCTGGGTTCCAGGCTCGCCGATCGATTGGGCGGCGATGATTCCGACCGCATCGCCGATCTTGGCGACCTTGTTCGTGGCGGGATTGATGCCGTAGCTCTTTGCATCGATGCCGTACTGGCTGGTGCAGGTGAGCGGGGACATGATCTTCACGCGCTCGATGCCCACATCGTCGATCTTCTGGGCCATCTCCTCGGTGACGATCTCACCGGATTTGACCAGGACCTCGGAGGGGTTGAGAGGATTGTGGACATCTTCACTGACGAAGCGTCCGACGATGCGTTCCTTGAGACCGACGATCTCGTCGTCGCCCTCGAATATGGCCTTCTTCCAGATGCCGTCGCGGGCACCGGAGTCCAACTCCGAGATGACCACATCCATGGCCACGTCGCAAAGCTTGCGCGTCATGTAGCCGGCGTCGGCGGTCTTGAGCGCCGTATCCGCCAGACCCTTGCGCGCGCCGTGCGTGGAGATGAAGTATTCGAGCACCGTGAGGCCCTCGCGGAACGAGGACAGAATGGGGCGTTCGATGATTTCGCCGGAAGGCTTGGCCATCAGGCCGCGGGCGCCGCACAGTTGGCGGACCTGCTGTTTGTTGCCTCGGGCGCCCGAGTCCATCATGATGAACACGGGATTCACCTCGTTCTTGCCTTCGTTGGTTTCGAGCTTGAGGAAAACCTCCTTGGCGATGCGGTCGGTGGCGCTGGTCCAAAGATCGATGACCTTGTTCTTGCGCTCACCCTCGGTGATAATGCCCTTGTGGAATTGGGATTCCACTTCCGCGATCTTGGAACGGACGTCCTTGATGATATCCTTCTTCGTCTCGGGGATGATCATGTCATCGATACCGATCGAGATGCCCGCCTGGAACGCGGTTTGGAAACCGAGCTCCTTGAGACGGTCGAGCGTTTCGATGGTCATGGCGTGACCGGCGACCTTGTAGGTATTGAGAATGAGGTCGCCCAGCTTGGACTTGGCGACTGCGAAATTCACGAAACCCAGGCCCGCGGGCCAGATCTGGTTGAAAATGACGCGACCCACAGAGGTGCGAAGCATCTTCTTGCTCTTGTTGCCGTAAACCGTGTCGCGGCCGTAGTCGGGATTGGGGAATTCGATCCAATCGTGAACCTTGTACACACCGTCGAGCTTGGTGAAGAGGACTTCCTGCAAGTTCGCGAGGACGGGAACGCGCTGATCCTTGGCCACCTTCTTACGGGGCTCGATCGTGAGATAGTAAGCGCCCAGAACGATGTCCTGCGACGGCGTGAGGATCGGCTTGCCGGAGGAAGGCGAGAAGATGTTGTTCGTCGCCATCATCAGCAGCTTGCACTCCATGACTGCCTCGAGTGAGAGGGGGACGTGCACGGCCATCTGATCGCCGTCGAAGTCGGCGTTGTAGGCCGTACAGACGAGCGGATGGATGCGGATCGCCTCGCCCTCAATGAGGATCGGCTCGAAGGCCTGGATGGAGAGACGATGCAAGGTGGGAGCGCGGTTCAGAAGAACCGGATGCCCCTTGGTGACTTCCTCCAGGATATCCCACACCTCGGGAGACTTCTTTTCGATCATCTTGCGGGCCCCGCGCACGGTATGCACGAAACCCAGCTCCTTGAGACGGCGGATGATGAAGGGCTCGAAGAGAACGAGCGCCATCTTCTTGGGAAGGCCGCACTGGTTGAGCTTGAGCTCGGGACCGATGACGATGACGGAACGGCCCGAGTAGTCGACGCGCTTGCCGAGCAAGTTCTGACGGAAACGACCCTGCTTGCCCTTGAGCATGTCCGAAAGGGACTTGAGCGGGCGGTTGCCTGCGCCCGTGACCGGACGGCCGTGGCGGCCGTTGTCGAAGAGGGCGTCGACGGC
>JBAZHQ010000138.1:0-9911 GCA_041652235.1 Opitutaceae bacterium | reverse complement strand
TCTAAGTAAAACCGTACGGGAATGAGACGCAGTAGTAATGAGCGACAGCCTACCAGGGCAAGACAAAGCTATGCATGAAGTCCCCACGGGACTTTACGTGCACGTGCCCTTTTGCGCCCGCACTTGCGATTATTGCGCCTTTTACCAGAGTGCCCCCACGGCCGATGAGATCCGTCGGTACCTCGAAGGGATCGAGAAGGAAGCGTCGCTCCTGGAATGGCCGGCGCGCATCGACACGGTTTTCTGGGGCGGCGGCACTCCCGGCATCCTGGCAGCCAAGGATCTGCGCCATCTGGGAAGGATCGTGAACGGCCGGTGCGGCGCGAAACCTCGGGAATGGTCGGTGGAAATGACCCCGCTCTCCGTGACGAAAGCCCGACTGGAAGCCCTGCGCGAGGTCGGCGTCACCCGCGTCTCGCTGGGCGTGCAGAGCTTCCAGGCGCCGCTACTCTCCAGCCTGGGTCGCGAACACACTCCTGAGCAGACTTATCGGGCCTATGAACGCCTGCGCGCCGCCGGGTTCGACAATATCAACTTCGACCTGATGTTCGCCCTCCCCGGACAAAGCGACATGGAATGGGAACGCGACTTGAACGAGGCCATACGGCTCAGGCCTGAACATATTTCGACCTACTGCCTGACCTTCGAGGAGGACACCAAGCTCTGGCTGCAATTGTCGAAGGGGAAGCTGCGCCGCGACATCGAAGCGGAGGCAAGGCTCTACGAATGGACCTGGGGCCGGCTGGCGCAGGCGGGCTACGCCCAATACGAGGTATCGAACTTCTCCCTGCCGGGGCGCGCCTGCATCCACAATCTCAACACATGGCGGATGCACGACTGGATCGGGCTAGGGCCTTCCGCAGCCTCCCAATATCGCAGCCAACGGGGCACGAATATCCACGACCTGGCAAAATGGATGGAAGGCCTGGCAAGCGGGCGACGGGCGACGGAGGACAGATTGACGCTGAGCGCCGAGTCCCTTGCCGAGGATGCCCTCATCTTCGGCCTGCGCATGAACGAAGGAGTCGATCTCGCGCCCTGGCGAGTCCGTGCGCCGCGGGCGCCGTGGCATCTTGTTGACGCCCGTCTGGCCCAACTCGCCCAGGAGGGGCTTCTGGTTCAGACTGATTCCCGGGTGCGCCTAACGAATCGGGGCCGCATGGTCGCGGACTCCGTGGGCGCGGAGTTTCTTGGGATGTTTGCAGATCCATGCCCCAGCCCGACGAGGCATATTGAACACAAAGAAGCAAAGAATCGAAGATCGGATTGAGGAGAAATTGGGCCACCGCTCCAAATCCTTCCGGCTTGTCCTTTGGTTCTTTGCTTCTTCGCAGTTCATCTCCGGGGTTTCGACCTGTCCTGATCTTGTCGACCGGACTTCCATCCGGGCTAATGTATCCAACGAAACACTCATTTTCTCTTTTTGTGCTATGTTTTTCGTGGCCATTCGGTCTGCTGAATTAAGGTTCAACTCCGTTGCATCATCCACACCCACGCCGCTCTAGCCTCCCGTCATGCAATTCCGTCATCTCGCCGCAGCAATCCTCATGGTTTCGTCTCTGCGGGCTGAGCGCATTGAGATAAGCTGGCCGACACCGGCCCAGACATCGCCGTCGTGGCGCCCCGACATCGATACGCTCCAGTCCACGGCTTCCGGAGAACCCGAGACCGGCGGTTTCGGATGCGTGCGCAGCAATGGATACCGCTTCCACGAGGGCATCGACATCAAGGCGACCAAACGCGACAGCCGCGGCGAGGCCGCGGATGAGATCTTCGCCGCGATGGACGGCGTCGTGCGGCATATCAACACACTCGCCGGCGAGAGCAATTACGGCCGTTACATCGTGCTCGAGCATCCCGATGCCAGCCCGCAGGTGTACACGCTTTATGCCCATCTTTCCCGCATCGCTCCCGGACTGGCCCAAGGCGGACACGTGAAGCGCGGCCAGGTCATCGCCACCATGGGGCGCACGTCGGGCGGACAGGCGATCCCGCGAGACAGGGCTCATCTCCATTTTGAGATCGGCCTGTTCCTTTCCCGCGACTTTCAGTCCTGGTTTCTGTGGAAAAAATTCGGGGGCGCCAACTCCCACGGGCAGTGGAACGGCATGAATCTGATGGGCATCGATCCCATCGATTTCTTTCATTCCTGGCAGTCGGGCAAGGTCGACACCTTCGCTCAATACCTTGCGGGGATGCAGACGGCTGTGAAACTGCGCGTCGCCACAACCCGCACGCCGGATTTCCTTCAGCGCTACCCCACCCTCCAGACCAGGGAAAATCCCGCGGGGCTTCTCGGAGGCTGGGAGATCCGAGTCAATGAGACGGGACTTCCTTTCAGTTGGACGCCCCTGGAGATGCGCGAGGTAGCGGGCATGCGCCCCAACGAGGCGATCATTGTCGATGCCAACGAGGATATCCTGCGTCATCACCACTGCAAAACCCTCGTCGACAACCGGCATGGCCGCAAACAAATCGGGAAGGATCTCAGGACGGTCCTGGAACTCACCCTGGGCTTGAGGTGACCGTGGGCAAAGAAGTGAGAATCGAGGAGCCCATTCGACAGGCTCCCACCTTCGCATGGCTACGGCGGGCACAGCAGAGCAGGCGGGGAGCGAGAATGCGTAAAAGGGAAATTACTCGATTTCAGTCACATCTGTCATGAGACTGGTAGGCCAGAATGTGACTTATTCCTCTTACGCTCTTATAACCTTACCACCTTACGCTCTTACGCTCTTATCCCCTTACGCTCTTAACCACAGATGACCTCCCGCGAACGCTTTCTCGCCGCTTGCGCCTGCCAGCCCCTCTCGCGGCCGCCAATCTGGGTGATGCGTCAAGCGGGGCGTTACCTGCCTGAGTATCGCGAACTGAAAGCGCGCTCCTCCTTCCTGGAGATGGTGCGCACGCCGGAGTTGGCGACGGAAGCCACCCTGCAGCCGCTGCGCCGCTTCGCGCTCGATGCAGCCATCCTGTTCTCCGACATCCTCGTGATTCCCGAAGCGCTCGGGCAGGGTTATCGTTTCCGCGAAGAGGGCGGGATCGCGATGGACTTCACGATCGAGACCCGCGCCCAGATCGACGGGCTCGCCGGCCCGGACGCCATTCCCGAGAAGCTTTCCTACGTCATGGAAGCTCTGGCCATGCTCAAGAGGGAGATCGCCTATAAGCACGCCCTGCTGGGCTTCGGCGGTTCTCCGTGGACGCTGGCGACCTACATGGTCGAAGGTGGCAGCTCGGAGGATTTTTTGCGCATCAAAAGCCTGTTCTACCAGGACCGCCCCACCTTCGAGGCTCTCATGACGCGGCTCACGCATGCCCTTATCGCCTACTTCATGGCTCAGATCAGGGCGGGAGCCGATGCCATCCAGATCTTCGATTCCTGGGGCGGCATCATTTCTGGAAACGACTACGAAGCCGCATCGCTCCGCTGGATACGCGAGATCGTCGCCGCGCTCCCGCAGGGTTTTCCGGTGATTCTCTACGCCAAGGGCACGGCGGCCCATCTCAACGACCAATGCTTCACCGGAGCGCGCGTGCTAAGCGTCGATTCGACAGTGCATCTGCGCACGGCGCGCGATCTGATGCCAGCCTCCATCGCTCTTCAGGGGAATCTCGATCCGGTCCTCCTGAACCTAACCCCGGAAATCGTGCGCACGGAGGCGACCCGGATTCTCGAATCCATGAACGGCTGCCCCGGCCACATCTTCAACCTCGGCCACGGCATTTTACCCCAGGCCAAGATCGAATGCATGGAGGCGCTGGTCGACACCGTGACGACCTGGCAGGGCATCTGAGCCGGACTGTCTGACCGAGGCGGCGGTGCCGCCACTGAGGCCGCTACGCGGCCACAGTCCGACCGAGGTGCCTTCGGCACCACAGCGACGAGCGAAGCTCGTCACCGAGGCGACTACGTCGCCACAGTGCCGCTACGCGGCCACAGTCCGACCGAGGCGGCTCCGCCGCCTCTTCTCGTCCCGCCTTTCTCTCTCCACCTTCGCGGTGGCATGCCAAACTGTTGCTTGAATTGCCTGGAGAAGAAAAACACGTCCGCATACCCCAGGGCCGAGGCGATCTGATCGATCGACATCGTGCTCTCGAGCAGAAGCTGCTGCGCTCGCTCCATCCGCACGCGAATGCAGAATTCCTTGGGCCCAACACCGGCAATACGTGTGAAAATGCGCGTGAAGTGATCCGTGCTATACGATGCCAGCCTCGATAACTCGGACACCGTAAAGATACGGCCCGGATTCTCACGGATGTGTCTCATGACTTGATCGATGCGCTCGGCATGTGCCAGATCCAGCCCCGACGGCCTTTCCAACGAAGATTCGTGCCGAAAGTCGTCTAGCACCAGGTTTAGATAATCCGCCGCGCGAATCCGCGAGCCCTCATTCCCGGATCGGAAGAGCTCCGCGATATGCCGCATAACACCTTCATAAAACTGGATCTTGGCGAGTCGCCCGACTTGGGGGGGGAGATCAACCTCCTGCGGATGAACCACCTTTCCCAAGGCATCGATAAAATCAAAATGGACGAGGCAAATGCCCAGCCTGTGCTGGGGATCATGAGTCGCGTGGTATTGGTGCCGCGGACGAAGACAAAAAGCGGAGCCTGGGCCGATTGGAACGGCTTTGTCCCCACAAAGTATCTCTCCCTTCCCGGCCCAGACCAGCCAGAAGTCGAAATCAGCGAAGTTCTCAGCAATCGGATGCCAAGACCACTCCGCTTCGCACCGCACTACACCGACGCTGTTCACACGGACATTGAGCAAGGGAATAGGCATAGCACCGCTGAGAATCGCGGGAAAACACATGTTTTTCAAGCTTCACGGCATTTCCCACGGTTGGCATTTCGGATATGCTTTCCGGCGATGAACTGCTACGCTGCGACCTGACCCCTCTCTCGATCCTTTTGGCCCCTCTCCACCGAAACGGCCTCTGGGACGAGCAACCTGAAGCGGCGGGGCCGCAACCAAACCCAACCAATCAATCCAGATCGAACAGAAGACAACGAAGCGCCTCAAGTCATACCGCCTCAGAGGTCTCGGTGATGAACGCAACCAACGTATCCTTTAATGCGGTCTTTCAAAAAAGCGCTTCGTTACCTTCTGTTAAAATCCTGAATTAGATATTCTTGAGAACCCCTGAAAGAAAGATGCACGCAAGAAAACAACAGATCCAGTGATAGTGACGAAGAACATCACCTAAGTGACAGAATAACATGACCATCAGAGAACGAATTTTAAGCACACTCGCTTGGGCCGAACCCGATCGCGTGCCTCTTACAATCTACGACGGGCTCTTGCGGCGAGGAATGGCGGAGCGGCAGCTTCGTGAAGCAGGAGTCGGGCTGATAACGCGGCTGCCGGCACATGTCGTGGAACACCGGCAAGTCGAGATCACCAGCCGCGAGTATTTCGAGAATGGCCACAAGCTGACGCGGCGCACCATCCACACGCCTGTGGGCGAAGTGTGGCAGACACTCGAGCCTGACCAAGCCTACGCGTCGAATTGGATTCGCGAACACTTCATCAAGGGACCGGAAGATTACGCCGTCATGGAAGCATATCTGCGCGACGGCGTGTACCACGACAACTACGGGGCAATCCGCGAGGCAAAGCGGAGGATCGGTGACGATGGCCTCGTGCTTGTGCGGGTGGGAAAGACTCCGCTTCAGGAAATGCTCTACCTGATGATGGGCTACGAGCAGTTCGCGGTGGATTTTTACGAAAACAAGGAATTGTTCGACGGCCTGCACGCCACGATGGTCAAACGGAGCCAGGAATTGTACGAGCTGGCCGCCGATGCACCTGTGGAGATCCTTCAGCTCGCCGACAATATTACCGTGGACGCGATAGGACCAGAGCGATTCCAGAACTACCTGATGCCGGAGTACGCCAAATTGAAGGTGCGTCTCGCAGGCACGGGAAAGCTGCCCGCGGTGCATATGGATGGTCGTTTGCACGGTTTGGAGGACCAGATTGCCGGAGCAGCCTGCGACATTATCGAGGGGCTGACCCCGCCGCCGATGGGCGATGTTTCCATCCGCAATGCCCGCCTCGCCTGGCCCGGGAAGGCGCTATGGATTAATTTCACCAGTTCGGTGCATTTGGAGCCCCCCGAACAGATCGAGGCGCATACGCGCCAACTGTTGAGCGAGGCCGGAAGCAAGCGCGGTTTCGCCATCGGCGTCACCGAAGACGCTCCGCCCGAAGCCCTGGAGTGCAGCTTGCTCGTCATAGCACGCGTGCTGCAAGAGATGGCCTGACGAGGAACAGTAGAGCCGAAACCAAGGAAGAAGATTATCTCAAAGCGCTCGCCGATGCTAGTCTAGAACGAAGCGAGTCGGGCTGGCAATTTCTATGATAACGCAACGCTGGTATCGTTCTGGAGCTCGTTTAAGACCTCAACCGTCATCGATTAATCCCTGCCCATGAGCCGCCGTGACGTCGAACTCATCAGCCTCGACTAAATCGAGACCTTTTATAACCGAACGAGTCGCTACAGCTCGTTTGGCTACCTTCTTCCTTTCATTAGAGGTGAAACGAGAATGGGCGTCCCGCAAACGGGGCACCAAGAGCGGCCCACAATGTTCTTTGCAGTAAAGGATAGCGAAATCCCAGCATCTTTTCTAAGATACGCCCTAAAGGGCGCTGCTGTCGTGTTAATCGTTGCGAAGATAGTGAGCACACTCAAATGCAGCGCAACTGCGATTCGTTGTGCAAGATGTTACAGGGTTGACAAATGCAGTCTTTTTGACCTCATCTCAAATTCTACCCCTAAAAAAGGGGCTTACACAAATGAACAAAACCAAAAACATAAGAATCGCAGCAGGCTTAGTAATAATGATGTTTTCATTTCACTGTTGTCCGGCCATTAGTAATTGAATGCTAGTTGTTTAGGATCTTCATTATCGATTTCCGTAAGACTAAAATCCGTAAACAGCTCTTGGATAGTTATTTGCTCAAATTGATTGAGGCTCAAAACGGTGAGAATCGTATGCGTGCTTGGTTTCAGATTCAACGCTTGCGAATTATCATGAGCAAAGTGTATATAACGATTGCAACCCAGATCTGTATTTTAACGGCATTCTCGTCATGACCGAGAAACGATTTGATACGCAGATTGCCTTTGATCCATTTAAAGAACAGCTCGATTCGCCACCGTGCTTTGTACAGAGCAGCGATAATGTTGGCTGGCAAAAATAAGTTGTTTGTGATAAATACCAGGCGCTTATTGGTCTCTGGATCGATAAAGACAATTCTGCGCAGCCTAGCTGGGTACTTTTTCTTCGATCCGGCTTCGCGCAATTCGACAATCTGGTCGGCGACAACCCCGGTGCCGCTTTGTACCAACCGCGAATGGCGACGGTTGAAGCGAAAGTTAGACTTCGCTCGGGTGACGAAGAACGCTCCAGCTTGCTCGATTCGATAAAGTCGCTCGAAATCAACGTAACCCCGGTCAATGAGATAAAAACAACCAGTCTCAAAAGAGATCGCATCGAGCCAGTTAACATCATGCACCTTACCATCAGTGACATATACCATCGTCGGAACTGGCCCTCTAAGTTCGATCTGGGTATGAATCTTGACTGCGCCTTTCTTCCTTCTGAAATGTGCCCAAGGAAAGAGAGCCAGGCAAAGATCGACGGTGGTGGAGTCAATTGCGTACACGGTGGCATCGAGATCTTCAATGTCGATGGGGTCGCCTGCGTAGAGCTTGCGTGCCTTTTCGATGAGCAATAAGCCAAAGTCTCTGTAAATGCGCCAATCGCGGGCAGCGTTTGCGTCAGCCAAAGTGCTTCTTGCGAGGCTACCGCGAAATCCAAGGTGATAAAGTTGGCCGACTCTTGGCCGTAGGCAGTCTTCAAGATCTCGCAGACTCTGTGTAAAAGTAAGTTGAGCGAAGGCGAGTGCCAAGAATTGATCCCAGCAAGACAACTTGAAACTCTTATAATCACCTTGGTAATGTGCGACAAATCTGCGGAAATCACGCTCCGGCAAGAAGTCGATGATTTGGCTGAATATATAACGTCCGGAATGTATTAGAATATGCTAATGCTTCTGCCTTGCAAATACAGGTGATCTTATAAGCCATTGTAACAGTGGTAGTTATTTTTTAGCGATTTGAAATCGCGGCCAGAGTTTATGTATTCTTATCCATTGTTTGTTATCATTTTATGAAAGTGATCTAGCTCCATGGCCGGACAGCAGTGATGCCGAGAGTTATTTCACCCGAAATGGAAGCTGGCAAGGCATCCATCTGGAGCCATGGTCGTTTACTTATCTGATGGAACGGAAAGTTACACATATTCGGAGTGCCTTTTGAGGCGGTGTCTGATTAAGTCTCAGCAATTCGAGTTTGAGTACGAAGAAGGCAAGGTCATCAGGGTCATGCAAACGAAACCATTAAAAACGAGTGTTGTAGTAATCACTCGCGATGAGAATAATCGAATTCAAAACGTGCGTACCTCCGACGGCATCGCAAGGTTTGAATACAGTTCGGAAGGTATGCTCCTTCTTTGCGCGAGCACTTCACGCACGTATGGTGAGCGCCAGTGGGGATTTCGATACGTGGATGGGCTGCTCACTGGCTTTGCGCGAGCCGGCCTTTGGCGCAATTATTATTGGGCTGATGCGAAACGCCGATCGCATTTTGCTGATCCGATACAGTTACCTCCGAAAGTTTGCAGCGATGGTGAATTTGCCTACGAAAGCGTACCTGGCTTTAGTACAACTACGCGTGTAAATTTTTCAGCCTTACTATCACGAGAACAAGGATGGTGGGAGTATAACTCAGTGACCGGCAATGTTAAAATACATCGCACCCCATTGCCTAAATAAACATGTTACGTTGTAAAACATTAATTCTATGAAAACCAAACTGTACTTACTTCTTATTATTGCAGTAACTGTTATCATTGTCGTAATCATATCGCATGATAGAAGTGTCACCTCTATACATGAGCAACCGTGGCCAGCGTCGAGCAACGCGATGAAAAGTAAAGCGCCAACTTCTTCTACGTCTGGTGTCGGAGAAATATCAACAACCTCCAAACCCGACAGTCCGACAAACTCCGAATTCCTTTTGATCGGTGCTAAGTATAGGAAGATGCCTTTAGGCGAGGAGCGCACAAAGGCAATGGCGGAACTGATACGGCAGTGGGTGCTTATAGATCCTAGGGCATGTATGGATTACTTAGCTAGTCTTGGACAAGATCCTGCTCGAGTGATGCTGAGCAAGCTCGCCATGCAGCTATGGTTATCACAAGACGCAGTAACTGCTTGTACGTATGCCGAGACGATGATCCGAGAAAATGACGAAAACAGCAAATACTTTTTGAAGCCCGTGCTCGAACAGTTCCTTTTGGACAAAAAGGGATTTTCTGCCGTAACGGCGTACTTGAATAGTTTGCCACAAACGAGCAACGTGTATGCAGAAATGACTTCGCTGTTTACCGTATATTTAAAAGAGGATAAGGTCGGCGCACTCGCCTTTGCACAGAGCCGTACGCTAGACAGTGTAAAGACTAATTACTTACAAATGGCTGGGGGATACTATGCCACCATTGATCCGAATGCTGCATTGGCCGATCTTAAGGCGGGTAAAATAACTTCACAGGATCAACTTGATGGTACGCTGTTCGCGCTTCTTAATAAGCGCCCGGTAGAGACACTCGACTGGCTGATTAATCAGCCGATCTCACCCACTATAGAAGTACTGAAACAGCGCGAATCTTTTAGCCGAGTTCAGTCAGATCCGGAAACTGCGCTTCGTATTGCTGAGTCTTTAAGTAGAGACTGTCCCAAGTTCCCCAATTTTTGAAAATCGGGAGGTTTTACGGGTAAAGAGAACCAGAAAATGCTAAAAAACCGTGGATGTCAGATTTTATAATAAAGCGATTTTGCT
>JBAZHQ010000137.1:0-9913 GCA_041652235.1 Opitutaceae bacterium | reverse complement strand
ACGTGCGCGAAGACGTGATCGAACGCCTCGGCACCATCGAGAGCACCTCCCTGGACCTGGTCGCGAAGATCGTCCGCAGTCTGGGAAAGCATTTTGACACCAAGATGCGCCCCACCTTCCATCATAGCGGCGGTGTCCGCGCGGTGGCTACGCTGCTCAATGGCGTGGACAAGGAAATGTCGAAGGGTCTTCTGGCCCGGCTTGAGGAACGCAACGCACAACTGGGTTCGGCGATCCGGCGCAAGATGTTCAGTTTCGACGATCTCCAGCGCCTCCAGTCCGCCGATTTGCAGCGCGTGTTGCGGGAAGTCGATTCTGCGGATCTGGCCGTGGCCATGAAATCGGCGAGCGAAGGGCTCAAGGATAAGATCTACTCCTCAATCTCCAAGCGCGCCGCCGAAAGCTTGCGGGACGAAATCTCGATGCTCGGTCCGGTGCGCCTCAAGGACGTCGAGACCGCACAGGACACAATCATCCAGGTGGTGCGCCGTCTCGAGGAAGAGGGGTCGGTCAGCCTCGACAACTCCGAGGACACCGTCGTGGCGTAAGGAAGCTATAAGCTATAAGTGATAAGCTTTAAGCCCTGAACCCAATGACCGCTTCAACCATGCCGATGCCGCCCATCGTTTCCGACTTATAGCTTAAAATTTACAGCCTAAAGCTAAAGATCCCACATGTCTTTCTCCCAATATTGCCTTGTCACGTTTGACCGTCCTTTGTTGGGCGCCACCATACCCGGCAACTCATCCCGCTTGTATTCGGAGAGCGAGATGTCCGTGATCAAGGCTGAGGCATATCGGGAGGGTTACGATACCGCCCATGCCTTTTCAGACCGTCAATTGCTGGAATTCCGCGAGGAAGTCCAAGCATTGCAGCATGGCCTGTTACAGACTTTGCCCAACATCGAGCGATCGATGTTGGATCAGTTGCGCAGCTCGCTGCCGGAACTGGTGCTCGAGATTGCCCGCCGGCTTCTAGCCGGTTACGAGCCCCCTGCCGAACTCGTGCAAAAGCTGTGCGTCGAAACGCTCGACCAGTTGTTTCCCGAGCGGGAGAACCTCGAGCTGATCGTCTCGACTCGCGATGCCGCGTTGTTGACGAAGAACATGAAGGATCTCGAGGCTCGTTATCCGGGATTGCGCGTCCGACCGGACACAGCCTTGAGTCCGGGCGATTGCCAGGTGCGCAGCCGCTTCGGCCTGACCGATGCGAGGCAGAGCGCGAAGCTGGAATCGTTGCGACATGAATTGGTGGGAGCCGCCTAGGAAATACCCGCGCCACTTTATAAACGCCATGCCCGACGCCGAAGTCATTCCGATGATCCAAGCCCTGCGCTCGCAAGTGCGCGCGGCGCCTTCTGCGCGTCGTCTTGGCCGCGTGACCGGCATCACCGGGCTCATCATCGAGTCGGAAGGACCGAATGTGGGGCTGGGAGAACTTTGTTCCATCTCCTCCGACCGGGAAAATTTCAACGTCACAGCGGAAGTCGTGGGTTTTCGGAATGAGCATGTTCTTTTGATGCCCTTGGGCGAGACAACGGGCCTGCATCCGGGGTGCGAAGTCGCGGCGAGCGATCGTCCTCCTCTGCCGGTGGCGGACGAGAATCTCCTGGGTCGCGTTCTCGACGCACTCGGACGTCCCCTCGACGGAGGCGGCCCTACTGCGGTGCAACGCGCCGACTCATCCCTTTCCAAGCCTCCTCATCCGCTACGCCGCCAGCGCATCAGGGATGCGTTTGTGACCGGCGTGCGTGCCATCGATGCCTTTATTCCCTTGGGACGCGGGCAGCGCCTCGGCCTTTTTGCCGGTTCGGGCGTTGGCAAGTCCACGCTGCTGGGCATGATGGCTCGCGATGCCGAAGCCGACGTGGTCATCGTGGGCCTCGTCGGCGAGCGCGGTCGCGAAGTGCGTGAATTTATCGAGAAGGATCTCGGCGCCGAAGGCCTTGAACGCGCTGTTGTCGTGGTTGCGACGAGCGATTCGCCTGCACCGCTGCGCCTGCGCGCCGCCTTCACTGCAACCGCGCTGGCCGAGGCCTATCGCGATGCAGGCAAGAACGTGTTGCTCTTGATGGATTCCGTGACGCGTTTTGCCATGGCGCAACGCGAGATCGGGCTCGCCACGGGCGAGCCTCCGGCCACCCGCGGCTATACGCCGAGCGTCTTTGCCATGCTGCCCAAGCTCATGGAGCGCTCCGGCGCCGGCGAGCGCGGCGCCATCACCGCCCTCTATACGGTGCTGGTCGAGGGCGATGACATGAATGAACCCGTCGCGGACGCGGTGCGCGGCATTCTCGACGGTCATATCGTGCTTTCCCGGGCGCTGGCCCACCAGAACCACTATCCCGCGATCGATGTGCTTGAGAGCGTCAGCCGTCTGGTGCGCGATGTCTGCACTCCCGACGAGGTCGATCTGGCCGGTCGAGGGCGCGAACATCTGGCGCTCTACCGGAAGAACGAGGATCTCATAACCATCGGCGCCTACCAGAAGGGCAACAGTGCGGCTCTCGACAAAGCCGTGGCGCTCAACGTTCCGCTGAGGAATTTCCTGAAGCAGGGTATTTTTGAACGGGTGCCGCGAGCCGAGAGTTTTGCCGCGTTGAAGCAGGTGCTAGGATCATGAAAAAATTCCGTTTCTCTCTTCGTTCCGTACAGACGGTCCGTGCCATCCGCGAGATGCGCGCGAGGGAGGCTTTTGGCCTGGCGTTGAAAGCGCACGCCGAGGCGGAGGAGCACCTTCAGAAAGTACGTTCCGATCTGCGCCACCTTCAGGAGCTTATTCTTTCGAAGCGCGGCGCCATCGTGCGCGCCGCGGATCAAGTATCCTATTTGCATGAGCAAGAGATTCAACTCCAGAGGGAGAAGGATGCCATTGCAGCCCTTGAGAAAACCCGGGCGAGACTGGACGAGTCTCGCGAGATTTGGATCGTTGCGCGCCGCGACATGCGCGTCATCGACAATCTCGAAATCAAAGCCCGGCAGGAATATCGCCTTGAACTCGAGCGCGAGGAACAGGCGCACCTGGACGACCGCACCAACGCGACCTTCGGCCGCGCACCCCTGCTCATGTCATGAGTAAACTCATCAATACCCTCTTGTTGGTCGTTCTCGGACTGGCGCTCGGCGCCGGCACGATGATTTATATGGTTTGGAAAACCTCAGAGAAGATCATCGCCAAATCGGTCGCGGCCAAGGCCAGCGAGCTCGCCGCCAAGAAAATAGACAAGCCTTGGGATTTCTGGACCATCGAGATGGAGAATCTGGCCACCGATCTGAAGGAGGAGAAGCTCCGCTTGAGGCAGCGCGAGGAGGCGATGGTCGCACGCGAAGCCCGCATGGCAGTCGAGCAGCAGGAGCTCGAGAAGACCCGCATGCAGATCGAAAACCTCCGCAGCGCCATCGATCAAAGGCTGATCGAAGTGACCGAAGGCGAGACCTCCAATCTGAAGCGTCTTGCGCAGAGCTACACCGCTCTCTCCGCGAAATCCACGGTGGCTATCTTCAAGGAGATGGATGACACGACCTGCGTGAAGCTCCTCGCCATGATGAAGCCTGAAACCGTGGCCACCGTGCTCGAGGAAATGACCCGTCAGGCAGCGGCAGATCCCAACCTCGCAAAACGCGCCGCTACTCTTTCCGAAAAACTACGACTCATCAAGGTGACCAAACCCGCGACTTCCGGCTAAGCCGGCGCGGCCGGCAGCGTCTAAATCGCCGGCACGACCGTCTCAGGGACGAGACGGGCGCCCTATCCCAAGGAGGGACGACCCGATCTTATGTCCGTCACACTACCATTTATCGCCCCTCAGCCCGGGACTTCACCCGGAGCTGCGATGCTCGCGCCGGGAAGCACTGGCGAGTCGATGGACACCTTTGCCGTTCCCGCACAGGATGCAGCCTTCGGGCAGGTCCTCTCGACGGTCACTTCTCCTCAAGCGGATGCCGGCTCGCAACAGATGCCAGTTGCCCCAGGGCAGATCGCAGCTTCCGGAATGCAGCAACGAAGCGAGAGTCAATCCGCTGATTTTGAGTTCGATTGGGTCGATGCGAATGCCACGCCTGCGATGCAGCAAGTACGCTTGCCTTTGACCGGCACTATTGTTGCCGGACTCGATGCTGCCGAACCGACTGTCGTTCCAATTCAGACAGATGGGCAGGATCAGGCAGCTATTTCGGTTGATGGAGAACAGGCTCAGGAGATTCCGATCCATCCGGCTTCGATTACCGGAAACTTCGATGGCGTGAGTTACGACTTTGCCCGCACAGCCTATGATTTTTTTGCGAGACCGGAAATGGAAGCCTCTCCTTCTCTGGAGATGCTCCAAGGCGCTTCCGCGACTGTCGAGACTGAGACCTCCATGGCGGGTGACGTCCCGGCTGAGACAGAAGCGACGAAGGGCGATTTGCCGCCTGCTGTCGCGGTTGCCGTCGCACAGGCATCGGACAGACCTTCGACTCCGCCGGTAGCGGCTCCGAATCTTACTCGGATTTCCAATCCGCAATATCGGGTATCTGCCCGGAAAGGGGAGGCGAGCGCCAAGGACTGCTCAGGGAAGGAAATGTCATCGAATCCCCCTGCGAACGACATCTATCCGTCCATCGAAATCCCAGCTTCCCAGTCTGAAGCCTCCACGAAGAAAGCTGAAGCTACTGCGGCTGTTGTCGCGAATAACGTTGTCGAGCAGGCGCAGATGCTCGCCTCCGCCTCGGCCACGACTTACATGCCGATTGAAATGGCGGCCTCCCGTCCTTCCGTCTCGGAAGAGGGAAGCACATCGCTTCAAGTCGCGGTTGAGCCGACTCAGTCGAGAATCGCTGTCACTGCACCCAATGCCGTCCCGGTTCAGAATCGGAAGGCCCCCATGGCTAGCATAACTGCCATGGACGAGACTGCGGTTTTCACGACAACGACAGATGGTCCGGCTATCTCTCATGTCGCTGCTGTGGGCCAGCCGACGACTCAACCGAGTCCTTCAAAAGTTACCCTTGGGGCGAAGGCAGCGGGAAACGCCGATGCCGATGACGCCCATCCAACGACGTCCTTCCGGGCAGACTCCGCACCTTCGATGCTCCTCGATACTGCTATTCCCGGAAACCGGGTTGCCGCGGATCGGCGCGCAGTCAAGTACGAGTCGACGGCGATTTCGTCGCCCGCTATCGAATCTCAGGCGAATACGGTCACTTCAGAGTCCTCGGAGTCATCCCCGATTATGGGTGGACTTCCGCGCAATGCAGATTTTCCCACACCAACGGCCCCTGTCGAAACAACGCGGCGCATGGGAGCTAACGATGGTGTTGCTCCGGCCGTGGGCGACTCTCAAGCCCGGATATCCTCCGTTCCTGTTTCGTCGGCTGCACGCCTGATGCTTTCATCGCAACAGGGTGCAACGAACGTTCAGATGACCGCGCAAACGAGCGCGCCGGTTGGGAACGAGGTCGGCATCGATCTTCTCCGCTCCTCGGAGACTGTTTCAAAACCTGTTCCTGTTACTGGCGGCAACGCACGTGTTGCCGAGAGGACGGCTTCGACAACTTTCACTGGTTTTGCGCCGGCAGCCATGCCTGCGGGCGTTTCTGCCGCTGCCGTCGTCCAGGAGACGAAATTAAGCGCTGGCAAGGCGCAGTCCTCGACGCAGCCCGCTGAGTCCGAGACTCCGTTTGCCGCCGAGGCGAGCGTAACGTCTGCGGATACCGAGGCTCTCCCCTTGGCGACCGTCTATACGGCGCCGCAGGATTACGCGCCGCTCGCCCGTCCAGCGCAGCCTTTAATTACACAACGCTCCACGGCTTCCTCCATTCACACGAGCGGAGGCCAGGTCTTTGCCGAGAACATCGGCATGATCGGCGAGAAGCCCGAGGCAGAGGCAAAAACCTCTGTGATCGCCAGGCAGGCTCCTGAGGCAGGCGACGCTGATTCCTTAACCAGGGCGGTGGAATTGCCCGCGCCTGTGGTGCTCAGCGACGGAACGCTTCGTCGTTTTGTACAGAATCCTCTGACGCAAGTCGCCTCGACCAAGACGCCCCCGGTATCCCAATCCCTGACGTCGAAGACAGCGCAGGCGAACGAATCTCCGGCTGCCGCGACTACGCAGGCTTGGGTCTCCGCCTCTGCGACGGGCGAGGAGGCAACAGTGATCGCCGACGCGCTTCGCAGCGCAGGATTCGCGATTTCCCAGACTGCGCAGGAGAACGCGGCAACCGACGACGCGGTCCTTCAACCCGCTCAGTTGACACCGAGGACTCTCGCATCGCCTTCCTCCCTCGCTAAGCCTGCCGGCATGGCCCTCCCGAATTCTTCGACTCCTGTGTCCGTTGGAGCGGTCCAATCGGCCTCGCGAAATTCCGGGAATATCCGGCAAATCGTTTCCTCAACGGTTTCCCAAGAACCGGTTTCACTTTCTCCCCAGTCTCAGTCGTCTGTATCAAACTCCTCTCAGCAAGTCTCTCTCGATCCTGCAGCGTTCCCGACTCAATCCGCCGCAATCCCGGCGTCGGATATGATCGCAGCACCTTCGGCACCGGCTACTGAAACGGCCGCGTCAACCACCGCAGTCAATCTCGATGCGAAAGCGGCAAATCTTGCCCCCCTGTCTGCTCGGGCACTTCGGGCAAGCGTCATGGCTCCGCAAGTAAGCAATAAAAGAAACTCTCAAAAAGTTGATGGCAAGAAGGAAGCGAAGTCTGGAACCACGGATGGCATCCTCGTTGCTTCTAAGCCCGCGATCATGGCTAACGACGACCGTAACAACCTGCCTCTTTCGAACACTGGCGAGATGCCGAGTGTGGCGGTCATGGCGGCGGATCGTTCCGCCAAGGCCGATTTCTCAAGGCAGATGGATCGACCGGAAAGCAGTTTGCATGAATCCGTCAGCCGAACGATGAACGTCGTGAAGGAAGTCGCCGAGAAACTGCAGACCAAGTCCGAGCGCACTGTCGACTTCGACCTGAATTTCCGCTCGGGCGAGCACCTGACGGTGAGTCTCGAGTTCCGTCGCGGCGAAGTGCATACGACCTTCAGGACGAATTCCGTCGAACTTCGCGACACGCTTTCCCGCGAATGGCAGGCCACCATGCCTGCCATGCTTCAGGGGAAAGAATCCGTGCGGCTATCGGAGCCCACCTTCACCCAGGGTTCCAGCGCCGTGCGCAACGATGCCACGAATCTAGACGGGCAGGCCGCTCGCCAGAATCAGCAGCAGGCACGGGACCAGGGTTCTCAGGAGTCGGCCCGTGGCTTCTCCTTCTCACGTCAATCGCACAACAACGCGGTGGATAAATCAGAGCCGGTCGCGACTCCGCGCGCACTGGTCCTCGATGGCTCACGCCGCCTTCACACTTTTGCCTGATTCCCTATGTCCGTCGACGCCATCCCAACTACTGTCGCTACAAATAGCGATATCGCCGCCAATCTAGCCGGCTATTCCGTTCGCGCTCCCAAGAAGGTGCTCGATTCGGACGACTTCATGAAGCTGCTCAGCACGCAGATGTCGAACCAGGATCCCCTGAAGCCCATGGACGACACGGCTTTCGTTTCCCAGATGGCATCCTTTACGTCGCTCGCCCAGATGAACCAGCTTTCCAAGGATATGACATCGCTGCGCACCGACCAGGCGAAGGTGGCGGCTGCGAGTTATATCGGGAAGTATGTCACGGTGTACAACTCCGCGACGCAGGCCAACGTGAGCGGAGAAGTCACCTCGGTGGATACCTCCGGCGACGAGCCCGCTTTGCAGATCAACGGCGCATTCTACGCCCTTTCGACTCTCCAACGGGTCGACGCCAAGGCGCCCGACACGACGACCACTCCCTAAAATCAGGAAACACTCCGGCGCATCCGTCGGTTTCGAATATTCAGGAAAGACACACTCAACTCAATAGGAACATCAACACCATATCGTTATGGCACTCATCGGCACACTCAGTTCAGGCGTTAGCGCACTCAAGGTCTTCACCAAGGACCTCGAAGTCATTGGCGACAATATCGCCAACGTGAATACAACGGCCTTCAAATCCAGCAAGGTCAGCATCTCGGACGATTTTAGCAACACCCTGCGGGCTTCTCAGCCCGGCAACGGCGGTTCGATCAGCAACGTGCAGGCCGCTCAGATCGGCTCGGGCGTAAAGCTGGCCGGCATCACCGTGAATTACAACCAAGGCGCTCTGAGCACCACCGGCCAGGGCACGGACCTTGGCATCTCCGGCGAGGGATATTTCCTCGTCAAAGACGGCAATGGAAGCGTCTTCGCCACCCGTTCCGGCAGTTTCCGCTGGGACGATCAGGGCTACCTCGTCAATTCCCAGGGCATGCGCGTGCAAGGTCTGACAGGCAATTCGACGACCCCTCCCACGACCAACGTGGGCGATATCCAGCGCGACACCGCAGCTCTTGCTTCGACTGCGACCCTTCAGTCCATCTCCATCGACCGTGGCGGCAATATCGTTCAATTTTACTCCGACGGCACCAATGCGACGGTTGGCCAGATCATGCTGCAGCAATTCAATCAGACCAGCTCCTTGATGAAGCGTGGCGACGGGCTGTACACATCGCTTACCAACGCGGGCCCCAAGGGCGCCGACGGCATATTCACGACAGCGGCTACGGTGACCACAGCCGCCGACTATCAGGCGGGTGGCGCAGGCGGCGCCGGCACTGTCGAGGCCGGCACCCTGGAACTGTCCAACGTCGATCTCACCGAGCAGTTTGCGAACATGATCACCGCGCAGCGCAGCTTCCAGGCTGCTTCCCGTCTGGTGACCGTTTCGGACTCGATGCTTGAGGAAATCGTTAATCTGAAGCGCTCGTAACTCTCAAGTTTGAGAGCGTAAGTTGAGCGTTTCAAAAGAGTGTGTTTTTTATGCGGCGCCTGCAGCCATAGCAGGTGCCGCATGACTCAGACAAGGTCTGGCATACTTCCGGTTCCGCAAGAATTTCATACATAAAGATACGAACTGACAGCTTAAGGCCAAAGATTTCCATGCCTCCGAAACCCGAATCCACGCCCGCGCCCGCTGCTGCAACTCCTGCTTCAGCGCCTGCCGTGTCCTCAGGCTTCAAGATCACCGCCCTGATTCCGGTGATTCTCGTGGTCGTGCTCGCTCCCCTGATTTCATGGGCGGTGGCTCAGTATGTGATCATTCCCAAGATGGAGCAGCGTCTCACGGCGGCCATGGGCAAGGCCGGCGGCACGACAGCCGACGCCTCTGCCGAGGAAGCCCGGTCAGCTGACGAATCTTCATGGCGTGAAGGAGGACATGGCGCAGCGTCCGGGAAGGGCGAAGCCTCCGGTCCCTCCAACAGTTACGAATTCACCAATGTCGTTGTGAATCTCGCGGGCACGATGGGAACCCGCTATCTCAAGGCCACTTTTCTGGTCACGGGCAAGGACCGCAATATCCGCGATACCTTCAACAAGGATAAGGCCAGGATGGTCGACGTGACTCTCAATGTGCTTTCCTCACTCACACTCGCGGATCTTGAGGAGGCCGGCGCGAAAAACATCATCCGCGAAAAGCTGGTCAACGCCTATAACCAGGCTCTCGGCAAGAAGGTTGTCGAGCAGATCTACTTTTCCGACTTCGTAGTCCAATAACATGGCTGACGATCCCCTACGTTCTGTTTCCGACATCCTCGATCAATCAGAGATCGACAAGCTGCTCGCGTCGGCGGAGGTCCAGGAAAAACAGGTGATTTTCCTCAACGACGGCACCCTCGCCGATCCGCTGAAAGGGCCGAAGATCGAGATCTACGATTTCCGGAACCCGGTGTTCCTGACGGAAGTCGAGCTGCGCCGGCTGCGCATCCTGCATGAGGATTTCATCCGCTATCTTTCCGCCCGGCTATCGCTGTTCCTCCGCATGGAGTTCACGCTGAAGATGTCGAAGCTCACCACGCTGAGCTACCTGAAATTTACCGA
>JBAZHQ010000136.1:0-9913 GCA_041652235.1 Opitutaceae bacterium | reverse complement strand
GGTCATAAGCCGGGGCCGCCCGCATGGGAAGGGTGCCGACGCGACAGATCGAAAGATCGCAGGCGTGTCAGCACCTCGTTCAGCGCGCTCGCCGCCGGCAGGCGGCAGCCGAACTGGGCGAAAAGACCTCACTCGATAGATCGCGATCGGAAACGGTCGCGACGGTCCCGCCATGAGACCGGTAACGCTGCTCTCCGCAGCGAGTGGCGTCGGGGAACATGCGGCCCGCGAAAGCGAGAGCGCCCAACGCATGTGCCGGGGAAGAGCGAGTGGCGAACGCCCACCCCCAAGTTTGGCCCCAGGACGAAAGTCCTGGGGCCTTCTTCGTTATTGGGACAGGCGAATGGAATGCACCGATCATGATTTTCTCGCAAGGCGCCAAGTCTCAAAGGTTCGATCCGCAATCTCTCATCCCTTCGATCTCTTCCATCCCTGTTAACAAGGTCTTGAGACCAATGACTCCGATCAAAGAGAATTCTTCACAGGGATATAAGGGATGAAAGGGATTGAAGTCTGGTTTGATTTTCTCCGCGCCTCCGTGTCTCCGCGTGAAAAGGGATTGGTGAATCGAGATTCAAAGTATTTTCGCCTGGTTCGCGTGCTTCGCGGTTACAATCAGCGCCACGGATCGTGCTTCTTTTAACACGGAGTTCCTGGAGCGGCGGAGCCGCAACCAAAAAGGCTATAAGATTTAAGTTAAAAGCTTTAAGTTCAGGCAGGTCTTAAGGCCGATCGCCGACTTCCGATCTCCCGGCTCGCCTCCACCAAGTGCGTCTGAGATGGGGACGTAGTCCACAGCTCTGACGCCCCTCTCGGATCGATGCCCGACCTCCGTGCCCTCCGTGTTAAAAATACACCCCTCAGCATACCTCTGGCTAAAGCATAAGAGCGTAAGTAAGTAAAAGGCGTAAGGTTTCGATGTTTGCAGCTCAAAGCTCGTAGCTATTAGCTAGAAGCTAACAGCTCCCTGCCCTTCATGATCCAACTTCCTTTCGGAAAAGTCGGCCTTTTCAGATGCGCCCTGCCTCTTCTGGTCTCGGCCTTGCTGGTGTCATGCTCCCAGGCACCGATGAACGTGCCCCTGGTAAAAAGGGATACGGACGGCGGCTACCGCTTCAGCCCTTCCCTTACGACGCCCGGTGACAGCGATCTGGTCATCTTTGCCTTTTTCTCCGGCGGAGGCACGAGAGCCGCCGCCTTCTCCTACGGAGTGCTCAAGGAACTCGCGGTCACACCCCTGGACGGGAAACTGCGAATGCTGGACGATCTCTACGCAATCAGTTCCGTTTCCGGCGGCAGCTTCACGGCCGCCTATTACTGCCTCTACGGCGACCGGATCTTCTCCGACTACGAGCAGCTCTTCCTCAAGCGGAACATGCAGCGCTCCCTCTATCGCGTGAGTCTCGCTCCCATCGTCAACGCACGTCTGGCCTCGTCACATTTTTCGCGCAGCGACAGGGCGGCCGAACTCTACGACAAGGATCTGTTTCACGGTGCGACCTTCGCCGATCTTAACAAAGCCGATCTGCGGAGACCCTTGCTCGTCATCAACGCGACCAACCTTCGCACCGGAAGCACTTTCCCCTTCACGCAGGACCAGTTCGATCTCATTGGCTCCGATCTTTCCGCCTACCCGATTTCCAGGGCGGTTGCCGCCTCCTCAGCCGTCCCTGTCCTTCTGACACCCATCACCCTGAAAAATTATTCCGACAAGATCGCACCTCCTTCGGATTCCATCTGGCTGATGCCGACTCGGACATCGGGTGTGATGACCAGCATGCAAAACATGCTTCTGACCAGGGAGAAGGTCTATTTGGATGCGGCGTCAAATCCCTACATTCACCTGGTGGACGGCGGCCTGGCCGACAACCTGGGGCTGCGCAATCTGGTCGATACCATCGCCATGAACGGAGGATGGGAGCCCATCGTCCAGAAAATGCGCGAGGCGAAAAAAGACAAGATGGCCATCCTCGTCGTGAATGCCGCCAGACAGGAAGACTTTGACTTCTACCGAAGCGAACAGACTCCCAACATAAAGCAGGTGATCCGGGCGCTTTCCAATTCCTCAATAAACCGCTACAACGATGAGACCCTGAGCATGGTAAAGGCAGGGCTGGCACTCTGGGACGAACAGGAGAAGGCCGCAGGAGTGCCGGAGTCCAAACGGGTCAAAATCTATCTTATCTCCGTCGATTTCCGTTCCATCAAAGATCCGAATGAACGCCGGTATTTCGATTCCATTCCCACGCGCTTCCACCTGCCATCCGAGATGGTGGACCGTCTGATAACAAAGGCCGGCGACTTGCTCCGCGAGTCCCCGGAGTTCCAGCGGCTCCATACCGATCTGAAAAAAGCTGATAGCTGGTAGCTCGTAGCTTTTAGCTTCCGAGCGTTAAAGAGTCGTATTCGCGTCGCGTGATCCGCAGTTCTAACATTCGCCGCAGATTGTAGGGCTGTTATTTCACCGCGGAGGCGCGGAGAACACGGAGTTCCGATCCATGCGACAAGGGAGCGCCAGAGCTGTGGACTCCGCCCCCATCTCTGCCGCACTTGGTTGAGCAAGCCGGGAGATCGGAAGTCGGCGATCGGCTGTTGGCTATCAGCCTTAAATCTTACCCACTTACGCTCTTACTCTCTTACGCTCTTAAAAATCCCCTCCAGCGACAGCCCGCGCTTGTGCTTGGGGCGAAGAACCAAGCATAAGCGCCTGCCTTTCCTTTGCGACCTTCCATTACCTCTCAGTAGCCTCTGCGTTCCATTTCAGATCTCAGCATACCCTTGGCAAGAGCGTAAGAGGTGTAAGAGGTGCAAGAGCGTAAGAGCGTAAGTAAATAAGAGGCGTAAGGTTTCGGAGTTTCCAGCGGAAAGCTCGCAGCTATTGGTTTTTCTGCACCTCCAATCAGAGGATCGAAATCTAACAGCAACAAGCTAACAGCTAATAGCTTCCTGCCTTCGCGCTATACCGCGCGATGATCCCATCGAAGCTCCCATTGGTAAAAAACACCACCACCCTCGCCTTCCCGTCCTTGCCCGCCGGCAGCGTGTCGGCCTGGAGCTTTTCCAGCAGCGCCGCATTGGATGTGAAGCACCGGGCGCTCGTGCCCTGGGATTCCAGATGCTGAGTGACCGCTTCGCCGTCGAAACGCTCGTCCTCCTTGAGCTTATCGGCGCGGCTTACCGCGCCCAGGTACACTTCGTCGGCCTGACTGAGCGCCCGGATGAAACCTGCCTGAAGCGTCTTGGTGCGGGCCGTGTTGCTGCGCGGTTCGAACACCGCCGTGAGCACGGTGCCCGGAAAACGCGAGCGGAACGACAACAGGGTCTCGGCGAGCGCCGTCGGGTGGTGCCCGAAATCCTCGATCACTGTCAGCGCGTCGCTGCGCAGCAGTACCTCCTGCCTCCGCTTTACGCCGCGGAACTTCGCCAGATACCCGACCTTTATTCCGTGAGGATCGAGACCGGCGGCGTCCGGGACGCTCTCCATGCTCTTGTCGCCCACCGCAAGCGCCAAGCCCGCCGCTGTCGCTGCCATGGCTGCATTGCGCGCGTTGAACAAACCCGGAAGCCCCCAAACCACCTTGGCCCAAGGCTGTCCGCGCCAGAGCAGTTGAAAACTTGAGCCCTCCGCGTGCTCGGTGAATTCGACGATGCGCACGTCGTTCGCCTCGCCGGTGCCCACGCGAAGGATACGGGTCCAGGGGCAGGCGCCCAAGGCGCGCAGGTTGTCGTCGTCGCCGTTCATCACGATGCAGCCCCTGCTGGGCACGATGCGTGTGAGGTGCGAGAAGGTGCGCTGCACGTCGGCGAGGTCGCGGAAGATATCGGCGTGATCGAACTCCAGGTTGTTGAGCACGGCGATGGACGGCGCGTAGTGGATAAACTTGCTGCGCTTGTCGAAGAACGCGCTGTCGTACTCGTCGCCCTCGATGACAAAAGGATCGCCCTCCGCGCCCAGGTGATTGCCCATCGGCGGGTCGATCGGCACGCCGCCAATGAGAAAGCCCGGATCACGTCCGTTCTCCCGCAGCAGGAAACTCGTCAGCGCGGTGGTCGTCGTTTTCCCGTGGGTGCCGCAGACCACGATATTCCTGCGCCCCTTGAGAACGAATTCGTTCAGCATGGCGGGCAGGGAGATGAAGGGAATGGCGCGAGAATCGAGCAGCCATTCCACCTCGGGGTTGCCGCGGCTCATGGCATTGCCGATGATGACCAGATCCGGAGCGAGCGTTTTCAACCGCGTCGAATTATACCCCTCATGCAGTTCGATCCCCGCCTCGGCCAGGACGGTGCTCATCGGAGGATAGACGCCGGTATCCGCCCCCAGCACCTGATGCCCGGCCTCGCGAGCCAGCAGCGCCGCATTCCCCATAGCCGTCCCGCAAACCCCCATGAAATAGATCTTCATCGTCGGTTCCGATACTGCGAATCCGCCGGGCGAACGGAAGGAGATTTCAAACCGCAGGCTTTAACCACGAAAATCCACGGAAGCTCATGAAGCGGCCGAGCCGCAGCCAAAGAATATAGAATCGAGGAGCGAGAATCTAGAATGGGCGCCCCGCAGACGGGGCACCGATTGCGGCAGCACCGCTTTCGGTGCTGTCTGTATGTGAAAGGCAAATCGGGTGTTGCACCACGAATGCACGCAAGAAAACAACAGACTCAAAGATAGTGTACGAAAGTAAGACCATCAGAAGTTTTCCTATGAGCTTCAGAATTCGGAACCGATCAGGGTTCTCGCGCAGAGGCGCCAAGGCGCGGAGGAAAGACACCAAACTTCAATCCCTTTCATCCCTTATATCACTGTAAAAAATGTTCTTTGATCGGAGTCATTGATCTCAGGACCATGTAAACAGGGATAGAGGAGATGGAAGGGATGAGAGACTGTGGATCGAACCTCTGCGTTCTTAGCGTCTCTGCGCGAGAAAGGATTGAATTCCTTTCTTCATTTCTTGCCTCGGCTCTTCGTTGCCTTCGTTACCTTCTGTTAAATCTGAATTGATTAGATTTGGATGCGGCTCTGCTGCTCCGCGTTCTCAGCGCCTCCGCGGTGAATAAACATCCGTGGACGATCTCGTGTGGCTGGACTTCACGCCGCAGGCCGGTCACGAGCAGGCAGGACGCCGCCCCGCCATCGTTTTCTATCACCGCGGAGGCGCGGAGGACGCGGAGAGTTCGGAAAGGATCTAAACCTAACTTTGCGGCGAGGCGGTGACTTGAATGCAAGCGGCCTCGAGAAACTCGACCACCTGAACACGGCTTACAGTCGGGAAATCCTCCAGAAAGGCGTCGATGGAGTCGCCCGCTTCGAGGCAGTCGGTGAGGTTTTTAACCGGCACGCGCGTGCCTGAAAAAACGGGGGTCCCGTCGAGGATGTCGGGATCGGAAACGATGAGAGCTGCCTTCATGATCGAAAGACTATGCAGCATAAGCTCGGTCAGCGCAACAGTGAGAAATCAGCTCGTTGCTTCCTTTTGCCGCACTGCAGCATGACTAGCCCGGATGCATTCTACTGCGGCAGCCGCAGCCAAAGAGGCCAGAGGCCAGAAGCCGGAAGCCAGAGGCCAACGGTCGGACGGTGGTGCTGCTGCACACAGTGGCGGCAGAGCCGCCTCGGTCGGACAGTCGGCGGTCGGAAGTCGGGCAAACCGGGGCTGTCGGCGATCGGCTTTCAGCTATCGGGAATAAACCATAAGGCTATACTGTCGCTCGTTCTGGAAATCCTCGCAGGCTGAGACGACCTGAGAACACTGTAGTACGAAAGAAGGATCGTCAGGAGATTTCCCATGAGCTTCAGAGCTCGGAACCAATCAGGGTTCTCGCGCAGAGGCGCAAAGGCGCGGAGGAAAGACACCAAACTTCAATCCCTTTCATCCCTTAAATCCCTGTGAAAATGTTCTTTGATCAGGGTCATTGATCTCAGGACCATGTAAACAGGGATGGAGAAGATGGAAGGGATGAGACTGTGGATCGAGCCTCCGCGCCTCCGCGTCTCCGCGCGAAAATGGATCGAAGCCTTTCTTCATTTCTTGCCTCGGCTCTTCGTTGTCTTCGTTACCTTCTGCTAAATCTGAATCGCCTGGTTGGATTTGGCTGTAGTTCCGCCACTGTGTGCGGAAGCACCACTGTCCGACCGTCCGACTGTTGGCTTCCGGCTGCACTCCTTTGATCCTTGACCGCTGGTCTCTACAATGTTTACACATTTCCAATGAAAATTACCGCGCAGCTTTGGGGGAACAGCCTTGGCGTCCGCATTCCGGCGACCGTCGCCCGGGACACGAAGCTCTCGAAGGGATCGGAGGTGGATTTGAAGATCGATTCGGGTCGTATCGTGCTCACACCGATCCGCCGGCGTGCCAAACGCTACGATCTCAGCTCGCTGCTGGCGAAGATCAATTCTGGCAACCTTCACGCTGGCGATGATTTCGGCGCACCCGTCGGCAAGGAGCTCTTGTGAGTCTGAAGCAATTCAAAGTCCCCGGCCGTGGCGACCTTGTGTGGTTGGACTTTACACCACAAGCTGGGCACGAGCAGGCAGGACGCCGCCCCGCCGTTGTTCTCACTGAATCGGCCTACAACAAGAAGACCGGGCTGGCGGTCGTCTGCCCGATCACAACCCAAGCGAAAGGCTACCCCTTCGAAGTGTCCATACCCGCATGCCTACCAATCGTCGGCGTTGTGCTCGCCGATCACGTCCACAACGTCGATTGGAATGCTCGCCGCTGTGAGGTCGTAGGAACCATGCCTGCCGACACCCTAGACGACGTGCTTGCGAAACTTAACGCTTCGCTTTACTAGAACCCTGCAAAGCACTTAGTAGCGATGACCCCACGGATTGACCTAAAGCACTGATAGAACAGTTTCCCGAGCATAAGGATATAATTACCCGTTTTACCCTGGTTGGTTAATCTCCAAGATCCTGCCTAATCCTTCATGAAAAATATCGCTAGCCTTTTCCGCCCGTTGTTCTTGTGGCTCTGTATACTGTTTCCCTTGCAGGCTGAAGTTCAGGTAATTAAGAACAATATTGTTCCGAATCGTATTAGATCTATGATCGTGGTTCTATCGGCGGACTGGGTTGGCCAAATCCCGCCCAGTGGGCGCGTCAACGGACCTGAATCATTAACGACTCTCTATCCCGGCCAGAAAGTCGCCCTGGCACTCATAGCCGAAGGGCCCGAACGCGATAAACTATTGAACGGTTTAAATTTACACTTGAGGTTTTCTTCTCCCACTAAAGGCGTTTCTGAACAGCATGACTTGAAGCCCGCAGCGATACGTCCCATCAAAGCCGAAGGAGCAGACATAGCAATTCTCATGCTAAAGGCCGGTGGGATCGCTCAACAAGACCAGGCTTATCTCGAGAAAGCCACTTCACTTGTGACCTTTGCCGTTTTCCTACCTGAATGGACAGCTCCTATAGTCAATCAAGCAGAGGAGGTTCATATTGCAGTGACGATTTCTGGAATTCCGTTGGTAACTACGATAGAGCCGGTCAGCATCAAAGTGCGTCCTGCGGCCGATTGGTTAAATGATCCTTCCCCCAGTAGGGAGGAAATCGGGAAATACATGACTCGCTATCATGAAGATCTGTCCCCAGGACGGCTGCTTTCCCTGCTCAAAGCAGTCGCAAGTTATGATGACATTATCAAGGTTCCTCCCGTTTGCTGTTTCTTTGTGATCGCCTACAAAGAAAACCTTGCGGCTCGAAACACCGCTATCGACCTTTTCCCTTCCCTCGACCAGAAGACGCAAAATGTGTTGCTACTAATACTCCAGATGGGTGGACAGGATGTGAGTAGTTTGTTTCCGATGCTTCCCGTTGGACCCGTTGCGTCATTGAAGACTGTGGATACGCAAGAAGATCCGCGTAATCTTCCTCACTTTAAAGGTCCAGTTGAACCAGAATCGGTCCGGAAAGTTGGCATAATTATGGACCAATGTTGGGCTGGTTGGATGGCTACAGGAGATCGCAGCTATTTGCGCGCACTCGTCGGCTTATTAGAAGGCGCGGAAGATTTCCCGGCCTTTCAGTCGTGGACCAATACTCGTGGGGGAGTGAACGGGTTGACTGCGCAAGTAGCCAGTGGTCTTGCTTATCAGATCGCCGGCTGGTCCCTCGGCTCATTTCAGCGCACCGATCCACATGTAGCGGATTGGCTTCTTTTCTGGGAGAACGACCCTGCTTTCCCTGCCTTGCTTCGCAACGAGATCGCTTCCCTACCCAACAATCCGGCATTCCGTCGCAAATAAACTCGAGTTGATCGATGGGGTCAGTCCACTAACTTCCGGTTTTCTCAGCGCATCATAACCAGCCTTACATTGCATAATCTTTCTGCTTTAACCTTTCTTCTGCGTTATACTTACTTGTTTTCAACTGATCCCCTCCTGTCCTTTCAGCAGCTATGATTAATCTGCGGCAATATTGGAATATTCTGGCGTGTGCCGGCTGGAGTTTCCATTTGTCTTCCATTCGCGCATCGATGCGCGTCATCAGACCGGGGGAAAGCGTCGATGTGGCATTTGAGGTGACAAACGATGGCCTGCGCGTGGGTTCCGTTTATCTCACCCTGCGCGTGGCCAGCCCCTACAGCCGGAAAACCGCGGCGTTCGACAGTCACCGATCCCTGGCATTCAATGACCGGCAGTCGTGGCGGCTCATGGACATGGCTCCCGGGCAAAAGGCGACGTTTCTTGCTTCATGGCAGACGGCAAAGGATCTGGCCCCGGGGGCTTATTATTTCGATGCCGCAGTATGGAATATTCCGACCGTCATGCGGCCCGGCAACGCCCCGCGGCTCCGCTATCGCGACTTTTGTTTCTCGCGGCTGGGATTAATCCCCGGCATCGAAGTCGTGGATTTCACCGGAGCATCGAGCCCCGATGCAGGCACAATGCCGATGAAGAAACCCATCAAAGCATTCATTTCATATTCCTGGGACTCGGATTCGCATCAGGAATGGGTTCTGGCATTGGCGGACGAACTGGTCAAAAATGGCGTCCATGTCATCATGGACCGTCGCGACCTTTTGGCTGGAGAAGAAATCACTCTCTTCATAGAGAGATCCATTAGCGCCGCGGACATACTGATCCTGGTCTGCTCTGCGAACTATGTAAAAAAGGCAAACGAGAGGATCGGAGGGGTCGGAATGGAAACGGTCATCTCAAGTTCGGTTTTCTTGCAGGCGCGAGCGACCAAAACGTTCATTCCCATACTGAAAGATAACGACAATCCACCGGAAACCAGGCTTCCGTATTATCTTGGCTCAACGCTCTATGTTGACATGAGGCACCCCGATTGGCGCGGCGCCCCGTTGCACGAACTGCTGCGCGCCCTTAAGCAATGAGCATAGTTTAGCGGGCTTAATCCGTTTGCATCCCTATGATCGAAACACTATTAAAGAGTTACGCGTGGTATGATCATCCGGAGGGATTGAAGTTTGTTGAGACACATCGTGATGAATACCGGACTTCAGGACACTGGCTCATGTTGCCCGGCGCATTCTCGGCCTTTCACAGGGTCTTCAATAATGAAGAACTTTGGATGATACATCAGGGCCGCATCACGCTTCATATCATCGGGGCTGATGGCCGTTTAAGTTCTCAGAAATTGGGCAACGATCTTCAGGCCGGTGAGAAACCAGTCATATCGGTGCCGAAAAATTGCTGGCAGGCGGCCGAGATCGAAGCTGGCGTTCCCTATGCCTTCGGCACCGTCGTCTGCGCACCTGCCTTTCAGTTCGATCTATTCGAGATGGCAAATCGAAAAGCACTGATAGAACAGTTTCCCGAGTATAAGGATATGCCTCTTCGCTGTTTTCAGTGGAATAAGTTGGTTTACTAGGGAGAGGCCGAAGCCGGTGAACAGGGACGAACCGGTAGGTCGAGCTTTCCAGCCGTGAAGTATAGCATGGCG
>JBAZHQ010000135.1:0-9946 GCA_041652235.1 Opitutaceae bacterium | reverse complement strand
GCTCGGCGGGGCGGCATTGATCTTTCTGTGGTCAGCGGGCGAACCGATCTCGCCCGTGCCGCTCAAGCTTTATCAGCTCACGGTCAATCCAACCCTGCCCAGTATCCCGCTCTTCACTCTTGCAGGCTATCTGCTGGCGGAGAGCAAGGCGGCGAAGCGTTTCGTGAGACTTTTCCAGGCACTTTTCGGCAGCATGCGCGGAGGGACGGCCATCGCCACGACGCTTGTCTGCGCCTTTTTCACCACCTTCACGGGAGCCTCCGGGGCGACCATCCTCGCGCTGGGCGGAGTGCTCATGCCGGTGTTGCTCGCGGCGCGCTACTCGGAGGACTCGGCCCTGGGATTGCTGACCGGCGCAGGGTCGCTCGGCATGTTGTTTCCTCCCTGCATTCCCCCCATGCTTTACGCGATCATAGCCTCCAGCGGCAATATCGTGAGCGTGAGCATCGAGGAGATGTTCAAAGGAGGCCTGCTGCCCGGTCTGCTTCTCGTCGGGATGACGGCCTGGTGGGGCATCCACAAGGGCCCAGCAAAGGGGGAGGCCGGACGCCAGCCCTTCGATGGCCGCGAGGCGAGGGCGGCGCTGTGGGATGCAAAATGGGAGTTGCTGGTTCCCGTGGTGGCGCTGGGTTCGCTCTTCGGAGGATTCGCCACGCCAGTGGAGGCTGCCGCCCTCACGGCCCTCTACGCGTTCATCGCGGTATGTTTTCTGCATCGGGATCTCAAGCTGGGCTCGGATGTCCTGCGCGTGATCACCGAATGCGGCCTGCTCATGGGTGGAGTGCTTCTGATCCTCGGTGTGGCGCTCGGCTTCACACACTACCTGGTGGACGCCCAGATCCCGGATCAGATGGTCGAGTGGGCGACGCACACGATTCACTCGAGATGGCTCTTTCTCCTGGGTCTCAATCTTGTGCTTCTCGTGGTGGGAGGGTTCGTGGAAATCTATGCCGCCATCGTCGTCATGGTTCCCCTGATCGTGCCGCTCGGCGTGGCTTTCGGAATGAACCCCGTGCATCTCGGGATCATCTTTCTGGCCAACATGGAACTCGGCTTTCTGGCCCCGCCGGTGGGGTTGAATCTGCTTCTCGCCTCGTATCGCTTCAAAAAACCAATGAGCGAGGTGACGCGTGTCTCGCTTCCCATGCTGGCAGTGATGATAATTGGCGTCCTGCTGATCACCTACGTCCCGTGGCTTACGACCTGGCTGCCCGGTGTGTGGCCATAAGACTAAACGCCACAAAAGCATCGCATCTCTTACTGTGGCATTTGTCGGCATCCCAATGAGAATGATTGCTCTCATCAAAATCCGTCAGATCTCGATTGGGCCTAAAAATGCAGATCAGAACAACCTTGCCTGCGGTGAAGAATTCCTTCGTTTTACTGCAGTCTGAACAGTCTATTCACTGTTGGAATTGTAACATCAGTACCCTCATCCCCCCCTGTTGCTTGTCTATGAAAACATGGAACAAAATACCTAAAGTCATTTGCATGCTGGTTGTCGCTGCTGCGTTTGCCAATCTGGCGAATGCCGCGAAAATCAACCTTTCGCGCGTAACGCCCGTCCCGGCCACTGAGCAGGTGCCAGTCCTCGATTTCTTCCGACCGCCGCTGTTGCGGGATCCCAAGCTAAACCTCGCCGGCACGCACATCGCCGCGCTCATCACCGCCGATGACGACCATACCGAGCTTATTGTCAGTAACCTGAAGACCCAGGCGATCGATAGGATCAGTGTCGCTGGCGATAAAGACATAGCTTCCGTCGAATGGCTGGACTCCAAGCGTTTCGTCTATGGCATGACTTTCAAGAGGAGAACCGACATTGGCTTGTATACTTCCGATGCGGGCTCGGGCCTCACTCCGAGTTCCCTGGTGCAGTATGTCGGATGCAAGCTGATCGCCGTGCCCCGTGCCGACCGCCTTCATCCCGTGGTGAAACTCGATGCCATGGGCATGAATACCAGCCAATACGGCGAAGTGTTCATCATGAGGACGGATATTTTCACCAGTCCGGTGCGAACCCAGAGCGGTGTCGAGATGAGCATGGATGCGAAGGAGGAGGTGAAGGAAGTCAACCAGAAGCATTTCGTCAGCCGCTACCCGATTCTGAAGACGAATCAGGGATGCGATATTCGCTACATTGCGGACAAGGACGGCAAGCTGGCCTTTGGCATTAAAGTCGATGAGAACGGCACTATGACCCTGCATCAATTGACAGGGGAAAACTGGCAGCAGTGTCCGCAGGATCTTGAGGAGATCACCATTGTCGATGCCGGCGATAATCCCGGTGAAATCGTGGTCGTGGGTGAGCGCAAGGACGGGAAGCCTCGTCCCCTTCAAGTCATGGAGGCCTCCTCCGGGAAGGTGCTCTCCACGCTGCTGGAGGACAATGCCTACGATTTCGATGGCTCTCTCTACCGCGACCCGAAAACGTATAACATCGTTGGCGCGATTGGCAACCGCAGCGGACCCACTTCCATTTGGTTCAACGAGGGTTATAGCATGTTGCAGAAGTACGTGGAAAAATTGTCTCCTGGCCAGGTGGTCCGCATTCTCGGCAACGACGAGGCGGGAAAGGTGGTCCTGATCAGCTCTTCTTCCGACCGCCAGCCTCCTATTTATAGCTGGGTGGATCTGGAGAAGCATACCGCGGGCGTATTCAAGAATTCCGCGCCTTGGATCGATCCGCAGCGGATGCAGCCCATGAACGTCATGAAGTTCAAGACTCGCGACGGCAAGCAGCTCGACGCCTATGTCACCTTGCCGAAAGGAGCGACCAAGCAGAATCCGGCGCCTCTCGTGGTCCTGGCTCATGGCGGCCCGGGAGAAACTCGCGATACCTGGGGTTATAATGCGGAGGTGCAGTTTCTGGCCAGTCGCGGATATGCCGTGCTGCAGCCCAATTATCGCGGGTCGCCCGGCTACAACTGGATGTTCCCGACCGAGGACGAATGGGCATATCGAAAGATGCATGAAGACGTGACGGAGGCCACCAAGAAGCTCCTCGCCACCGGTCTGATCGATCGCAACCGCATGGCAATCATGGGCACCTCATTTGGCGGTTATCTCGCCCTTTGCGGCGTGGCTTTCGAACCCTCGCTTTATAAATGCGCGGTTGCTGTTTCCGCCAATTATGACTGGGGGAAACTCATCTCGGCGCGTAAATACGACAAATTCAACGGCCCATCCTATGCACGCATGTTTAAGAAACTCGGCGATCCCAAGAAGGAATCCGAGAAATTTAGCGCGATGTCTCCTCTGAAGCACGCCAGCGATATCGGTGTTCCTGTCTTCATCTCATATAGCGAGTTCGATGCGAACGAGGAAACCAGCATGGCGAAGGACTTGGTTTCCACCGTGAAAAGAAAAGGCATTCCGGCTGAATCGATCAGCTTCATCGATGAAGCAAATGGCGTGCGCTATCTTGAAAACAAAGTAGAGCTCTATGGGCGCATCGAGGCCTTTCTTGCCAAGAACCTCGGCGCCGGGACTCGCTGACCCGGGGAACAAGGCTTAGCCCACCCAGATTCGGGCGTTGCGGAAAAAGCGCATCCAGGGGCCGTCCTCACCCCAGGTCTCCGGATGCCAGCTATTCTGCACGGTGCGAAAAACCCGCTCGGGGTGGGGCATCATGATGCTCACCCGTCCGTCGCGGCTGGCGAGCCCCGTGATGCCAAAGGGGGCGCCGTTTGGATTGAGAGGATAGATCTCGGTCACCTGATGCCTGTTATCGACGAAGCGCGCGGTGATCAGACCCGACTCGCTGCAGGCTTTGGCTGCTGCGGCATTTCGAAACTCCGCGTAGCCTTCGCCGTGGGCCACGGCGATGGGAATCACCGAGCCTTCCATTCCTGCGAACAGAATGCTCGGGCTCTTTTCGATCTTCACTGAGACAAAGCGGGCTTCGAAGCGCTCCGACAGGTTCTGCACGAAGCGCGGCCAGTGTTCGGCCCCCGGAATCAGGGAATGCAGATTGCTCATCATCTGGCAGCCGTTGCAGACACCCAGGGCAAAGGTGTCCTTGCGCTCGAAAAAGGCCTTGAACTCGCCGCGGGCTTTTTCGTTGAAAAGAATGCTCTTGGCCCAGCCTTCGCCTGCTCCGAGCACGTCGCCATAGCTGAAGCCTCCGCAGGCCACGAGTCCCCGAAAATCCGCCAATCTGATCCGGCCTGAGAGAACGTCGGTCATGTGCACGTCGATGCAGCGGAAGCCCGCCCTGTCGAAGGCTGCCGCCATCTCCACCTCGCCGTTGACGCCCTGCTCGCGCAGGATCGCCATCGGCGGACGGCTGCTGAAATCCCTGCCGGCCTGGACGTCGAAAGCGACCAGGGGGCTGATGCCGGGATCGTCCTGGGCCAGCTTGAGCCGGTACTCCGATTCGGCGCATTCAGGATTGTCGCGTAGGGCCTGGATGCGACGGGTGGTATCCGACCAGATTGCTCGTAAATTGGAGAGGGTGTCGCCAAAAAGGGTCGTGTCATTCTGGAGGACCTGAAACGCATACTTCGTATTCAGGCGTCCTATACTCTCTGTGCAGGTATCGAGCCCGTGTTTGCGCAGGACGCCGAGCACGGTGTCGAGGTCGCCTGCCCGCACCTGAATCACCACGCCGAGCTCCTCATTGAAAAGCGCTACGACGGCCTCGCGATTGGCGGACAGCTCGAGCGTCACCCCCACATGGCCCGCGAAGGCCATCTCAAGCGCGGTTGTGAAAAGTCCGCCGTCGGAGCGGTCGTGATAAGCCAGCAGAAGGCGTTCCTTTCCGAGTTGCTGCATGGCGGCGAAGAAGGCCTTGAGGTCGGCGGCGTTGTCCACGTCGGGCGAGGTGTCGCCCGCTTGGGAAAAGACCTGGGCCAAAATGGAGCCGCCCAAGCGGTCCTTGCCGCGGCCGAGATCGACGAGCAGGAGCACGGAATCCTCAACCGGCTGGAGTTGGGGAGTGAGCGTGAGGCGGATGTCGGCGCAGGGCGCAAAGGCCGAGACGATGAGCGAGATCGGAGCGGCGATGCGCTTCTGTGTTTCGCGGTCCTTCCAGACCGTGCTCATGCTCATCGAGTCCTTGCCCACGGGAATGGCGATTCCGAGTTTCGGGCAAAGGTCCATTCCAACCGCCTGGACCGCCTCGTAGAGAGCAGCGCCGTCGCCGGGAATCGCCGGGGCCGCCATCCAGTTTGCTGAGAGGTTGACGCGACCGATGTCGCCCACCTGGGCGGCAGCAAGATTGGTGAGGGCCTCGCCCACCGCAAGGCGGGCCGAGGCTGCGGCGGTGTTAATCGCCACGGGGGTGCGTTCGCCCATGGACATGGCTTCTCCGGCATATACGTCGAAGGCGGTGGCGGTGACGGCGCAATCGGCCACGGGCACCTGCCAGGGTCCCACCATCTGGTCCCTGCAGATCAGGCCGGTGATCGTGCGGTCGCCGATGGAAATGAGAAACGTCTTGTCGGCGACGGTGGGGTTCGCGAGGACGCGGCGGGCGGCCTCGGCGAGCGTGACGCCGTCCATGCGCAGGGGCAGGAGGGGGCGCTTGAGGCGTTCGGTTTTGCGATGCATCCGCGGCGGCTTGCCCAGCAGCACTTCCAGCGGGATGTCGATGGGTTTGTTCTCGAAAAGCGAATCGTCGAGAACGAGATGCTTCTCCTTAGTGGCCTCGCCGACGACGGCGAAGGGGCAGCGCTCGCGCTCGCAAAGCTTCACGAAGGTGTCGAGGCGATCTGCTGGAACGGCCAGCACATAACGCTCCTGGGATTCGTTGCACCAGATCTCCAGGGGGCTCATGCCCGGCTCGTCGTTCGGGATGGCGCGCAGGTTGAAGCGGCCGCCTAGCCCCGCGTCGTTCACGAGCTCGGGAAGGGCGTTGGAGAGGCCTCCCGCGCCGACGTCGTGAATGAATGCGATGGGATTCAGGTCGTCGAGAGCCCAGCAGCGGTCGATGACCTCCTGGCAGCGGCGCTCCATCTCGGCGTTGTCGCGCTGCACGCTGGCGAAATCGAGGTCCTCCTGGCCGGAACCGCTCGCCATGGAGCTGGCGGCGCCGCCGCCCAGGCCGATGAGCATGGCCGGGCCGCCGAGGACGATCAGCTTGTCGCCGGGCTTGAGGCCGCCCTTCCTCACGTGGCGCTCCTTGATGTTGCCGATGCCCCCGGCGAGCATGATGGGCTTGTGGTAGCCGCGCAGCTCGGGGCCGCCGGCTCCGGGCACCTCGGCTTCATAGGTGCGGAAATAGCCGAGGATGTTGGGACGTCCGAACTCGTTGTTGAAGGCCGCGCCGCCCAGGGGGCCGTCGATCATGATATCGAGGGCGGAGACGATGCGGCCCGGCTTGCCGTTGTCGCGCTCCCAGGGTTGCAGGGCGCCGGGAATCCGAAGGTTGGATACTGTGAAGCCGGTGAGGCCCGCCTTGGGCTTCGAGCCCCGGCCGGTGGCGCCCTCGTCGCGGATCTCGCCGCCCGAGCCGGTGGCGGCGCCGGGATAGGGCGAGATGGCGGTCGGATGATTGTGCGTCTCCACCTTCATGAGGATGTGCACATCCTCATGGTGCGCGGCATACTCGCCGGTGCCCGGATCTGAGTAGAAGCGGCCGCCCTTGCTGCCCGTCATGACCGCGGCATTGTCCTTGTAGGCGGAAAGGATGCCTTCGCTGTGCAACTGGTAGGTGTTCTTGATGATCTGGAACAGGGATTTGTCCTGTTCCTTCCCATCGATCTCCCAGGTGGCGTTGAAAATCTTGTGGCGGCAGTGCTCCGAATTCGCCTGCGCGAACATCATCAGTTCGATGTCGTTGGGATCGCGGCCCAGCGCGGTGAAATTCTTCACCAGGTAATCGATCTCATCGTCCGCCAGGGCCAATCCGAGGCTTTGGTCGGCTTTCATCAGAGCCTCGCGGCCCTGAGAGAGCACCGGCACGGAGCTAAGCGGGCGCGGCGTGTGGTGGCGAAAAAGCACCTCGAGGGCGTCCATATCGCCATAGACGGCCTGCGTCATGCGGTCATGAAGCTTGGCGGCGAGCGAGCGGGCCAGGGTCTCGTTGAGAGAGACTCCGCCGAGGTCGATCCGGTACGCGATGCCGCGCTCGATGCGTTTCACCTTGGCAAGACCGCAGATGTGGGCGATGTCGGTGGCCTTGGAGGACCAGGGTGAGATGGTGCCGGGGCGGGGAACGACAATCTGGAGGAGGCCGGTGTGTTCGCGATGTTCACGGCGGGGGCCGTAGGTCAGCAGTTTTTCCAGCACCGAGCGCTCGTCCGCGCCGAGGTCGGCGCCGAGTTCGGCAACATGGATAAATTCCGTGCCGATATCGCTGGCCGGGATGCCGGCCGAGACGAGATCCTGCAGGAGTTTCTGGATGCGGAATTCGGAGAGGGCGGATGCGCCGCGAAGAATGAGCATGGTCGGAAAGTGAAGACTCAAGCAGCAGGCATGAACAATTCGAGCCTGTTTGGAAACATTCCTTGTCGTGAATGCCGGGAAATCTCTTCCGATAATGCGGTTACGATGTGCTATTAGCCATAATTCCGCAGGCAATTGCCACGAAGAGGCATAGCGCGGCGGAGCCGCAACCAAAGAGGCCAGATGCCAGAAGCCGGAAGCCAGAGGCCAACGGTCGGACGGTGGTGCTCTGCTGGCCAGCAGAGCACACAGTGGCGGCGGGGCCGCCTCGGTCGGACGGAACGGGGCTGTCAGCGGTCGATTTTCGGCTATCGGAGAGACCCCACGAGGCAACAATGCCAATGGTTTTGGAATTCCTTTCAGGCTGCGAGGATTTGAGAACACTGTAGTACAAAGATAGCCTATGGCTTCGATCTAGCGCTACTGCGCGCCTATAAGCGCATCTTTAGATGGAGTATTCACCTCTGATTTTTTGTGCCTCTTTGTGGCAATTAAGCCTGTGGAATTTCGCCAAGCTTCTCGCTCGACGCTTTCCTTTCATCGCGCACATTCAGGCTCGCCCTATGCCCCGTATCATCCTCCCGAATTTCCGCCCGTCCTTGTTGGGCCTCTTCGTGCTCTTTCTGGGCCTGATGGGGTGCAGCGCCAGCCAGCCCTCGCGCCCGGCAAAAGCTCCGGCCATGCCCCAGATCCATCTGGATGACGACGCAAGCAAGGCGCATCCTGCTAAGACAACGGGTAACAGTGCCACCGGCTCCGTAAATACTCAGATGCCCTACCCCGTCATGCTGGGCATCGATGTGCTCGAGCAACAGGGCTTCGACACAGTCAAGGGAAAGCGCATCGGCCTCCTCACCCACCCCGCAGGCGTCAATCGCCGGGGCGAGCGAACCATCGATGTGCTCCACCGCACGCCGGGCGTGAAACTCGTGGCCCTCTACGGCCCCGAACATGGCATCAACGGCGACATCCTGCGCGAAGTGATTGTCGCCAACTCCACCGACAAACGCACGGGACTCCCCGTGTTTTCCGTCTATGGGAAGGACCGCAAGCCGACAAAACAGATGCTCAAGGGCATCGATGCCATGGTCATCGACCTCCAGGACATCGGCACCCGCAGCTACACTTATATCAGCGCAATGCGGATGACGATGGAGGCCTGTTTTGAGAACAACATCGAAGTCATCGTCCTCGACCGGCCAAATCCTCTCGGCGGCCTCAAGGTGGACGGCCCCCCTCTCGATCCTCAATGGACGAGCTACGTCGGTGCCTTCCGCGTTCCCTACGTTCACGGTCTCACCATCGGCGAGTTGGCGAAGATGGCCAAGGAAGCTCCCGGCGTGCTGGAAGTGCCGGATGCGGTGCGCGAAAAAGGCCGCCTCACTGTCATTCCGATGCGCGGCTGGCGCCGCTCCATGCGCTGGCCCGATACAGGCCTGAAATGGATACCCACCTCGCCCATGATGCCCGACTACCCCGCAATTCTGGGATATCCCATGACGGGTCTTGGCACCTACCTTGGCGGTTTTACCAGCGGCGTCGGCGCTCTGCATCCCTTCCGAGGGATCGCACACAAGACGCTCAAAAGCGAACTCATCGAGCGGGAACTAAAAAACTTCAAGATACCCGGGATCAAGCTGCAGCGCATAGGAGATGTGAATCCAGACGGGAAACCCGGCACGGGAATTTACATCGAGATCACGGATTTCGATGCCTGGCGTCCCACGGAGCTGAGTTTCTACCTGATGAAGCTCTCCTGCAAATTTGAGCCGACAAATCCCTATCTGACCGCACCACAAGGCAAGGTCGGCGGCTTTCTCCGGCACATGGGCTCAACAGCCTTCTTCGAAGCCCTCAAGCGCGACGGCGCCAAGGTGGACGTCGATTCCTTCGTGAAGGACTGGCAGGCGCGCTGCAAAATCTACCAGCAACAGGCGAAGAAGTACTGGCTGTACTACTGAGATCGCGCTCTGGACAGAGCGCGATCGCTTTTGGCTGTTAGCTATCGGCGAAACTTGGCAAAGCCCCCAGTTTCTGGCAGCCGGAGCTTTGCAGATACGACCTATACGACCTATACGACCTATACGACCTATACGACCTATACGACCTATACGACAGCCAATAGCCGATCGCCAATCCTCAATACTTCAACCGCGCGTTCACGTATCCACAACGAGGGCACTGGCATTGTTCAGTGCCGGACTTTGCCGCATAGATATGGTCGCAGCGAATGCAGTGGAACGACGTCTTGCGGCGCTCACCTTCAAAGAGCCGATGGTCCCTACGGTCGTAATAGAGCCACAGGACGAGGAAAAACAAGCCGACCACCACGCAGAAAACCACGGCGCCTGTTGTGATATCGATCATCGTAGAAAGCCTAACGCCAGAAGATGGCCACGAAAAGGCGCAAAAAGAGCCAGCGGCTTCGATCTAGTACACCGTTTCACTAAAACATTTACAGAAAGAATTTTTCGTACATTTGTTTGGAGCATGGCAGGAAAATCCCGGTTACCTGTGTTGAATCTCACCGTTGAGGAGAAGGAACGTCTCGACGTGT
>JBAZHQ010000134.1:0-10054 GCA_041652235.1 Opitutaceae bacterium | reverse complement strand
AAAACGCAGTTGAATGGCCACGAAAAGCATAGCGCGGCAGAGCCGCAACCAAAGAGGCCAGATGCCAGAAGCCGGAAGCCAGAGTCAGCAGGGAAGTCGGAGGTCTGAGATCGGAGATCGGCGTCACTCTGCGCCACTGCGTCACTGCGCGAGAATGGATTGGATGGTTGGGGATCGGTTCTGTCCGTCTCGGATTTCCTCTCAGCCTGAGATGAATTGTAAATACTGTAGCACGAGAAACACCAAAATTAAAGGAACGGAGAATCGGGCCGCTCAACCCGATGGCGGATACTTCGAGGTGTCTGACAAAGGGCCAACTCTCTTTTTTGTGCTTATTGTCTGACTATTCGAGCGAATCATCTCTAGCCGCGAGGAATCTGTACGACCTTCTTCTCCGCTTCTCCGCAGTAAAAATGTCTTTGGATTGGATGATCGGAACCCCAACCCATTTTTTACTACGGAGAAGCGGAGAAGAAGAAAGGAAGGGAGCTTTCGTTAAACAGGCCTCTTTGGCTGCGGCTCTGCCGCTTCATGCTTTCTCGTGCCTTTTTGTGGCCATTCGCCAGATGCCCATCAAGGCCTCGAAATCCGCGTCGCGCGTGCCGCTTTCGATGATGTGATCGAACTTGGGCTTCTCCAGCATCTCAGCCATCGCGGTGCGCATGCGCCGTTCGATCTCATCGGCGCTATCGGTGCCGCGTCCCGCCAAGCGTTTCCGCAGGACGGGGATGGGTACGTCGATATAGACCGTGACCATGCACCTGCGCAGCAAATCGTTGGTTGCCGCGGCATGGCGGAAACTCTCGGCGCCCTGCACGTCCACATTGATGACAAGGTTGCGACCCTCGCTCAGCGGACCCAGCACTGCGCTCGCAAGCGTGCCGTAGCGATGCTTCTTGTGCACCCGCGCCCATTCGAGAAAGGCCCCTGCTGCGATGTGCGCGTCGAATTTTTCCTCGCTCAGGAAATGATAATGCACTCCGTCAATCTCCCCTGCTCGCGGAGGCCGCGTGGTGGCCGTGATGACGCGCTCGAAACTCCCGGTGTCGCTCGCCATGCGATCGCACAGCGTGGACTTTCCCGATCCGGCAGGACCGGCGATCAGGAATAGAACAGCGGCGCGGGCGCCTGTGTCGGTCTGGTTGTTCGTGGCGGGCATGATCCTGCGGTCCTCGTCCTATACCCTCTGCTCCTCAATATGTGAAGGCTGTGACGCAAAGCACGAAACCGTAGAAAAGCTGAACTGCGCCGAACTGTTTGGGCCGGGCGGGCCTGCGATAGAGCCACTCTAGAAAATCCCGCATCCGATAGGGCTGCGCTCCGAGCCAGAGGGCGATCGCGATTCCCAGATAGACGAGACTCACTAGCAATAGCCGCTGCGGATAATCCCATTCCATGTAGGCTGAGTCGAGCAGGGGAGAGGCGACGAGAAGCAGCAGACCGGCGACACCGCGCACCGCCAGAAAATCGGGAACATAGATGAACGCCAGAGCGGCCACCGCGAAAAAGCCCATGAACAAGGCGGTGCGATACTCGCCGAAATCGGCGCTTGAGAGATTCCACACTCGGAACAGGAACCAGAGCGCCGCGCCTCCGAAGAACACTGCCGTGGCCAGTGGCGAGCGGGGAAACCCCTTGAGGGCGGATGAGATCAGTGAATGCCCGCTCAGCAAGGCGCCGCCTGCGAAAGCGAGAAAAATGCCGGTCAGAAGCGTCGCGAGAAACAAACTCATTAGATAGGCCCCAAATACATCTTTGCCTCAAGGTGGAAGCCTTTTTACATTCAACTTGAAAAAATGACGCCTGTTTTGCATCCGAAATGCATATCCATCGTAGGCCCTTTCGAGCGCATGAAGCGCCGTTTCCCCCCGTCCGCAGCCATGCAGTTGAAGCCTTTCAGGCGATTTGTTGACCGAAATTTATAAATAACCATTATCCAGTAGGATATAAAATTAATCTCCCAAGTCCCCTGCTTTAATGGCGTTTGTGTGAATAATCTCTTCTTGCTTCAAAAGGAGATTCGACTACTGGTCAACCTTCACCTTTTCTTCACATGGATACCATTTCGTCTCGTGAGAATACCAATATCATGCCGTTAGTTGGCGTCATCGCCGGCGTGATCGCACTCCTCCTTGCAATTGTTGCGCTCGTGAAAGTTTCCAGCGCAAACAAGATGCTCGCCGCCCATGAGGAGAAGGTGGCCAAGATCGAATCCATCGAGTCTCAGGCCGGCACTGCGTCGGCCGCGGCCGACAAGGCTAATAACGACATCCGGAAGCTCACCAGCCAGACTCAGGATGCCGTCAACCAGATCGGCACGATGATCAGCGATTTGCGCGCCACGGTGACCAAGATCGAAGAGTCCTCCAAGACGAGGGCTGTTAAAGGTGGTTCCAAAGGAGAGGCCGCTGTGGCCGGTCCCGGTGAATATCTCGTGAAGAAAGGCGACACCGGCGCTTCCATTGCCCGCAGCAACGGCGCTTCCCTTGCCGACCTCCAGGCCGTGAATCCGAGTGTCAACTGGAGCCGTCTTGCCATTGGCCAGAAGGTCAAGCTGCCTGCCAAGAAATAAGCCGGCGTTTTTAATTTTCAATGCCTCCTCGCCGCGCAAGGCCTGGAGGCTTTTTTTTGGACCGATCCAACCTCTCACCATGAGCGATCTCACTCACCCGCATGGACCTTCGCGCTGGGAACGCGGTCTCTCTCGCGTCATCCATGCCACGAAGATCCTCGATTTGTGCGGGACTTTCTATCGTCACCCTGTCCGCGGCACCCAGCGCGAATTCGTCACTCTGAACGCGCGCGATTGGGTGAACGTGGTGGCCCTGACGACCGAGGCCCGGATCGTGTTGGTGCGCCAGTTTCGCTTTGGCATCGACGACCTCTCGCTTGAAGTCCCCGGCGGAGTGATCGAGGCGGGAGAAGATCCCGTCGCCGCCGGGGTGAGGGAACTTGCCGAGGAGACCGGTTATGTCGGACACTCCGCGCAGCTCCTGGGCTCTGTGTATCCCAACCCCGCCATCCAGAACAATCGATGCCACATCGTGCTTGTCGAAAGCGCGTCATGTCGGCAGCCGCTCGATTGGGATGCCGATGAGGAGCTTGAAGTAAGCACGGTCATGATCGAGGAAGCGCTGCGATTAGCCTCCACGGGGGGTATCACGCACAGCCTGTCCCTTTGCGCCTTGATGCTCTTCGAGGCGAAACGGCTGCGCAAGTGAGCGGACGGGTGCCGCAAAAGCTGTCAGCAGCCTGCACCGCCGCCTCTCCCGGCGTTTGACTTCGACCGGCTCCGCAATTTGCTGCGTGAGGCCTTTTCTCATGACTGCTCCCTCATTTGCCAATCATCCGGCTGCCCTCGGGGCGGCGGATGGGGACTTTTTGCCTCCTGAGCTGGAGAGGGAGATTCGGAAGATCTATGCGCGCAGTCCGCTCTACTCGAAGCGCTTCCCCCTGCATGAGCAGTCGTTGCGCTGGTCCTGCTTTCAGGACATCCCCTTGCTTTCCAAGCGGGAGATCGTGGAGCGCGGGCATCAGTCGTTCTTCGCCGATTATCGCGAGATCGAGCGCGGCCTGCAGGAGAAACGTTTCGAGTACGAATCCACCTCCGGCACGACGCAGGGGCCCATGACGGTGATCATGGAGGAAGGGTGGTGGATCTCGCAGACGATCCGTGCCTACCAGGCCTCGTCGATTCTCAAGCCCTACGCAGATCGCCCCTATCGAAAGTGCGTGCTGGCGCCGATCGGCTGCTCGAGCAACCTCTGCCCCTACGAGGACCAGCCCTTCCCGCACCGCTATTTCGACGGCACGGTCTATCTCAATCTTTCGAGCGATCCCTTCATGTTCCCCGAAAAGGAGTGGGATCGCATCGTGCTCGAGCTGCAGGCGGTGAAGCCCGAAGTCCTGGAGGGAGAGCCGGTTTACCTATCCCTTCTCGCCCGTGCCGCGCGGAAGCGCGGAGCGACGGTTCCCAGCCTGCGCGCCGTGATCCTTACCTACGGCAAGGCTAGTCTCCAGCACAGCCGGCGCATCGATGAGGTGTTTCCCGCCGCGCAGGTGGATCTCTATGGCTCGACCGAGGCCGGTTATCTTTTTGTCGGAGAAGCCTTCAAGGATGACCTCAAGGCGATCGATTCGAACGCCTTCATCGAGCTGATCCCCTGGCGTCCCGATGCTCCCGGGGTATTTCAGATTCTTGTGACGACCCGCGACCGCGAGGCCATGCCTCTCCTTCGCTATCATACGGGGGACATCGTTCGCCGACTGCCTTCCGGGTACCGGATTCTCGGTCGCGAGAGGGATCTGTATTTCCGTTCGGACGGCTCTGTGGTGTCCCCCTTTGAGATCGATTATGCGCTCCCTCCGGATTTCGCCTGCTGGCACTATTCTCTCGTTCAGACGGGAGAGAAACGCTGGGACTTCCATTATGTCGCCGACGAAGTGGGCAAACATCGGGAAATCGAGGACTCCCTCGTCACGCTCATCGGCGAAGGCGTCCGCGTGAACGCCTTCCGCCGCCGCGTGCTTCCTCCCGCCGCCAGCGGCAAGTTCTCCCTCCTTCGCCCTCTTTTCGCAAAAAAATGACGATAGCGACGGAGCTGCAACCAAGGGAGGTAGAATCTAAGAGCGAGAATCTAGAATGGGTGTCCCGCAGACGGGACACCGAGTGCGGCAGCACCGCTTTCAGCGCTGTCTGTTATGTGAAAGGCAAAACGGGTGTTGCAGCATGAATGCACGCAAGAAAACAACAGACTCAGAGATAGTGACGGAATCCAGGGAAAGCAGCCGTAAGTTAAAAGTTGTAAGCCAGATAGCGTGATCGCCTGCGAGGATTTCCAGAACGAGCGAAAAACTGCCTCGTGGGTTTCCCCGATAGCCGAAAGCCGATCGCCGACAACTCCGTTCCGTCCGACCGAGGTGCCTCCGGCACCACCGAGACGAGCAAAGCTCGTCACCGAGGCAGCTCCGCTGCCACAGTGCGAAACAGCGCCGACTGTCCGACCGAGGCGGCTCCGTCCGCCACTGTGTGCTCTGCTGGCCAGCAGAGCACCACCGTCCGACCGTTGGCCTCCGGCTTCTGGCTTCTTTCATTGCTGCCCCACCGCGTTATGTTTTTTTGGGGCTTTACAGAATTCAGGCGATTCCTCTTATTCGCCCTTCCTCGCGAACAAATGCTCAGGTGGTGGAATTGGTAGACACACACGTTTGAGGGGCGTGTGCCGTAAGGCGTAAGGGTTCGAGTCCCTTCCTGAGCACCACCTTCGCTCTTCGAGCTTCGGATGGCGGAGCCCCGCTTCGAACGAGTCTGATATTTTTCGCTCTCTGGCACTATGGCGAAGGATGCCCTTCGTAGCTCTGCTGTTCAGCCAGCGAAGTAGGACCAAAACGCACAGCTTCTCCTCTTGCTATGGCCCTGACGTCTGATCCCTGGTCTCCGACTTCCGACCTAAAGCTTCCAGCTTAAAGCCTGTGCTGGCTTTGACGCCCAAGAGCCCTCCCTGGTGCCTGGGTGATTTTTTACAGACATCGCCCAAGTAAAATCGCTTGCATCAGCGTGGCGTTCTTGGACACTACTCGTTCCTTTTAGCCTAGAAACAGCCATCCCAAGCAAACTTCGCAGACCTTGGGTCTGCTTTTATCCCTCCGTACATGGACGATACGCCCTCTCAAGAGAATCCCGCCCCCGCCGAACCCAACCTCAACAAACTTGATCTGAGTCAGTTGCAGGGCTTCAGCTTCGGCACTCAATGGACCCAGGAAAAGCAGGATGCGCGGGATGCGCAGCGCGGGGAGGATCGTCCGCGTCGCGAGGGCGGTTTCGAGCGCCGCGATCGGCGTGCTTTCCGCAAGCCTGCGGGCGATGCGCCCGGCACGGGTGCGCCTCAAGCCCCCGGCGAGCGTCCTCAGGGCGGCGACCGCCGTGATTTCCGCGGCGGCCCGCGCAGAGACGATCAGCGCGGTGGTCCCCGCCGTGACGATCAGCGCGAAGGCGGCGGTGAGCGCCAGGAATTCCGAGGCCAGCGTTTCAGTCGCGGCGGTTCCTTCGATCGCACTCCCTACGACAGCCCTTATTTTGCCGCGACCTTCTATCCGGAGGACGTCAGTTTCGCCACGCTTGCGAAGACCATCCGTTCCTCGTGCCGCACGATCGAGCTCTTTGAAGTTGCCCGCACGGTCGTGGGCAAATCCGATCGCTTTGTCGTCGTCGTTCAGCGCAAGCCTTCCTCGCAGGCTCCCGCCGCCGCTGCCGAAGGCGCCGCCGTTCCTGCCGTCCCGGGCGTGAAGGCGCCGCCGCTCTACATTTCGGTTGCCGACGGTCTTCCTTTCGAGTCGGAAGACGCCGCAATCTCGCACGTTCTCCAGAAGCATCTCGACCTGTTCTTCGAAACCGCCGAGGTCGAGATCGATCCCCCAAAGGGGAATTACCTGATCGTCAACCGCTGCGGTGTGACAGGCGAGCTCCTCGCTCCGCCGAATTATCACCGCTACAATCAGATCGTTCAGCAGCACTTCGCGGCCCGCATCAACCGGATGCCCTTTGAAGTGTTCCGCGCGAAGATCGAGTCGGTGCGCGACCCCGAGGCCGTGAACCAGTGGCTCGAGAAGATGAGGAAGATCACTCGGTACACCTGGAAGCTCGACCGCCCCGCGGCGGCACCCGCTCCCGCCGCTCCCGTCGCGGAGCCCGCCGCCGAAGGCGAGGCCGCCCCGGCGCCAGCCGAGCCTGCACCCGCTGCCGCTCCCTCCTTCGACTCGCTTGAGGACGCCCGCGTTCACCTCCTCACCCACGCCCGCGACAAGGTCGTGCGCATGGCCGAGAGCGCCCGCTTCCACGGACGCCTCATTGAGCAGATGCCCCAGGGCGAGATCCGCCGGGCCATCGAGGGCACCCTCGAGCGCCAGCGTCGTTTCCCGTTGGATACAGCCAACGCGCTGCGCGGCCGCCTCCGTCGCGAGGGCTTCACAATCTTCAAGAAGGGTTCGAAGGGCGTATCCTACGTCTGCGCCGTGAAGCGCAAGTTCCGCGTGCCGGGACAGACCTTCTCCGATTCGATCAACGCGCTCATTTCCTTCATCGAGACCCATCCCATGGTGAAGGCGGGCGAGCTGCCCGAGAAATTCATCGGCATCCCGATGCCGAAGGTTGAGCAGAAGAAGCCCGCCGCTCCGGCGGCAGCTCCTGCTCCTGTTGCGCCGGTTGCCGAAGGCGAGGCTTCCTCCCCGGCACCCTCGCCAGAGCCTGTGCAAGAACCCGTCGCAGCGCCCGCTTCCGAGGGCGAGGCCGCCCCTGCACCAGCCGCGCCGGCACCCGAGGCGCCCGCTGCACCTGCCGTTGAGGTTGTTCCCAGCGTCGCTCCCGTGGAACTCACACCCGAGCAACGCGAAAAGATCGTCCGGATGCAGGGCGATGTCATCTGGCTGGTCCGCGAGGGTTACGTTACGGAGTTTATCGACAGCCGCCTCTTTGCACCTCCGCCCATGGTCGAGGCGCGCAAGAAGGAGGTTGAAGCCGAGGAACACGATCCCGAGAATTTCCCCGAAGCTCCTGCCGAGGCAGCCCCGGCGCCTGCTGCCGAAGCATCCGCGCCCGAGAGTGAGGCCACACCGGCTTCCACCGAGACCGTTGCCGCACCCGCCGAAGCCGCGCCCGCCGAACCTGTCGCCCAGGAAGAGATTTCCCAGGCCCCCGTCGAAGCGGCGCCCGCGCCCGAGACCCCCGCCGTCCCCGAACCCCCCGCCGAGCCAGAGGCAAAGCAGGAATAGGCTCGGAAGCGCAGTGGAATGGCCACGAAGAGGCACAAAAAACTCAGTGGTAGATAACCGAGCCAAAGAGGCGCCTATAGGCGCGCTTGGGTTTAATTCGAAGCTGCTGCCTATTTTCGTGCTACAGTGTTCTCAAATCCTCGCAGCCTGAAAGGAATTCCAAAACCATTGGCATTGTTGCCTCGTGGGGTCTCTCCGATAGCCGAAAGTCGACCGCTGACAGCCCCGGCTTGCCTGACTTCCAATCTCCGACTTCCTTGCTGGCTTCCGGCTTCTGGCATCTGGCCTCTTTGGTTGCGGCTCCGCCGCGCTATGCCTTTTTGTGGCTAACCTCAGCGGATCCGCTTTTCCATGCTGCGGATCAACTCCGCGATGAAGCGCGTGTCCCCTGGCATCGGGGCGAGTTCGTGTTGCGCCGCCTCGGTTTCCTCGTGCGCCATGGCTCGCGCCGCATCGAGGCCGTGCACTTTCACATAGGTGGTCTTTTCCGCCTTCAAGTCCTTGCCCGCTGTTTTCCCGAGCGTGGCGCTGTCGCTCGTGACATCCAGAATATCGTCGGTGATCTGAAACGCCAGGCCGAGGTGCCTGCCGCAACGCCGCAATCCTTCGGCCTGCACGGCTGTGGCTCCTCCGCATAACCCGCCCATCGCCAGCGAAGCTTCAATCATCGCAGCCGTCTTGTTGAGATGGATGAATTCAAGTTCGTCCCTCGTCGCGCTTTGTTGCTTTTCCGCGAGCAGGTCCGCCATCTGCCCCCCGACCAGCCTTGTGCTCCCTGCGGCTTTGCCGAGCTCGCGCACGAGCTCCGAAGCCAGCACGGGCAGTGTCGCATAGGCTTCCGCCAGCAACGAGAAGGCATGGGTCAGGAGCGCGTCGCCTGCAAGGAGCGCCGTAGCCTCGTCGAATGCCCTGTGCGCGGTCGGCCTGCCGCGGCGCAGGTCGTCGTTGTCCATGCACGGCAGGTCGTCGTGTATCAGGGAATAGGTGTGCACGCACTCGAGGGCGATGGCTGCGGGAAGCGCGTCGCTCCGACCGCCGAAAAGATCCGCTGCTGCGAGCGCCAGCATGGGGCGCAGGCGTTTTCCACCCGCTTCCAAACTGTAGCGCATCGCCTGATGCAGACGCGAAGGGCGCGTGTCCGCAGGGGGAACATGCTCCTGCAATCCGCGTTCGACACGGGCCAGATAGGCGGAGAATTGCGAGTTGAAGTCCATGCAGGCTGTCATGGGTTGAAGTGCCAACGGGCCGGAATGCCAAGAAAACAAAGCGGCCTCGATCGGCGCCCCCCCCCCCCCCCCCCCCCCCCCCCTTCCGGTTCCCATGCCCGGCTGCGCTGCGAAAAGGGTTTCCTTACCAAAGCATTGACAAGTAAGGCAGCCGGGCCGATGGTGGAGGCATGACCACCTTGACTCTCACCGCCAAACGCCAGGCGACGCTTCCGGTCGAAACCTGCAAGTCGTTGGGCTTGAAACCGGGCGATGTCGTCGAACTCGAAGCCCGCGACGAGGCGAACGGGCGGGTATGGGTGCTGCGTCCGCGGCCGGCTCGTGCGCGGCGCTGGATCGGTAGTCTCCAGTCCTTCGTCCGGCCGGTTGCCGATCATTCGTTGGAGGCGGTCCGGAAGAGTATTGCGGCGGGAAGGAAAAGGGAAGGCGCGGCATGAAGGTGGGGCTCGATACGTCGGTGGTCCTGCGCCTCCTGCTGGGGCAGCCGGCCGATCAGTCCCAGCGCGCGGTGGCATTTTTAGGGGAGGTGGCCCGACGCGGCGACCGAGCGGTGGTCTCCGATCTGGTCGTGGCGGAGACCTATTTTGCCCTGCAATACCATTACGGAGTGCCGAAGAAAGAAGCGCTCGCAGCCCTGCGGCGGATGTTCGCCGACGGGGAGATCGAAACGCAGGGTATAGCGGCTGAAGTGCTGGCCACGGACGGTCTGGCCTCGGCTAAGCCCGGGTTTGTGGATCGCCTGATTCAGGGCTCGTACGTCATGTCCGGCGGTGCGATGGCGACCTTCGAGAAGGCGTCCGGAAAGTTGAAGTCCGTGCGAGTTTTGTGACTCGAAGCGCAGGACTCCATGCTCGCCGTAGCGTCTGAGATGTCTCTGGCGTTTAATTGGAAACATCAGGTCTCAGTGAGAATCCTGCATCAGCCAATCCGTTGCTTGGAAATGCCTGGATTGTGAATCACGCACTTGCACTTCCCTCCATTAACTGTGGGATGCGTGTGTAATAGATTCGAAGGTAATAGAATAGGCCATCAGACAATGCTTTCCCTTTTCAAATCCTCGC
>JBAZHQ010000133.1:0-10289 GCA_041652235.1 Opitutaceae bacterium | reverse complement strand
GCCGTCTTCACCGGCAACCCCGATTACTACAAGACCAGTCTCCGCAACATCCGCTCCGCCACGCCCAAGCTGGTGCTCGACACCGCCCGCGAGTGGCTGAGCGACGGCCAGTTCGTTCTCACCATCAATCCCTTTCCCTCCTTCAGCAGCACGCAAAGCGATGTCGACCGGAGCAAACTGCCTGTGCCGGATCTGAAAGCTGATGCCCAGTTTCCAAGATTCGAGCGCGCCACCCTCTCCAATGGTCTCAAGATCGTCCTGGCCGAACGCCACTCCGTTCCCGTAGTCGATATGAAGCTGCTGGTGAATTCCGGCTACGCCGCCGATACGCTGGCGGTGCCCGGCTGCGCCCGCCTTGCCCTCGACATGCTCGATGAAGGCACGCCCACGCGAACTTCCATTCAGATCGGCGATGAACTGGATTCCATCGGCGCCAAGCTCGGCGCCGGCTGCAACCTCGACATCGCAGTCGTGTCGCTGAACACACTCAAGGACCAGTTGGACAAGGCTCTCGATATCTACGCCGACGTCATTCTTCACCCCTCATTTCCGGAGAGCGACTTCAAGCGGCTCCAGAAACAGCGCCTGGTCGGCATCCAGCGCGAGAAAGCGGAGCCCAACGGCCTCGCTCTTCGCATCATGCCCGGGCTCCTCTACGGGCCCAATCATCCTTATGGCATGCCTTTCACCGGGAGCGGCAGCGAAGCAAGCGTGAGCAAGCTCACCACAGCCGATATGAAACGTTTCCATGAGACCTGGTTCAAACCCAACAACTCGACCCTGATCGTCGTGGGCGACACCACCCTCGCAGAAATCGCTCCGAAGCTCGAAAAGCTCTTCAGCGGCTGGAAACAGCGCGCGGTCCCACCGATCGACATCGCCCAAGTCAAACCGCCTGCCTCGCCCCGCGTGTTCATTCTCGACCGGCCCGGTTCGCAACAATCCGTGATCTTCGTCGGCGAGGTCGCGCCGCCAAAGGCCAACCCCGAGGAAATCGCCATCGAGATCATGAACGACATCCTCGGCGGCTCCTTCACCAGCCGCGTGAACATGAACCTGCGCGAGGACAAGCACTGGAGCTACGGCGTGTTCACAACCGTCGTGGATGCCCGCGGCCAGCGTCCCTTCCTTTCCCTCGCCCCTGTTCAAGGCGACAAGACCAAGGAAGCCCTCCAGGAATTGCAGCGCGAGTTCTCCGACTTCGTGGGCGCCAAGCCGCCGACCGAGGAAGAGCGCATCAAAACCGTGAAGGATCGCACCCTGGGCCTCGCAGGTTCCTGGGAAACATCGGCCGCCGTCTCGGGCAGCATCGCCGAAATCGTCCGCTTCGGACTCTCCGACGATTACTTCTCGAGCTACGCGGGCAAGATCGAGGCGCTCAAGCAGGATGAGATCGCCAAGGCGGCGAAGACCGTAGTGCATCCCGGCGAGCTCACCTGGGTCGTCGTGGGCGATCGCTCGAAGATCGAAGCCGGCATCCGCGAACTCAACTGGGGAGAGGTTCAATTGCTCGATACGGACGGCAAGCCCGTCAAATAGGATAACAATAAGGCTCAGTCCGACATCGATTATTCAGGAGGCTCGGAGCCCTGGCCTTGCGCAGGGCTTTTGCTCCTTGAGACACACTCTCTCAACTTCGCGTAATTACGAGACGGCTTCCCTATGTCACGAGGCCTTCGACTCAGTGCTGCGGGTTTGTACCGACATCCCGAAGGCCCTGCGCTTGCCGAATGGGCGACCGTCAACTGTCCGACCGAGGCGGCTCTGCCGCCACTGTGTGCAGCAGCACCACCGTCCAACCTCTGGCCTCCGGCTTCTGGCCTCTTTGGTAGCGGCTCCGCCGCTCCGTGTTCCGACCTTGGCTCGGGTTTTCATTCTTTTCTTGGAAAGCGGGGAACCGGATGCGTCCCGGCGACGTCTTCCGACAGTTAACAAATCGCCATCGCACATCATGCCTTTTCCCATGCGCCTCCTCCTTTTCTTCCTCGCGTCCGCCCTCATCGCCACTGCCTCCCCGACCTCTGAACTGAAGTTGAAGAACGGCGATCGTATCCGTGGCGAGCTGATCCAAAAAGCCGATGGCAAGATCGTTTTCCGCTCGGAAATCTTCGGAGACATCCAGGTTCCCGAGTCGCAGGTCGCCAGCATCGATCCGATGCCGGCCGCATCCGGATCGGAATCCCCTCATGAGTCCCAGGCGAAAGAGGCGGCCTCATGCGCAACAGTGCCTCCGCTGCTTGCAAAGGAAAGCCGGAGCGGCTGGCGCAAAATCCTCGAGGAAACAAAAGGAATGGTGGAGCTTGGCTTCAACGACCAGACCGGTCGCAGCAGCGCGTCGGATCTAGCCCTCCGGGCCAGCGCCGAATATGTCGCAGGGGTGGATAGCTATCGCGTAAATTGGCGCTATTTTTACGGCCACTCCAACGGCATCCTTCAGACCGATCGTCGCGATGGTTCGTTCCGCTGGCGTCATGATCTGAAGAATAGGCTCTTCGTCCAGTATGTCTCCAGTTATGCCGACGACAGCATCAAGGAGATCGACATCAATCTGGAGCAAAGCGTCGGACTGGGCTGGAATGCCTATAATACCCCCACCAAGGTTCTTAACATCGGAGGTGGCAGCACGGTCCAGTACCGCAGAGCCCTCGGCCTCGATGAAGGCACTGTGATTTTAGGCGACCTCTTTCAGGACTATTCGTGGAAGCTAAGCGACCGCATTTCGTTTAAGCAGGAAGCCTCGGCCCAATATTCACCGATCAGCCGTTCCAGCTACACGATCGTCAACGGCCAAATGCTCAGGACAGATAGCGAGGCAACAAATTACAGGTTCCGCCTGAATGCGGCGCTGGAGGGGAAGATCTCAGGACGGCTCTCCCTCAACCTGCGCTACGATTACGAATACGACAACGCGATCCCCGTCCCCGACCTGAAGGCCGACCAGCGCATTTCCAGCACGATCGGCTACGTTTTCTAACCTGCTGAACCATGATTCTCACCGCGGAGGCGCGGAGAACGCGGAGTGAAAAGAACCAGTATTTCTCCGCGCACTCCGCGCCTCCGCGGTGAGACTTTCATCCGATGTCTTGCGCTCAGAACAACTCGTCTGCCTTGAAGAAACGGGCGATCTCGATCAGGCCGTTCTCAGGACTGTCTGAGGCATGGAGGACATTCACTTGGTTATCGGTTCCGAAATCGCCGCGAATCGTGCCCTTGGGCGCCTTGCGGGAATCCGTGGGACCGAGCAGCTCGCGCAAGCGGCTCACGACCTTGTCGCCCTGCAACGCCATCGCGATGACCGGCGTTGAGGACATGAATTTCTCCAGGCCGGGATAGAACGGCCGGTCTGCAACGTGTGCGTAGTGCTTGCGCAGCAACTCGGGAGTGCAGCGCAGCATCCGGCAGCCGATGATCTTAAAGCCCGCGCGCTCAAGGCGGTCGAGCACTTTGCCGATCAGCCGTTTTTCCATGCAGTCGGGTTTAAAAATGATGAGTGTTCTTTCCATATGTAATGAATTCACCGAGGGTAAAAGCAGTCGGATGGCCGCCAGATAATGCGTCTCTCGTGGCTATCGGGGCTGCAGAAACAAAGCTAATACCAGATTTGTTTTCATTGTCCCCATAAAACGTGCGCCCTGCCGGGCGCACCCATAAAAAAGCCCTCCCGGTTATGGGAGGGCTTTGGAAATGGAAAAGAAGGATGTCTTACTTGCTGGGAGCGACACCGAGGGATGCCGGACCAGGGGTCTTCTTGAAGGAAAGCAGTTCGACGTCGAAAATCAGAGTCGAGCCAGGAGGGATGCCGGGGCGGCCTTCGTCGCCGTAGGCCAGATTTGCCGGGACATAGAGGCGGGCCTTGCCGCCTGCATTGACTTTCTGGATGCCCTCAGTCCAACCGGCGATGACCTGATCGAGAGGAAACTCGACGGGTTCTCCCTTTTGCACCGAGCTGTCGAAGACTTCGCCGGTGATGAGCGTGCCGGTGTAATGAACCTTCACCGTATCGGTCGGCTTGGGAAATTCACCCGTACCCGGCTTGACGATTTCATAGCAAAGACCGCTCGGAAGAGCCTGAACGTTCTTGTTCTCCTTGAGCTTGGCGAAGAAAGCGGCGGAAGCTGCATTGTTCTGCTTCTTGAGCGTCTCTATGAACTCCGTCTGCCTCTTCTGAACGAACTCCGCGACCTGGGGCCCGATGCTCTTCTTGTCGTAGGCGAGTTCCTTGTTCTGCGCGGCGAGAGCCAAGCCCTTGAGCACCGACTCGAGCTGCGTCGGGGTGAAGTTGAAGGATTCGAGCTGGAGGTTCTTGGCGGCGATAAAGCCGAGCGCCTCGAGGACTTGCGCCTCGGAGTACACGATGGCAGGAGCCGATGGAGCCGCGGCCACGGGAGCCGCGACCGCAGTTGGGGCCTCGGCAGCCGCAGGAGCGGCATTGCCAGGGACGTTGATCTTGATGTCTTCCGCACGCACGCCAGCAATTAAGCCAAGGGCGAACATGCCGATCACAAACGGTGTTTTTACATTCATTCGAGGAAAGAAAAGGGTGGCTCTTGGAACGATAAGGAGAGCGGAGATGACACCGCTATGACCTAAATGCAATCCCGATGTGTCGGGCTTTGCCTGGCAAAGATGGCTATCGGCAGTCGGCTGTCAGCGGTCGGCCAGGCCTGATTCCGTTCATGCCGATAGCCGACATCCGAAGGCCGATAGCCTAAACAAAGCCCGATGCGCAAAGCCCGCGCTTGTCTCACCCGGCAAAATATCCATGCCTTGATGGCATCCTATGACCCCCGATCAATTCTGGACGAGCCAGGATGGACAGATTTTGGCAGTAAAGAGCAAGGACGAGCGCACGGTTGCGCTCACCCTGGCCTTCTGGCCACGCCATCCGGCCGAGTTAGAGTTCATGCAATCCCAGAGCGCGCATATGCGTTTCACCGAACGAAGCACGCTTGCACGCATCGGAATCGAGATGCTGGGAGAAGGAGATCTGCGCGTGGAGAAGGGACGCGTGCTTCTCGACGCGGATGCCTATCTCTTCGACACCAGCTTTCCCCATGCCGGCTACTGGCAGAAATTACTGCGCCTGGGAGCGCCCGTGGGCCGCATCTATTATGCCCCTGCCTCCGCCAAGCTTTCGACGGCCGAGATCTGGGATGCCATTCAGGAGAATCGCATCAAGCTGCCCAGCTCGATCAGCATCGACAGGTTCGGACGCGTGTTCATCACGCCCCATCAGGTTTACTACACGATCAATCCGCGTCTGCCGCGGAGCAGCTTCGAGCGCCTCGTCAACGGCGACGCGGGGCGCAACTTCCTCGACAAGGTGCAGATCCGCCACGACAAGGCTCCCCTCACGATTCCGCCCCACTCGGGTCTGCTGACAAGTTGCTCCCTTTATCTCAAGGAGCACTACGTTGTGCTCAATCAGGGCGAAGGGAATTTCGGCATCCACACGTCGGCGGTGGTGCTCGATCCGATCAAGACATTCGGCACGAACATCATGCTGGAAATCTACAACCAGAGCGACCAGCCCGTGGTGAATCCAGTGGTGTCCGTCGAAGTCTTCAAGGCTCCCACGCCCCAGGATTTCGAATCCAAGGGGCTGGCCAAGAAGCGCACTCGCATCTATGCCACCGCGAGCGATCTGTTCAAGGCTCTCGACTCCAAACCGCCCTGCGAGGCTGTTACCAGTTCCAGACCCAAGGTGAAGATCTCGCTGAAGGGACGGAGCTCCACCGACGAGAATCTGAGCCTCCTCGTGAACGCCTCCCAGTTTGCGGATATCAAGGCGAAGAACATCAAGATCGAGGATCTGCCTTGCGGCCACCGCACCCTGATCCAGGCCCTCGACGCCGCGCCGGCCGACGCCGACACGCTCCTGACCGACTACTTCCCCACTCTGCTTGAATACGTCGAACTGCTCGCCCGCATCCAGTCTCTGAAACTGCGGCGGCTCATCTTCCGCAAGCCGTCTCGCACGCACGGTTTCTTCCTCTCGAGCTCCGCGCACGCCCGCCTCGATACTTTCGATGCGATGGGTCTCCAGACCTACTGGCTCAACGATGCGATGAACGATCTGTACGTCCATTCCTACAAGAAGGGACACGGCTTCTTCATCCGCGAGGAGCTCGTCAAGCGCTTCAACGAATCGACGATCTTCGCGTTCTACGGCAGCGCGGTGGGCCTGGACGATGCGCAGACCAAGCACATCTCAACGCTCATCGACAAGCTCTCCAGCTTCATCGGTTCCAACGTCGCCGTGCTCACAGGCGGAGGCGGAGGCGTCATGCGCCTCGCCACCGATCAGGCCCGAGGCAAGGGAGCGCTCACGGGAGCCTGCTTCCTCGAACTCGAGGCGCAGCCGCCGGAACTGGGCGTGGACTTCTTCAACACCTTCCAGGAAACCTCCCGCCACTTCCGTCAAAAGTGGTTTGAAGCCGCGGATTTTTGCATCTTCAACGTCGGCGGCGTGGGAACGCTCGAGGAAATCGGCATCGAGATGTGCAACCTCAAGCTGGGCATCCGCCCGAGGGTGCCGTACATCTTCTACGATTCGGTATTCTTTTCCGACCTGCGCCGTCAGATCCGCCACATGATCCGCACGAAGCGCGCCCCGGCCTGGATCAAGGACTACATCCTCTTCACCGACGACCCCGACGAAGTCGTGGCCTTCTACCGCAAGGTGCTGCAAGTGCTGTGATCGAAGCACAGCCCGCGGCGCGGGTTATGGGGCATCGGGACTCCGTGCTCGCGACTAGTCGGAGCAAGTCGCCCTCTGCCCATCGCCCGCGCCGCCATTCACAGCAATTGAATCTCGCCCCCGCCACGCGTTTTACATTTCCATTTTAACCCACAGTGCCGGCTCTCTTTGCCGGAGCGCCAAACACACCCGCTGCTAAGATGACTTCCAAGCCCTCCTTCAAGACCCCAATCAGCTATGAGAACGCCGGCAAGCGCGCCGATGAGGTTCTCGCCAAACTTACCTCGGAGGAGAGGCTCCAGCTCATCTCGGGTTCGAACAGTTTTTTCATAAAGGGCTTTCCCAAACACGGCATACCCGAGTTCTACCTGTCGGACGCCACGCAAGGTGTGAAGATCCGGCGCCAACTGAGCGACCAGCTCGAAAAATCCGTCGCCTTCCCCGCCCCCATCAGCCTCGCCTCAACCTGGAACACCGGCCTCGCAAACCAATATGCAAAAAGCGTGGGCGAGGAATGCCGCGCGGGCGGCATAGCGGTGCTGCTCGGGCCCGGCATGAACATCTACCGCGTTTCCCAATGCGGGCGCAATTTCGAGTACTTCGGCGAAGACCCGCTGCTGGCGGCCCGCATGATCAAGCACTACGTCACCGGCATGCTCGAGACGGGCACAATCCCGACGCTCAAGCACTTCCTGGCCAACAATACCGACTTCCACCGGCGCACCTCGAACAGCGTGCTCGATGAGCGCACGATGCACGAGATCTACCTGCCCGCCTTCAAGGCTGGCATCGCCGCTGGCGCCATGGCCGTCATGACCTCCTACAACCAAGTCAACGGCGAATGGACGGGCCAGAGCGACTTTGTCATCAATCAGCTCCTGCGAAAAAAGCTCGGTTTCAAGTGGCTCGTCATGACCGACTGGTGGTCGGTCTGGGACGCCAAGAAAACCATCGAGTCAGGCCAGGATCTTGAGATGCCCGGCAAGCATTATATCGAAGCCGACGGCCTGCGCCTCCTCAAAGAGGGCACGGTCAACCAAGCTCAGATCGACCGCATGGCCAAAAGCATCATCCGCACCTGCATCGCCATGGGCCTCTACGATCGCCCGGTGAAGGACGAGAGCTTTCTCAGTCGCTTTCCCGAGCACGAGAAGGTGGCCCTGCAAACCGCCCGCGAGGGCATCGTCCTCCTGCGCAATCGCGACGGTCTCCTCCCGCTTAAGCGTGGCAGTGCGAAAAAAATCCTGCTCACCGGTTCCTATATCGAGACGCTTGCCCACGGCGGCGGAGCCGCCGATGTCGAGGGCTACGACAACGTCACCCTGCTTCAGGCCTTCAAGAATATCTACGGCGACCGCGTAGAGTATGTAAAGTCGCCCACCGACACGCAAATCGAGGCCGCCGAGGTCGTGCTGCTGAGCACGGGCACATTTGACAACGAATGCATGGACCGTCCCTTCGCCCTGCCTGACGAGGAGGAGCGTTTCGTGAAACGCGTCGTATCCCTCAACCCGCGCACGGTGGTCATCGTGAACTCCGGCAGCGGAGTGAAGATGACCGACTGGAACGACCAGACCGGTGCCATCCTCTATGCCTGGTATCCCGGCCAACTGGGCAACCGGGCGCTCGCCGAGATTGTCTGCGGCGATGTGAACCCCTCGGGCAAGCTGCCCATCACCATCGAGAAACACTTCGAGGACTCGCCTGCCTTCGGCTATATCCCCGAGGGATGCGCGCTTTACACCGGCACAGCCCCGGACGACGACATGTCGCAGCCCATCATCCGGGTGGAGTACAAGGAAGGCGTTTTCGTCGGCTACCGCTGGTACCAGTCGAAGAAAATCGAGCCGCTTTACGCCTTCGGACACGGCCTTTCCTACACGAGATTCTCCTACGGCAATCTCAGGATCGTTCCCGACATCCTGCCCTCGGATGGGTGTGTAAGTATCGAGTTCACGGTTACGAACACCGGCGAGGTCGCGGGCTCTGAAGTCGCGCAACTCTACATCCACGATGCCATCTCCTCCGTGCCGCGCCCGCTCAAGGAGCTGAAGGGCTTCACCAAACTTGCCCTGCAATCTGGGGAAAGCCGCGTCGTGCAGATACGCCTCGTCCCCGGAGATCTCGCTTTCTGGGACGTAACGAAGCACGACTGGAACGTCGAACCGGGCGAATACCAAGTTCTCGTGGGCGGCGCCTCGGACCGCACCGTGCTCAAGGGCAGTTTCACCCTCAAATGAACAAATACGGGAACAAGCCGCCCGCCGTCCCATCCACCCTCGCAAATGAGCCCAAGGGCCTCCCGGAGCAAGCAGTACCGCGTTCGGGTGACAGGGACAGTCTCCGAACCAAGCTTCGGTACGCCGCTGCTTGGAGTTTTCGGCATTCTGTCGATTTCGAAGGCGACGGAGTTGCATACGCCTCCAGATGATCTCGCTTGCGACTTGCTTTCTTATGATTGGTATCTCATGATACCACTATGCCGAGAAAGCTTCGCCAATTAATCTCCGATCTGCTGAGGGCTGGCTTCGAGGCTGAACCGGGAAAAGGAAGCCATCGGAAATTCATCCACAGCAAAGGAATCGTTGTCATCCTCTCAGGCAAGGAGGGGTCGGACGCCCGGCATTACCAGGAGAAGGACCTTCGCATCGCTCTCAAGAAAGCAAAGGAATAAGCCATGAAAACCGAATCTCAAAAAACAAAGACTGCTCGCTACCTGAAGATCGTCGAATGGTCCAAAGAGGATAAATGCTTTGTCGGCAAATGCCCCGGCCTATTTCTCGGCGGCTGCCACGGAGACGACGAAACCGCAGTGTACAAGGAGTTATGCGAGCTCGTTGAAGGCACGATCCGCACCTATGAAACAAAAGGCTGGCCGCTCCCAAATCCAACCGCAGGCAAATCGTTCAGCGGAAAGTTTCTCGTGAGAGTCTCCCCTGAGTTGCACCAGAAGGCTGTCGTGCAGGCTTTCGCCCGGAACGAAAGCCTCAACCAGTTTGTAGCCGGGGCTATCGCGAAAGCATAACAACCTCGAACCTAAGAGGCTGGAAGCCTGAGTTGTTGTGATTCGCGCAGAGGAGCGGGGCCACTGTGTCAGTCGCACGAGTCATGATAGATCTTGATGCCGATCAGGACGATCAGGGCCAGACCGAGGCAAGAGGTGATAATTGCAAGGATCATTATCCGGGATATTTTCAGTGCGTATCCGACTCTTAGGTACCGAGCGATCTGACCGCCCTCCCCTGCTATGACCTAATTGGGATTGATGTTCTGAACGCTTCTCGGAACGCCTTAAATGGATTCACCCCATGCTTCTTCACCTCGGCGACCGCTACGGCTATACCAGCCGGTATTTGCGGATGCAGAGCCTCATCGAGGCAAAGTCCGGCACCGGCCGCCAACCGCACATATTTGGGATCGATGGGAAAACGTATCCATTCCGTCTGCACTGCCCTCGCGCACATCTCTGGCGCGTCGCCGACCGGGCTAAATTTCCTCTTCCTGTTCTCCTTCATCCTTTGAAGGTTATCCAATGATAACTTTAAGTATCAAGAATAAAGTTATCAACCGATATCTCCCATATATCAAC
>JBAZHQ010000132.1:0-10421 GCA_041652235.1 Opitutaceae bacterium | reverse complement strand
CGACCTCCGACTTCCCTGCTGACTCTGGCTTCCGGCTTCTGGCATCTGGCCTCTTTGGTTGCGGCCCCGCCGCGCCGTGCCTTCTTGTGGCCATTCAAGGTTCCAGCTCGGAGTCCTCGGGGATCACCAATTGCATCCCGGCGTGCAGCGGACGTCCTTCGCGAAGCAATGCGTTGTTCGCGGCGTAGATCCAGCGCCAGCGTTCGACACGTCCGTAGTACTTGCGGGCGATCGCCTCCAAGGTATCACCTTCCTTAACCACGTGTATTCTCTGCGTCGAGTCTTTCGCCTGGGCAGAGGTGTCCTCGGCGGCTGCGGGCTTATCGGGCTGGTCGGAGGCGGCTCCGACCTTGGCCCTGGTCACAGCCAGCATGGCCGTGGGCGGCGCATCGCTTGTAGGCACCCCCTCCACGTGAATTCCTGAGTTTTCGATGGAAGTCGCGCTACTGGCTGTGGTCTCCCGCAGATCGGAAAGCTTGGCGGGCGGAATGTCGGAGCGCTCCTGCTTCATGACGGCGCTCAGTTGGGCGCGGAGGGATTCCGTTGCCTGCTCAGCCCGGGACCGGGCCTCCTTCTGCGCGAGCAGTTCCGTGTTGAGCTGGGATAAGGCGGTTCGCGCCTGCTCCGTCTCGGCGGTCATCTCCTGAACCTTGTCCGCCATGATCTTGTTCTCCCGCTTCTGGCTCTGCAGTTGATCCTTCAATTCCGCGGTCTCTTTTTGCAGCTCGGTGAAATCGTGCAGCGCAAGCGCCAGTTTTTCCTCGGTCGCACTCAGCCGCGTTATTAAATCGCTTGCTTCGCCGGAAGCATGGCTCCGCGACGAAGCTTCTTTCTTAAGCGCCGCATAGCCCGCGCGAAGCTGCGCGAGCTCGCTCGTCGCGTCCGCCAGTTTTTCCGCAAGCTCCTTGTCCCCCGCCCCGCCGGCTTTGGCTTCAAGCGCGGAATGCAGGGCCTCTCCCTCCTTGCGGGCAAGAACCAGCTCCTGCTGCAGTATCTTCCTCTCAAGGCGCAGATCGGCGTTTTCCGCGGCAAGGACGGGGTCGCGCTTCTGCAATCGCCCGATATGAATGTAGGCGCATCCGCTCATTAGCAGCATGGCGAGGGAGAGAACGCAGAGACGGGCCAGGCGTTGATTCATTTTCCGGAACAGAGTGGGTCAATCCGCGCTCAAGGCAAATCGGTTCTCCTTCCCACGCCAGAAACACTGCAAAAACCCGCAGCGCTCCAGAGTTAGAAATTTCACCACGAAGCCCCCGGAGATAAGCTACGAACGGATTTAACGCAGAGGAAACGAAGGTTAAGGAAGGTCGCAAAGGAAAGTCATCGCTAATGCTTGGTTCTTCGCCCCAAGCCCAAGCGAGGGCATTCGCTGGAGGTTCGGATGCCGAAGATCGGAACAAAACATGGAGCATTCCGCCTGCCCTGAATCTGCCGAATGGGTGCTTTCTCTGCGTCCTTCTTTCCCCTTTGCGACCTCAGCGTTTAAATCAGAACTGTAGTATGCTTTCTACGATGCATGGAGACGATCCCGCTCAGGGGATGCGCAGGGCGGCTCCCTTGGGCAGGCGGCTGGGATCGCGAAGAATGCCGCGATTTGCGTCGTAGATCTCGTTCCAGCGATCGGGCGTGCCATAGTACTTGCGGGAAATCTTCGAAAGTGTGTCGCCATCGCCGACGATGTGCTGGCGCGGCTCGCTTGCGGATGCCGCGACTGCGGACTTGGCAAGAGCGGGAGGCAGCGTGATCGCAGCTTGTGCGGCGGCGGTGCCGGGCCGCATGGGATTGGCCATGCTGGACGAGGGCGGCGGAGCGAGCACTGCCAGGCGCGTCCTCAACTGGGAGTTCTCATCGGCCAAGACCGCGACTTGAGACAGGGTCTGGCGCAACTGGTCTCGCAATGAAAGCGTCTCCTGCCCCTGGGTGATCATGGTGTGGCGCTGTTGTTCCATCTCGCGCTGCAGCCCGCTCAACGAGCTCGCGCGCTCCTGGGATTCGCCTGTCGTCGCGGCAAGCTGGCTGCGCAGCGCGGCGATTTCCGACTCCGCCGTCACGAGCTTGGCCTCGGCCTCCGCGGAGGTCTGGCTGGAGGCGGCCCTGGCCTGATCGAGCTCCTTTTGAAGGAGGGAATAGCTGCGAAGCGCGGTGGTGAGTTTCTCGTTCGTCTCCTCAAGCTGCTTTTGAAGGGCGCCCGCCTCCGATGCGGTTTGCGTTTCGACAGGTGCCGCGATCGGAGGAGGAGTGGCCGCAAGCTTCGTTTCCGCAGCGGCGGCCCGCTCGACGAGCTCCGCATTCTGCTTCTGCAGTGCGGCTATCTGGTCGCGCAAGGACCGCGTGTCCTCTGCGGAAACTTTGGTGCCCGCATCATGGCGCAGCTTCTCGTTGGCAAGGGCCTGTTGTGCGGCGCTGGCGGTGAGCTCCTCCACCCTTTTCTGCTCCGCAGCGATCTTATCGCGGGCGATGGCGAGCTCCTGCTCGGCGGCATAGCCGCGCTGGGCGCGATCCGCCAGCTCAAGATTTTTCTTGTTGAGATCGTCGATGTCATTTTGGGCCTGGGCTAATTGCGCATCGCGCTCGGCTGCTGCGCCCTTCCCCCCGTTCGTCGCCTTGAGTTGCGCCTCGGCTTCGCGCAGCGCGGCCGCCTGCTTGGCATTCTGGTCGCGCAGAAGATTGGCGTCGCGCTCGGCGCGGGCGAGACGGTCGGGCCTCTCGGCCGTCTTGCGGGCCTGCGCCTGGGCATCGGAAAGCTGTTTGAGAAGAAGATCTCGCTCGGCAACGACGGCGGTGAGCTGCGAATCCTGAGACGGAGCCACCGGAGCGGCAGCCGTTTCGGACTTCAACTTTGCGAGTTCCACCTGCGAGGCCTGAAGTTCGCGGCTCCGTTCGGAGGCAATGTCCTCGAGCTGCGCATTCTTGGCGGCGTATTCGCGGGCAGCGATTCGAGCTTCGTTGAGTTCATTATTGAGGCGCGCCGCATCATCCAGCGCCGGGGTTGCGCTTTTGGCCGCGTTCGCCCGCAAGGCTGCAAGTTCGGCAGTGGCGGCGTTCAGGCTCGAAATCAGTTGGTCGCGTTCGGTCGCAAGCTTCGCGGCGGCCTCATCGGGAACGACACCGGACGCAGGAGACGCAGGCTCAGCCTTGGGGGCCGCGGCATCATGCGACGATGCCAGTTGCGCGCGGCGCTCCTGGAGCCGGCTCTTCCCTTCTGCAAGCTCCTGGGGAGTCATTACCTCGACCAGACGGGCGAGTTCCCTGCCGGTGGTGCCATTATCGGCGGCGATCTGAAACCAGACAAATGCCTCGGCACGATCCAAATTGGCCGATCTGGCATCGGCAAAAATGCGGCCCAGGTTGTACTGGGCAATGGCATTTCCGCGCACGGCCTTGGTGCGCAGAGTGATGATCTCGGGGGACTCGACGGCGAATAACGCGCCTGCCAGACCGAGGGCGAATACGAGGGAATATTTCAGCAATTGCTTGGTGGCTGCCATGATTCCCGGAAGCGTAGTGCGATTCGTCCTTCTGACAACAGGAAGAAATGGGAAAAGAGAAGCGAGAATCGAGAATCGAGGAGTGCGGAGCGAGAATGGGTGACGACTCAGCCCTATGCCTTTTCGTTCGCTATCTCCCAGTCAGTTGTATTCTTGCGTGCAGATTACTCTCAAAAGTTTCCCATGGCGTCAGAACCCGAAATTTGAACAGAAGGAAACAAAGAGTCTAATTTCTCGCCTTGGTCCTTCGTTACCTTCGTTGCCTTCTGTTCAACCTGAATCGATGGGTTGGATTTGGTTGCGGCGTTGCCGCTCTTGGATTCGCAGTCTGGAAATCCTGCAAAGATCAGAAGGGGAAGTCGCTTGCCGGCTTGGCGGGCAGTGCGGCAGGTTTCTCGACTTCGCGCACCGCAAGGCTGTGCACTCGCACACCAGCCACCGTGATCGCCTTCTCAGGCGTGGCGGGACACACGTACTGGCAGGCGCCGCAACCGACGCAGAGGGCCTGGTTCACCTTGGGCATCCGAAGATTGTTCCCATAGGGAACGGTGAAGACCGCCTTGGTCGGGCAATGCTCGGAACAGGCCGCGCAATCCGTTCCCTGAGTCTTCACGATGCATTTTTCCTGATGAAAGGTGGCCAGCCCGATCTGCTGAAGCTGCTTCTGCGCAACAGGCAGCACGGCGATCGCGCCATCAGGGCAGACCTCGGCGCAACGGACGCAATCGTAGGCGCAGTATGCAGCGCTGAAATCCAGCCGTGGTTTCATGAAGCCCTCCAGGCCGTATTCAAACAGGGCCGGTTGGAGAACCTTGGATGGACAGGCGCTGATGCACAGGTGGCAGGCAGTGCAGCGATCGAGGAAGCGTTCCACACTGCCGGATCCCGGGGGCGAGACGCCAACGCTGACATTGTCATTCGCGGCGGCGGGAATCTCGGGCTGTCCATGGCGGTGCTTATTCTGCGCGGCGTGGGATTGCCTGGGAAAGCCGCTTGCGAGAGTCAACGCAGCAATGGTGCGTCCGAACAGGGCGCGGCGCTCGGGATCCTTAGCGCCGGAGTCCTCCAGCTTCATCCCCGGTTCCGTCGCGGTCTTCCTGTCCCGTCTCCACATGAAGCGATAATTGATGCCGCGTTCGTCGCAGACGCTGATGCAGTTGTTGCATGCGACGCAGCGGTCGAAATCCACCTCGCTGTTTCTCAGGTCGATGCACTGAGCCTTGCAGGCCCGGAAGCAGGCCGCGCATTTGGTGCAAGCGCTCTTGTCGATGGAAATCCGAAACGCGGCGTGCCGGGCGACCCAGCCGAGAATCGTGCCCACCGGACAGACCGTGTTGCAGTACAGGCGGCCGCGCAGCGCCGACATGATTACGATCAGGGTCAGGAAAAGCGCGGGAGCCACCAGGGCTCCGATGCCCGGCCAGGGCAGGTTCACGCGGTAGAGGCTGGCAATGCCCACGGCATTGGCCGAGCCCACCACCGCATTGTTTGCCAGAGCCAGCAGAGGCCTGAAGAGCGCGGAGGCAATCCGCCCGTAATTGCTATACGGGTCGATCAGCGACAGGACGAAACCAGCCCAGCCCGCCGCCACGCCGGCAAGCGTTCCCCAGAGGAAAACCTGGCGCCACAAGGTCCGGCGCGCAGTGAAGGCAAGCGGACGCGCTTTGGGGCGGAGCCATTTTGACAGGCGCATCACCACATCCTGGAACACGCCCAAGGGACAGATCACCGAGCAATATGCGCGCCCAATCAGAAGCGTGAGTAGGAGGACCGCCAGGGCGAGCACCCCCGTTGCCAGCGCTCCGGTAACCAGAGCCACCGCCGCGGGCACGAATTGCAGTGACGCGATCGCGTGGCCAGGGTGCTGGGGCACCAACTGGCGAAAATCCACTAGCACCGCCGTAAGCGTGCCGAAAAAGGCAAGCGCCGCGACAATGCGCAGATTTCTGTGAATGTTGATGTGCGATCGCATGAGCGCTAGAAAACGCAGTCGAATGGCCACAAAAAACACCAAAACAAAGACATATAGGAATTGCGTCGTTCACTCAGCAGATGAATGCCTGAGGGGTTTCCGAGCTAACTATCTTCCTCTTTTTGTGGTTATTGTACTACAGTATTTACAATTCATCTCAGGCTGAGAGGAAATCCGAGACGGACAGAACCGATCCCCAACCATCCAATCCATTCTCGCGCCTTCCCTGCTGACTCTGGCTTCCGGCTTCTGGCATCTGGCCTCTTTGGTTGCGGCTCTGCCGCGCTATGTTTTTCGTGGCCATTCGGTCTGCAAAAATAGGTTTATCGGAGCCGGGTTGAAAATCAGGCGAGTTTCACGCGCCGCACATCGACCTTGCTTAGGTCCATGATGCCCACGTTATGCTGCGCGGCCATCGCGATATGGCGGATATCGGCGGGATCGTGATCGAGCACCCTGGCGGCAGCGGCGTCGATGGCCACGATGTCGGTGCAGGCAAAAAGCATGCGCTTTTCGACAAGATCCTCCACCGTCAGGCCGCGCGGCCCGTTGCGGAACATCGGGTGATAGGCGTCGAGAATGTTGAGCGTCGGACGTTTGAACGTGACGAAGTCGGCGATGCACTGGTGCAAGTCCGCACGATGATAGAAACTACGGTCCCAGATCACACCCATGAGGTTTTTCATCGAAGCCGTCATGAGCGAACCGCTGTGATGCTTGAGCACGGGGACGTTGAAGAAGACATCGCTGTCCAGAACGAGCTGATGCACCCTCGCTTTCTTGAGGACCTTGCCATTCGGGATCTCAACCTCCCGATAGTAGGTCTTGTCGTTGCCAGGCATCATCGTGCCGCCGGCGGCCTTGACCGCATCCTCGATGCCGCTGTTCGTGTAACAGTCGCGCCAGGGGTTGCAGGTATAGTCGAACACGTTCACCGTCTTGGCACCAGCCGCAAGGCAGAGCTTTACGAGATGTGCCACTAATTCCGGATGGGTGTCCCCCCCTCGTTCCGGAGTGACGTTCCAGCCGATATTGGGTTTGATGACCACGGACTGGCCAGGTTTCAGGAAGGCCTGGAGGCCGCCCAGCTCCGTCAGCGCTCTGTCGAGCATCGCGGAGCGGCTGCCATCGCGCACCGCCACCAGAACGGGCTTGGGGGTGGATTCAACAGGGGCAGCCTCGGCCACAACGGCGCGGCCAAGCTCCGGGATCGCGCAGGCAACGGCTCCAAGGGTGATGCTCTTCTTAATAAAATCGCGACGGGTGTTCATGAGGAGATGGGTTTGGGAAATCATTCGGAATTTATGCGATGGAAGGAGGCGAGTCTAACACCAAAGACGCATTTTCTTCCCCGGTGGTTTGAAAAAAATACGCATCGCCTGCCCTGGAGAACCCAACCTGAACCTGAAGGAGATCGAGAAAATCGCGACCCAGGCCATTTTAAGCTCCTCCCTGGTCTTGCCTTCCGCAGATCAAGCGACATGCAATTCCAGAGTCATGTCACTGCCCACACAATTCACCGGAGTCACAGTCCATACCAAGGCCAATGTCTATTTTGACGGCAAGGTCGTCAGCCACACGGTGCTGATGCCCGATGGCGCCAAGAAAACCCTGGGGCTCATCTACCCCGGCAGCTACCATTTCGGCACCGGCGCCCCCGAGCGCATGGAAATCGTCGGCGGCGCCTGTCGCGTGACCCTCGACGGACAACGCGATGCCCGGCAATACGCAGCCGGCGAATATTTCGACGTCGCCGGCAAGAGCGGCTTCACCATCGATGTCGCCTCAAGTATCTGCGAATATATCTGCTCCTATCTTTCCTGACGATTCAGGTGACGCGGTTTCCATCGACAAAATCGCGTTCTTCCCGGTCATGAAAACCCCGCGCATCCTCTTGGCCGTTTCTATCGGTGCCTTGGCACTCGCCCTGGGGGCCTGTTCGAAAGAAACGGCCTCATCGGAGGAGGATGCATCCCAAAAGGCGGGCGCCTACCGGATTTCCGCCGCCGATGCGCGAACCATCGCGGCGAAATACCCCGGCGTTCCGGAAGCCCCCGACGGCCTGCGCACCATCGTGCTCGCCCCAGGCGCCGGCACGGCCAAACCCAAGCACGGTTCCGTCGTCGCGGTGAACTATGAGCTGCGACGGCTCGACGGCACCGTCATCGAAACTTCGGCCAAAACCCTCGGCGGCCCTCTCGTCATCCAGACAGGCATGGGACGGGTCATCAAAGCCTGGGATGAGTCTCTTCTCGACATGCGAAAGGGCGAGAAACGCACCCTGATCGTGCCGCACTGGCTGGGCTACGGCGTTACCGGCAATCCGCCCAAAATCCCTCCCTACGCGACTCTGGTTTTCGACCTTGAGCTGGCGGATATCAAGTAAGTGAAACCACTCCCGGTTTCGCTCAACCGAGAGTTGCCAAAGAACTTGTTACAGGGTACTTCTCGCTTACCAATAACTCCGCCGAATCATGCCTGACCCCACTCCTCTCCCGGCAGGAAACGATGCGCTCCTCTTTAAGGTGCTGCTAGAGAAGGCCGCCGATGCCATCTATTTCAAGGACCTGGAAAGCCGCTACCTCCGCGTAAGCAACCGAATGGTGGGCGTCTTCAACATGGACCATCCCACGCAGGTGGAAGGCAAGACCGACGCCGATTTCTTCACGGCGGAACACGCCAAGAACACCCGTGCGATCGAACAGGAGATCATCGCCACCGGCTTGCCAAGGCTCGACCTCGAAGTACGCGAGACCTGGCCCGACGGCACCGTCACCTGGGCCTCCACGAGCAAATTCCCCCTCTACGACGATGACGGTAATCTCTTCGGCACTTTCGGAATTTCGCGCGACATCACCGAGCGCAAGATCGCCGAGGAGCGATTGGAAGAGGTGCAAATGGCGTTGATCGAGCAGGAGAAAAAAGCCGCCGTGTCGGAATTTGCCGGGACTATCATGGCCAACATAGGTTCCTCGGTGGTCGAAATCGGCCAGGCCCTGGACCGGGTGAGCCAGAAGCTCCAGGCTGCGAAAAACTCTCCGGAAAAGCTGTCCGAAGCCCAGGAAGAACTGCGCGAAATGAGTTTTATCGTGCGAAAGCTCGCCGACCTCATGCGCATTCAGGGCGCCTAAGCCGGCCCGGCTACAATCCCAGCAGGCTTCCGTTACGTTTCAGCCAGCGTTCGGCATCGCGCCACTGCGGGCAGATGCGTTCCACCTGCTGCCAGAAACGATCCGAGTGGTTCATCTCGCGCAGGTGAGCCAGCTCATGATGGACGATGTAATCGATCACAAAATCCGGAGTCTGAATCAAGCGCCAGTTGAGGGAAATCGTTCCGCTCACCGAACAGGAACCCCAGCGCGAACGCTGGTTTCGCACGGTCACTTGCTTCACTTCCATGCCCGTCTCCGCCGCCAATTCCCAGGCTCGCGCAGGCAGCTCCACCTTGGCGCGCCGCACGAAATGAGCCTCGAGCGTGGGTTTCAGGTCGCCGTCCAGCCGCGGCACGCGAAAGACATCCGCCGCCAGACATACCGCCGGACGCGGTTCGACGCCGGATCCGAGCGGAATCGAGTCGGCCGCCTTTCGGATTTCCTCGAGAGCGCCGCGCCATAGCACGTGAGTTCCGAGCGTCCATACCTCCGCGACTCTCGGGCGCTTGAGCTGGCGGGCCCGCGCTCGCTCAAGCCAGTCGCGTTGCTGCTCGATGAATCTCACCGCCTCTCGCTCGGTCCCGCGCACCGGAATCGTCGCCACCGCCACACCGTCGCGCCTCAATGTGAGCCGGTAATGCCGCGCACGCCAACTGCGCTGAAAGACAAGCTCCCCCACTCCGGCGACAGTGACCCTCGCCTGAGAGGAAGAGTCGGAAGCGCGCGACGACGGCGGAGCAAGATGCACGCCCGCCTGCGGCGCGAAGAGCCCGAACAGATCCTGTTGCTGCTGCATGCTCATGTCGCAAACCCGCCATCGGCGGGTTTCCAGCGCACGCTGCATGTTTCAGCCCGCGATATCAATCTGCAATCCGCAGTGAACGCCGCTGCCGAACGCAGCGACGTCAGACAAAAGGCCTAGCGCGGCGGAGCCGCAACCAAAGAGGTGGCTGTAAGTTTGAAGCTTTAGGCCATAAGTCAGACCAGTCGGATCGATCATGGCTGTCGGCGATCGGCTTTCTGCTATCGGGAAAACCCACGAGGCAACAATACCGATAGCTTTGGGATTCCTCTCAGGCCGCGAGGATTTGAAAACACCGTAGTATGGCAAGTAATGAAGAAGGACTTCGATCCATTCTCGCGCAGAGACGCTGAGACGCGGTGTAATAGTCAAATGGCACAATGAAATGATCAATCTAGGACTGGAAAGATTTCAATTATGCAATTAGCCTAGAATAAACTATGAAACTCCTTTTCATCGGCGGAACAGGCAACATCAGCGCCGCCTGTGTGCGGCTCGCCCTCGTCCAGGGGCACGAGGTCTTCATTCTCAACCGCGGCAATCGCGACCTCGCCGCCCACGGCATCCACGGGGCCACATCGCTGATCGGCAACATCCAGGACGAAACCTCTGTGCGCGCCGCCCTCGGCGACCGCACTTTCGACGCCGTCGCAAACTTCATCGCCTTCAAGCCCGACGATATCGAGCGCGACGTCCGCCTCTTCTCCGGCCGTTGCTCCCAGTACTTCTTCATCAGTTCCGCCTCCGCCTACGAGAAGCCGCTGCGCCACCCCTTCGTCACGGAATCGCACCCGCTCAAAAATCCCTACTGGGACTACTCCCGCGACAAGATCGCCTGTGAGGAGGCCTGCACCCGCGCCTATCGCGAACGCGATTTTCCCGCCATCATCGTCCGCCCTTCCCTCACCTACGAGACCGTCTGGCCCGTCGCCATCGGCGGCTGGGATGACTTCACGCTTATCGACCGCATCCGCCGCGACGGAGAGATCGTCGTCCACGGCGACGGC
>JBAZHQ010000131.1:8764-10429 GCA_041652235.1 Opitutaceae bacterium | reverse complement strand
CGGCGACGGACTTGGCGGGATCATCGCGCAAAGCTTGGAAAGTTTTCCCAGAAATGTCCCGGAAATTCGATGCGCCTCATCCTATTCAATCACTTAGCTTAGATGGAGAATCGGCGCTGACCCTCAGGGAACCTGTTTTTGCCTTCCTGCAACTCTACAAAGAAGCTCGGGAAAAGTGCGCCTATTTAAGAGGCACAACGCCAACTTGAAAAATGGTGTTTACTCGGACACGCGACTTGCCCACAAACGACCTCCCACTGCCAATGGGCCAGTAGCTCAGCTGATAGAGCGCCTCGTTCGCAACGAGGAGGTCGCCGGTTTAAGTCCGACCTGGTCCACCACCTTTCGAAATTCGAAAGGTGTCCCGCCGTAGCCAACGGCGCCACAAGCGACGTTGCGAAGGCGGACCTTACGCTTCGAAACTACCCTGAGCTCGGCCATCCTTTAGAAACCGACGCTTCGAAAGCTGCCACGCCCTCCTTTATACAAGGCTCCGACGGGTAAACTGCAGTCCCGTAGGGCGGAGACGGACAATCCCCCATCGCTTCGAACGAGTCTGATGTTTTTCGCTCTCTGACTTCCAGCAAAGGGTGAGTTCGGATGCTACGAATGGAAAGGGAAGCCAGCACTTCTAAACCAGCGAGTTTGCCGGTTACAGAATTTCGATTCTGTCTTGTCGCCGCGCTTTCTGTTTTATGGCGTCAATAGTCACCTTAAGGCGATTGAGGACGTGACCGGCTACACTACGGTAAAGCACTTATCTTCGCGTCAGGTTCTCGACATTGAGTTTCTCATTCCCCCACTCCCCGAACAGCACCGCATCGTCGGCATCCTCGACAAAGCGTTTGAGGGCATCGCCACCGCAAAAGCCAACGCCGAAAGGAACCTCCAAAACGCCCGCGCCCTCTTCGAAAGCCACCTCCAATCTGTCTTTTCTCAGCGCGGACCTGGGTGGGTGGAAAGAACACTTGGAGAAACATGTGTACTGAGGAGCGGTACAACCTTGCCGAAGGAGATAGAAAAACCTTTGGGTGAGATCCCATACCTCAAGGTGGCCGACATGAATCTTCCTGAGAATGCGAATGGTATCACTGGCTCTATTCGTTACGTCGATTCTGCTGACGTAAATAAGAGCAACCTTCTGCCAGCAGGAACCACCATATTCCCAAAACGAGGTGGCTCCATTTTGACCAATAAGAAGAGGCTCACCACTCGCATCATCTGTGCCGATTTGAACATTATGGGGGTCACACCGAAGACCTGCCTGCTCCCAGAGTTCTTATTCTATTATTTTCTCGGCGTAGATATGAGAAAAATCAACAACGGCTCCTCCATTCCCCAGATCAACAACTACAGCATTGAGCCATTGCTGATTTCATTCCCCACGTCTTTGCCGGAGCAGCAACAAATCGTCACCGTCCTCGAATCACTCTCCGCCGAAACCCAACGCCTCGCCTCCCTCTACGAGCGCAAGCTCGCCGCGCTGGAGGCCTTGAAAAAGTCGCTGCTGCACCAGGCCTTCTCCGGAGAACTCTGATCGCCCCGCCTCCTTTCTTTTTCGTGCCATTTCGTACTACAGTATTTACAATTCATCTCAGGCTGAGAGGAAATCCGAGACGGACAGAACCGATCCCCAACCATCCAATCCATTCTCGCGCAGTGACG
>JBAZHQ010000131.1:0-8754 GCA_041652235.1 Opitutaceae bacterium | reverse complement strand
GACGCCGACCTCCGATCTCCGACCTCCGACTTCCCTGCTGACTCTGGCTTCCGGCTTCTGGCATCTGTCCTCTTTGGTTGCGGCCCCGCCGCGCCGTGCCCTTTCGTGGTTCCTCCTCCTCCTAACAGACAGTTTCCTTAACCACTAAAAGCACGAAAGCATACCCAACCCCACAATGCCCGAAGGAACTCCTCACCAGCCATCCTCCTCTCTCATCCTCTACCAGACAGGAGGATGGCCGCACGAGGCAGCAACGTGTAAGGATTACTTACATGTTCGCAGGGAGGGAGCACAGGATCTGACGCAACAGTTCGCTCTATGGTCGGAGATACCTATCCGGAAATTCCGGATAGCTCGCTAGGATTCCTTGCCCACAAAGCCACACCACATCAGTTTGCCCCATATTGTCCCGAGTATCAAAAGCGATTCATCCATGAAAACACGCTCTACGGACCGGCCTCACATCGAATACCTGCGGGTGCAAAATTACCGCGCTCTGCGGAACATCGAATTCAAGGATTTGACGCCTCTGACGGTCTTTCTTGGTCCGAACGGCAGCGGCAAGTCCACCATCTTCGACGCCTTTGCGTTCCTTTCCGAGAGCTTTCAAACCGGACTGCGCAAGGCCTGGGATAAGCGCGGACGTTTCAAGGAATTGCGCACCCGCGGTTCGGAAGGCCCGATCACCTTCGAGGTGAAGTACCGAGAGAAAGAGAAAAGCCCGTTAATCACCTACCATTTGGAGATCAAGGAGGACGTGAAAGGGCCCTTTGTGGCGCGGGAATTTCTGAGCTGGAAACGCGGATCGCACGGCAGACCCTTCAACTTCCTCGACTTCGGTCGTGACGCGCCGGGAACCGGTGAAGTGGTGACAGGCGAGATGCCGGATGAAGAAGACACACGCGCCGTAGAAACACTAGACTCTCGTGAACTTTTAGCGGTTAACACATTGGGCCAGCTGGCCAAGCATCCCCGCGTTGGGGCGCTGCGGCGATTCATCACCGGATGGTATCTGTCCTACCTGACCGCTGACAACACACGCGGCGTACCTGAGGCAGGACCCCAGGAGCGGCTGAGCACGACGGGGGATAACCTGCCGAATGTAGTGCAGTACCTGAAGGAACAACATGAAGACCGGCTCAAATTGATACTCAGAAAACTGACGGAGCGGGTTCCAAGATTGGAGAAAGTGGAAGCGGAGGTGATGCCGGACGGAAGGCTTCTGCTGCAGGTGAAAGATGCTCCATTCGAGAAGCCGGTAATGGCGAAGTTCGCCTCGGACGGGACGCTGAAAATGCTGGCTTACCTGACACTGCTGCATGATCCGGAACCTCCGCAATTGATTGGAATCGAGGAGCCCGAAAACCAGCTCCACCCGCGCCTGCTGCCAGAGCTGGCGGAAGAATGCCGGAGCGCCGCTTCCGCATCCCAATTGATGGTGACGACGCATTCGCCATTCTTCGTAAATGCGCTGCGCGCCAAAGAGACCTGGGTGCTTTACCGCACCGAGGAAGGATTCACCCAGGCAAGGCGGGCATCGGAGATGCAGGGTATCCAGGAATTTATGACGCAGGGAGCCTTGCTCGGGCATCTCTGGATGGAAGGTCACTTCGAGGTAGGCGATCCGTTGACAAATTCAGGGGCTCCTAGAAGCACCCTCAAGAAATCAAGCTCGCGCTGAGCCATGCATATCGAACTGATTCTTGAAGAGCCTTCGGCTGAGGCATTTCTCAAGGAATTCATGCCAAAGATCACGCCGCCGGATGCTTCGTGGAATCCAATTGTTTTCCAAGGGAAGTCCGATCTGCTGGCAAATCTGCAGAAGCGCCTTAAGGGCTACAGTTCGTGGATACCGGACGATTGGAAGATTGTGGTCCTGATCGATGAAGACCGGGAAGATTGCCGTGAACTAAAAATCAGACTTGAGCGCGCCGCCTCTGAGGCGGGGCTGATGACAAAAACCCGCGCCAGGAATGGATCGTTCGCTGTGCTAAACCGGATTGCCGTGGAGGAATTGGAGGCATGGTTTCTCGGCGATCCCCAAGCTCTCAATGCCGCCTATCCAAGGGTGAAGCCGAGCTTCGCAAGCAAGGTTCAATATCGCAATCCTGATGCTGTGGCCGGTGGCACATGGGAGGCGTTGGAGCGTATTTTGCAGCGCGCAGGTTACTATCAGGGTGGAATTGCCAAGATTGAGGTCGCTCGGAATGTTGCAAGACACATGGACGCTCCCCGCAACAGTTCTGAAAGCTTCAGGCGTTTTGTGAATGGCGTAATGTCTCTTTGATTTGACCGTTCCATGAACGAAGCCGAGACCAGAGCCGAACATATCGACCCCGCGCTGAAGGCGGCGGGCTTCCTCGATTTCGTCCTCTCGCACTACGTGACCGTCGGGGTGGAAGAGCTCGATCAGGAGAAGCTCACACCCTTGCTGAAGCTCAAGTACCACGACTCCATCCCCGATGCCCTCGCCGACCTCGGCCAGCCGGAGAACATCAAAAAGACCTTCACCGGTTTCCAGAAGTATCTGTACGGACAGGTGGCGTGAGTGCGCTTATCTTGAGGAGATAAGCCCGACCAGAACGGATCGGCTCAGCTTACGCCGATCAGCCAGCCTGCGGCGAACACCAGCGCGCCGCCGACCGCCACCTGCGTGGTCGCAGCCAGGGGCGAGGTATCCATGTATTTCCAGCGAATCCAGGAGATCGCGGCGAGTTCGACCAGCACGACGGCAATGGCGATGCCGGTCGCGATTTGGAAGTTGTTGATCAAATACGGCAGGGTGTGCCCAATGCCGCCAAAGGTGGTCATCAACCCGCATACCGTGCCACGGAGCAAGGGTCCCCCACGACCGCTGATTTTGCCGTCATCGGAAAGCGCCTCGGCAAATCCCATGCTGATACCCGCTCCCACGGAGGCGGCGAGACCCACGCGAAACGTTTCCGCGGTGCTGCCCGTGGCGAAAGCGGCGGCAAACAGGGGAGCAAGCGTCGAGACAGAGCCGTCCATCAGCCCGGCAAGACCGGGTTGGACGATCCGTAGAACAAACGAGCGGTGCGCGGAATCGTGTTCTTCTGCGATCTGGCCCTCCTTCGCCTGTTGCGCATTGATCCCTTCAGCCAACGATTCGTGTCTGCTCTCCTCGGCGGCGAGATCGCCCAGCAATTGGCGGATCGCGGCATCGCGTGCGATCAGAGCGGCGTTGTGATAAAAGTTTCGCGACTGGACTTCCATCTGAGCCGCTTCGGCGCGGGCGCGCTCCGGACGGATGCCCAGGCCGAACAGCCGTTTCTGCCGCGTATAGAAACCGCGGACGTCCTCGCGCCGGATTAGTGGAATGTGCTCTCCGAACCGGACGCGATAGAGATCGATCAGCCGATGCCGGTGTCCCGACTCTTCCTCAGCCATTTTGCTGAACAACTCGGCTGTTGCCGGATATCCGCCGCGCAGCGCCTCGGCAAAATCAGAGTAGATCCTGCCATCCTCCTCCTCCGCCGAGATCGCAAGCGCCAGAATCTGCTGCTCTGAGAGGTCCTGGAAGTTCATGGGGAAAAACTATGCCCAAGGTCCGCAGCGTGCAAATCGCAAAAGAAAACGACCGACCGAGGCGGACTCCAGTACCACCGTCCGACTGTCCGACCGAGAACCGGCTCAGCCGCCACCGTGTGCTCTGCTGGCCAGCAGAGCACTACGGTTCGACAGTCCGATCGAGGACCGGCTCGACCTTCATGGTAAAATCCATCACCGCGAACGCCATCAGGCGGGTGTCGCTGCCCGGCCCTTGCTGCGCCGCGCGGTCGCTCGAAAAACGCAGCGTGGAGCGACCAGGTGGAAGAATAAGAGTACCGATCTGCAAAGTCGCTTTTTTCGCGATGAGGCCGCCATCCCAGAGAATTCCCGATGGGCCCTCAAGCGTCACGACGCGCGGGCTGTCGCAGGCAATGGTCGCTGAGATCCCGACCTGCACCGGCGCTCCCGTATGATTCTCGAACAGCAGTTCGCCCTGCTGAGCGCACCAGCTCCAGCGGTGGCCGTTGCCTGCCTCCGGTTCGTTCCAGCCTTCTCCAAGGTTCATCGTGATCGAGGAGATGACTCTTCTATCGCCTTCCCATCTGCAAAAATCTGCGAGTGGTTTCGCAAGCTCCTGGATGCCTCCAAAAACCCCGAGGTTTCCGACGATCAGAAGGGGCAGCCATCGCCGACCGCGGGGGACCGCGATATTGAAGGCCACCGTCATCGGCAGCAGCACGCGCATGAAAGCTCCCGGATATCCCTCCCATACCGCCATGCCAAGGACAGTCATGAGGCCTGCGAAACTGGCGCCAATGCGCCACCAATGATCCTGCAAACGCCAGCGAAACGCGAAGAATCCAAACTGTATGGTGATCGCAATAACAGCCAGGACGGCGGCCATGTAGGCCCAGGAGTTGAAATTGGACGGGGATGCATCGCCGACTAGCAGCAGGCATTTCTGAAAAAAGGCCGTAAGCGGAACCTCGAAGTTGCGGCTACCCGCTTCGCCAGTCGCTTCCGTCTTCAACTTTACGTAGGCGAGCCAGAGAACGAAGGGCAGAATCATGAGGACCAGCGACACCACGATCCTGCGGAGGTCCGGCCAGCGCCGGGCAGAAGGCTCGATCACGCTTGCCGCCGCGCCCAGGACAAGGGTTTCGCGGCAAAGAATGGAAGCCGCGAAGAAACCGATGGCGCTGCCCCTCCTGCTTTTCTCAAGGCATGCCACACCGAGGAGCAAAAGCAACAGGCTGGGCCCATCGGGCAGAGCGCCGCGAACGCTCAGTATCAAGCCGTGCGAAAACATCACGGCTGCCCAGCGGAAAAAACCGTCGCCACCCCTCGGGGGGAGCCATCTCAGCAGCACCCATCCCGTGGCGAGCCAGGTGACGACATTGAGGAAGGCATAAGCCTGCACCACCCAGAAAGGCTTACCCAGGCCGCAGATCCAGGCCGCCCAGGGGAGCAGGATGCGACGGGCACGGTAGGGCAGATTGTCGATGCAGGAGCTGAGTTCAGGATTTCGAGGAGAGGATGCAGCGCGATCTGCACATAGGCCTGTCCATCGTATCCGAAGCTCTTGCGGTAGATGTAGGGTTCCGTTTCGCGAAGGCTGCGCCCAATCTGCGCCTTGTCGCCGATGGCGATGAGACTGGTGAAGCCTGTCGCCGGAGAATACAGCGAGGCGATTTGAATGAGGAAAGCCGCCACGCAAAACGCCACCGCCAAGTGCCACTTATGACTGAAGAGGAAGCTCCACGAGAGAACTCCGCCCCGGTGCGAGGAGGCTGTAAGTTGGGGAGTGGTTGTGGGATCCTCAGGCATGGAATGGCGACGGCGCGAGGAGGCTGGCGATTCATCGCCAAGCCGGCAAGACGAGTCCTTGAAGAGTAAGGAATCTAGAATTTAGAAGTTAGGAGTTAGAATGGGCGTCCCGCAACCTGAACGCCGAGTGTAGCGGAACGACCTTGCGTTCCGATGGTTTGTTGTTCTCGGCCGTCTCCTCCTAGCTCCTCGATTCTATTCAGCCTCAGTCCAGCACTCTCATCAGCCGGGCGAAGATCATCTTGCCGCCTGCGGAGGGAAGCACGCTCGCGATTTCCACCTCCACTTTCTTTCCCAGGAAGGGACGGGATTGATTCACGACCACCATGGACCCGTCCGGCAGATAACCCACTCCCTGGCCTTCCTCCTTGCCGACGCGCACGAGTTCGAGTTCCAGCGTCTCGCCGACCATGACTTCCGGCCGGAGGGCCTTGGAGAGCTGGCTGAGATTCAACCAGGCGACACCGTGAAACTCGGCCATCTTCGCAAGATTATAGTCCGTGGTCAGCAACTTGGCCTTCATCGATTGCGCGAGGAAGACCAGCTTCGCGTCCACATCCTGGCGCTTGGAAACTTCGCTCTCCACGATGCGAATATCGATGAGCTTGATGCGGCGGAGTTCGTTGAGCACCTCCAGCCCGCGCCGTCCGCGCGCCTGCTTATGAGGATCGCTGGAATCCGCGACCGCCTGCAGTTCCTGCAGCACAAACTTCGGAATCACCAGGGCCGACGTGAGAAACCCGCTCTCGCACACACGGGAGATGCGTCCGTCTATCAGGGCGCTGGTGTCCACCACGACGAGAGGCACATCTACGTCATGCGGCACAAAGCGCACATAGGGAATCACCAGGTTGAACTCGTCCTTCCCCCGCAGCGCGATGACTGTGCACAGGTAGGTGGTGATGACAAAAAGCGCCAGGCGCACCAGATGGATAATCTCCGGATCGCCCGCGGCGAAAAGCGGCGAAGCGCCAATCAGATACGCAATGAGCGATCCGATGCAGAGCCCGAAGGACATAGCCGAGAGCCCGCGGAGGGAAAATCCCTTGAGCAACACGTCCACAAGCACGACAAGGATGCCGATCAAAAGCCCAATCGTTGCGGCAAAAGCCCGGTGGGCATCCCATTCCTCGATGGAATAGCACACCAGCCAGCCTGCGGCGGCGCACAGAACAACGAAGACCGCGCGGATCGCTATCAAGGTTTTCTGCATGGCGAAGAGAACAACATCTGAATGCCGCCTTGCCGAGCCGATTCGTCACATCCGAACGGGCTCGCGGCGACTGCCTGATTCCTACTTTTGGGAACTGATATACTCGAACTGCGTCCTGAATTCACGAGCGGCCTGTTCGCGGGCCGCGTCAGCGGCAACACCGAAAGCAGCGAGTTCAGCCGAGCGCTTGTCCACCCAGCGTTGCTTGAAACCGGCTTCCATCTCGGCGACCGGCGTGTTGCTCATTTTCCCCTTTTTGTGACTGCGACATGCAGTGCCGGCAAAGACTAAGGAGACTGCTAGAAGTGCGAAAAAGATGCGAGTGGTCATGCTTGAATCGTGATCGGTTGATGCCCCGCTGCGGCGGAAAAGCCCCTGACAGGGCAGCAAGTGGGCAAGTGTGGACATGCAAATCAGCCAGGCGAGCCCAACTTTTTGCATTCTCCCCGGACATAAAACCCTGTTTATTGGCGGAACATGAGCGACGAGCCCCAGCCTCCTGCGTTGCGACTTAAGCCACGTCTTCGTCCGGAAAACGAGGCGGCAACCTCGCCTGCGCCCGCCCAGGCCAAGCCGGAAACCCCTCAACCGAAAGCGGCTCCCGACGCTCCCGGCTCTTCCGAGACAGGCATCAGGTTAAAGCTTCGCCCAAAGCCCACCGCTCCGGCGGAAGCCTCTGCCCCCCAGCCGTCTGCATCCACCTCAACTCTCTCTCCCACTCCCGCGCTTGCTCCCGGCGCACCAGAGACAAAGGTGCGCCTAAAGCCACGGCTCAATCTGGAACCTAGCACGGAAGCTGCCGTCACCCCCGCTGAGCCTGTTCCTGAACCTCCACCCGCCCCCGAACCTCCAGCAGTCACCACCCCGCCGGTCTCCTCCCTTCCTGCTGCTCCTGTCCCAACCCCGGAACCTCCACCCGAAATTTCTCTTCCCCCGACTACGAGCGCTCCCGCGGAGCCTGCTGCTAAATTCAAACTAAAGCCGAAGCCCCCCCTTCCCACCGAGAACGTCGCGACGCCCACCCCGCCCGCGCCCGAAGAGCCAGAGGCGCCGCCTCCGCCGCCTATTCCGCCGCCCCCGCCGGCCATCCCTCACAAGGTGCCACACATTCTCGCGCCCGAGGGTGAGATGCCCATGCCCGAACCTCCGCCGGCGGTCAGTCCTCCCAAGGAACAAAAGGGCTACAAACTCGGTTTGGTGGTCACGTTCGTAGTAGCGCTCATTCTGATCGTCGCCGGATTCTTTACCGTCTGGTTTACTTTCTTCGCCGCCAAACCGCCGCCACCACCCAAGATGGCATCCACTGCGGTCAAGAAACCAGAGACAGCCGCGCAGAGGGTAATGAGGGACGCGGTCACTCCCAAACCAGCCGAGCCCAGCCAAGCTCCCCTTCTCCAACCGGCTCCCTCATCTCCCGGCACAACCTCGCTGAGGACCCCTATTGATCGCACTGAGAATCTCGTCGCCGCCCGCCGCGAGAGCGCTCAGGTGCGCGTCGATACCGTGGTGAACGGCACGGACGCACCCGCCCAGGGGACTCCCGCCCAGCCAGCACCCCCAGCACCCACGCCACAAGTCACCGCTGGGCAAGCTGCCCCTCAGCAACAGCCCTTACAGGCACCGGCAACACCGCCCTCAATTGCGATGCCTGCGACTCAGAGTCCGTCGCCCTCAGCCCAGCCTGTCCCGGCCACCGAGCCAGCCGTATCCGGCACCGCCGACACTCCCCGCACGGAGCAGCTGACAGTACAGTCGGCAACTCCCGCGCTCACTGCACCCGCCTTGCCTGTGCGCCAGCCCGTCAAGGAGGCGCCGCCCGCTCCCCAGGCCAGCTCCGCCTTTAAGCGTTTCGTCGCCGATACGGTTATCAAGGGAGTGTTTCAGGGAACGCCTCCCCGCATTCTCATGAACGGCCGCACCCTCCAGGCAGGTGAGATCGCCGACAAATCGCTGGGAATCTCTTTCGAGAGCATCGATGTGGAAAAGAAAACCATCACCTTCAAGGATGCCACCGGAGCAACCGTGGTGCGGAAATATTAGAAGAAGAAGTTAGAATCTAGGAGTTAGGAGTCAGAATGGGCGTCCCGCAGCCAGGTCCAGGGCTGATTCATTCTAATTCCACCCCTCAACGAGCAAGGCAATAGCGCGCTGGGGCTTTGCTGCCATGCGGCGGTGCATTTGGGGAAGGGTGCGTGAACGTTGCC